>CAZDUD010000030.1:0-37185 GCA_964508485.1 uncultured Hyphomicrobium sp. | reverse complement strand
GCGGACATTGCTATCAGCCGCTCATCACGAGGCGGAGGATGGCGGCCGCAACGAGCCTCGCTCCGAGCTGCGCGCCCGCCTCGAGCGCGCCATGCGCTCGTCCCTCAAGGCCGAGCTCCAGAAGCTCGAGGTCGGCTTGCCCTTTCTGGCGACCGTCGGCTCCGCTGCGCCGTTCATCGGACTGTTCGGCACCGTCTGGGGCATCATGAACAGCTTCACGTCAATCGCTCAGCAGAAGGACACGTCCCTCGCGGTCGTTGCGCCCGGCATCGCCGAGGCCCTGTTCGCAACCGCCCTCGGCCTTGCCGCCGCGATCCCGGCCGTCATGGCCTACAACATGATCTCGGTCTCGCTCGGCCGCGGCTCCAACCGCGCCAACACGACGATCATAGAGCTGGCGAAGCGCCTCTCGCGCCCCCAGTCTGAGCCGTTCGCGCGCGCAGGAAAGGCATCCTGAGATGGCGATGGCAGTCGGCAACGGTGCGCCGCAAGGCGACGAGGACGACGGCGGCTATCGTCCGATGGCCGAGATCAACATCACGCCCATGGTGGACGTGATGCTCGTGCTGCTGATCATCTTCATGGTCGCAGCCCCCCTGATGGTCGCCGGCGTGCCGCTCGAGCTTCCGAATACGTCTGCTGCCCGCGTCAGCCAGTCGAAGAAGGCGATGGTGGTATCTCTGGCTGGCGACGGCGCGCTTTACATTCGCGAGGAGCCGGTCACCGCCGACGGCCTCGTGCCGCGCCTGCGCGAGCTGCGCGCTAGCGAAGGCGACTCGGTCGTGTACGTGCGCGCCGACAAGAAGAGCAGCTACGGCGACGTCATGGACGTCCTCGGCCGCGTCGGCGAAAGCGGATACGGACGCGTGTCGCTGCTCTCTCAGCCCAAGCCCAAGCCGCAGTGAACCCACGGAGCCCGTCGCGTAGGATGTCGCTTCGCGCTGTAACATGGTTGGTCTCGTTCGCGCTCCACGGCGGCGTCGTGGCGTTCTTTCTGGCCTCGCCCGGCGGGGCGTCCCTGGAGGAGGGCTCCGGCGAGGACGTTTTCATCGTCGAGCAGGGCGCCTACCAGGAGTACATCGAAGCCGTCGAGGCGCCGCCCCAAGTGCTCCACTCGGCTCCCCCGGTCGAAGAGGTGAAGCCGATCGAGGAGGACACCCAGGCTGTGATCTCCTCGGAGAACGGCCCCGACCAGGAGAAGGTCGTCGAGGAGATCAAGGAGGTGGTCAAGGAGCCGCCCAAGGAGGAGTTCGCCGCTGTCGAGCAGACAGAATTGGCGATCGAAGAGCAGAAGGCGAAGGAAGAGGTCGCGAAAACGGGCGGCGACACCACGGCCATATCCGCCTATCGCGGCCGGCTCTTCTCGCACATCTCGAAGAAGAAGGTGAACCCGCGCTCGAAGTTCGCGGGCACCGCCGTGGTCCGCTTCACGGTGGGGCCGCAGGGCGAGCTGATCTCGCGCGAGGTCACGTCCAGCTCGGGCTCGAAGGTGCTCGATGACGCTGCCGTGGCCTCCATCGATCGGGCCGCCCCGTTCCCGGCCATGCCGACCGATGCGGGAACCGGGCCGATGGTCGTCTCCGTCCCCTTCAAGTTCTCGGTCCGCTAGATCTCTCCCGTACCATGGGGGCCGGGCTTGACGCACCGCCGTCAGGTCATAGCGATCTCCTGCTCGCGCAACGCGCGCTCGATCGCCACGTGCAGGTCGTTGATGACCGTCGAGCGATGCGCAAGCTGCAACACGAACGCGCGAACCTCGAATTCGAGCGCTGACGCACCGAACCCGATGAAGAACACGCTGGGTGCCGGCGTATCGAGAACATGCGGCGTCGCTTTCACGGCCTCGAGAATGGCCATCTGGGCCCGCAAAGTATCCGTGCCGTAGCGCACGGCGACCTTGAACGTCACGCGCGTGATACTGTCGGTCAGCGTCCAGTTGATAACCTTCTCCGTGATCAGCGACTTGTTGGGAATGATGATCTCGCGGTTCTCGCCGTCCGTCATGCTGGTGGCGCGAATATGGATGCGCGACACCGTCCCCGTAAGATTGCCGATCGTCACCGTGTCCCCCACGCGCACCGGCCGCTCGAAGAGGATGATGAGGCCGGAGATGAAGTTCGCGACGATCTCCTGCAGGCCGAAGCCGACGCCCACGCCGAGCGCCGCGACGATCCACTGCACTTGGCTCCAGTCGAAGCCGACGCTGCGGAAGGCGAAGATGATGCCGACAATCGCGATCAGATAGCGGCAGACGGCGCTCACCGCATAGCGCGTGCCGGCCTCGATGCGCAGCCGGTGCATCGCCGTGATCTCAAGAAGTCCCGGCAGATTGCGCGAGGCAATGAACGTGATGATGCCGATCGCAAGCGCAACCAGAACGTTCGAAACCGTGACCGGGACACTGCGCGTCGCGCCATCTACCGTCACCGTCTGCTGCCACAGCGGAACGTCGAGCAGGGCGAGCGACGGCAGCGCCTCGCGCCAGAAGAAATAGAGCGCGGCGGCCAGCAGGAGGACCGCGGCGAGGCGTACGAGCTGGCGCGTCTGCTCGCCGATGGACGCGATGTCGACCTCGGGCTCCTCGATCGCCACCGATGCTCCCTCGCCCGCCGCCTCGTTCGCGGCAGCTTGCGCACGGGCCTTCTCGCGTCGCTCCTGGGCACGCCGGATCTCGAGCCGTCGGCGCGCAACGAGCACCTGGCGCATGACGACGCTATAGGCAAGAAACGCACCGACGACGATGGCAACCGAGAGGGTAAGGCCGACCTGGATCTGCGAGGCGCCGTCGTAGTAGCCCCAGAGCGCGAGCCCGGCGATCACAATCGGAACGGCTGAAAGCAGCGGATACCAGACGAGCTGCGTACCCGCGAGCAGGCTCCCCGGCACCAGGCGCTCGGCAAAAATGCCGCGGCGCGGATCCAGAACACGCGCGAGGAAAAACGAGACCACGATCCCGCCGGCAAGAAAGGCGAACCGCCCGAGCCCGTCGCGCAGGTACTGCGAGCTGCTGGCGTTGATCATGCCGAGGATGAACGCAATCGGAATGATCGCGTACCTGAACCAGACGACATTCTGCAACAGCGTCGCGCGCGCCCGCTCGGGCCATCCGAAATGCACCGAAAAGAGGCCGTGCTCGACACAGATGTACTGCACGAAGCGCAGGAACGCGACGATCGACGCCACGGACAGGAGTCCCGCCCCCACGCCGGTCGTGAACTCCGAGGTCTGCGGGAGCTGGGTCAGAAGCCAGCCGGCGTAGCCGAACAGGATCGGCGAGCGGATCGCAAGCAGCGCCGAGATGAGGAGCGCTTCGGGCGTCCACCAGTAGTTATCGGTCGAGTACCGGCCCACCTTCTCCGCGATTGTTGCGAGACGCGCGAAGAGACGGCGCGAAACGAGGAGAAGCATGACGTAGGTGACGAGGACGAGAGCCGTCAGCACCGGCCGGTCGGCAGCGCGCTCCGCGAGCGTCCTGGCGGCCTCGCTCCAGGCTCCGATATCGCCGAGCCGGGCGAAGCTCGCCTGCACCTGGTTGAGCCAACCCGCACCGACCGGATCTGAGGTCGGCAGCCAGAGCAGGCGGCTGTTGAGCAGCGCCCGAAGCTGGGTCGTCTGGTTGAGAAGGTCCCGTTCGGCCGCGTTGATCTCCGCAAGCTGGGAGATGCGCGTCACGAGCGCATCGTGAAGCTGGACGTATAGCTCGCGACGCTGGGTGACGAGTTTCTCGAGTGCCGCGCGAACCTCTTTCGGGGGTTCCGGCGCCCCGCCCTTGACCGCGTTGGCGAGCAGCCGGTCCGCCATGCTGCCGGCATCCGAAAGGGCGCGCCGCGCCTCCTCCGCCTGCAGCCGCTTCAACCGCGCGTCGACGATCGCCTGATCGCGATCCGAGATGCTGCGTTGCAGCTGTGCCGAGATCGGAAGTTGCGCCCGCATCGCCCGCAAGAGTTCGCTGAACTCGCTGCCGATGCTACCGATCTCGATCACCTGTTGGGCAGCAACCTTGCTGTCGCGGACGCGGACGATGTCGGCCTGGATATCGGCCAGTTTCGACTTGCCGGCATCCACCTGCTTCGTCGCATCGGCGCCGCGCTGGCGGATGACCTCGGTATCCTTGACGTATGCTTCGAGCACAGGATGCTGCGCGGAAAGCTTTCGCGCTTCGCGATCCGTCTCCGCTTGCTTTTTCGCCGCTTCCGCATCCTTGAGCCTGGTGAGGTGCGCTTCGATGATCGGGATGCGCTTGTTGAGCCTTTCGAGCTTGGCCGCGGCAAGGTCGCGCCGCGCCGTGGCAGACGCCTGGCGCGCAGGAAGACTGATCAGCTCTTGCTCGAGCATGTGAAGCTTGGCCGTGCGCGCGCGCCGTTCCGCAGAGAGAGCCGCCTTGCGCGCGTCGACGAGGACCGGATCCTGATCGGCGGCCGGCGCGGCATCGGGGTTTTCGAGCGCGTCGAGCGCCTGCTTTTCGACCGACTGCTCCTCACGTGCGCCGGTGGCGCGCGTGCTCATGTCCCGGAGCCGCGTCTCGAGCTGTTCGAGATCCGTCTTGACGGTGGCGGCCTCGCTGTTGGCCGCATCGAAGGCCTGCTGTGCTTCCATAACTGGGAGCAGTGCGACGCGCTTCGCGAACTCGCCGTTGTCGGGCTCCTTCTGCAGCGCCTCGAGCTGTTGCTTGGCTTCCGCAACGCGTTCGGGCGAACGCTGGCTCGCCTCCTGGAACCGCGTGGCCGCCGCAGCGCTCGCCGCCGCAGCCTCGATCTGCCCCAGCGCCGTACGCAAAAGCGTGAGCGCCTGCTCCCGGATGGCCGGCGCCACGTCCGTGCGCGCTTCAAGTTCCTGGATTCTGGCCTTGGCACGCTCGAGCGCGCGCTCCGCGCCGCTCGGGGCGTCACCCTCCTCTTTCGGAGCCGCGGCGTCGAGAGGCGTCTTGGATGCAGCGGGGGCCGCAGGCGCTGGCGGTTGGGCTGCCTTGCCGGCCGGGGCCGCGGCCTTCTGCGAAGGCTGCGGTGGAGCAGGCGCCGGCGCCTGCGCGAAGGCCGGCGCCGAGAGAGCGAAAGCCGCGAGAAGCGCCACGCCACGTGCGAGGCTCAAGCGAGGTTTTTTTGTCATTGCCCGGAGTGGTGAAGGATTGCGATCAACCAGTTGGCGCCGGAAAACTTATCCACGCGCGCGCTCCAGAGGCTACAAATCCTCAATCTGGCGATTCTGCGGCGCGCACCCCGAAAAGAGCCTCCGGCAAGCACTTATCCCGTAAACGGGGCCACCGTCTGCCGCTGGGTGCCGAGCCCCTCGATGGTAAGCTCCATGACGTCGCCGGCCTGCAGGTACTGCGGCGGTTTCATCACCGAGCCCACGCCCGGCGGCGTCCCCGTCGTGACCACGTCGCCGGGCTCCAGCACGCAGAACTCGGTGATGTAGGCGACAAGGTAGGGGATCGAGAAGATCATCGTCGCCGTCGAGCCCTGCTGCTTCACCTCGCCGTTGACCGTGAGCATCATGGCGAGATTGGAGGGGTCCGGGATCTCGTCGGGGGTCACGAGCCAGGGACCGAGCGGCCCCAGCGTCTCCGCCGCCTTGCCCTTGAACCACTGCCCGTTGCGCTTCATCTGGAAGCGCCGCTCTGAGACGTCGTTGCAGATCGTGTAGCCCGCCACATAGTCCATGGCGTCCTTCTGCTCGACGTAGCGCGCCCGCTTGCCGATCACGAACGCAAGCTCGATCTCCCAGTCGAGCCGGTTGGCGTTCTTGGGATAGATCACGTCGTCGAACGGACCCGAGATGGTGTTGCCAAGCTTGTTGAAGATGACGGGCTCGGACGGCACCTCGAGCCCCGCTTCCTTGGCATGGTCGGCATAGTTAAGACCGATGGCGATGAAGCTCCACGGCCGCGCGACGGGCTGTCCAAGGCGCACGCCCTCGGGCGCAAACGGCAGCGACGCGGGATCGAGGGCGCGAAGCTTCGCGAGGCTCTCCGGCGACAGCGTCTCGCCGGTGATGTCGGAAACGTGCTGCGAGAGGTCGCGGACCTTGCCGTCCTTGTCCAGGAGACCGGGCTTCTCCGAGCCCTTGGAGCCAAACCGCACGAGCTTCATGAAAACTTTCCCCGATCTGATGCTTAGCCTATGGTCGGCCGGAGGGTCGGCCAAATGTTCGAAGGCTTTACATCACACACCGTTGCCGTCGGCAACGGCATTGAGATCGCAGCGCTCGTAAGTGGTGACGGGCCGCCGCTGCTGTTGCTGCACGGCTTCCCGCAGACCCGCGCCTGCTGGCGAAAAATCGCAGCCGGCCTCTCAGACCGCTTCACCCTCGTCATCCCCGACCTGCGCGGCTACGGCGCCTCGAGCAAACCGCCCGGCGGTGGCGACCACGCCACCTATTCGAAGCGCGCCATGGCGGCTGACCAGGTCGCCCTCATGCGTGCCTTCGGCTTCGACCGCTTCCGCCTTGCAGGCCATGACCGCGGCGGTCGCGTGGCCCACCGCCTCGCGCTCGATCACCCGGAAACGGTGAAGCGCCTGGCCGTGCTCGACATCTGCCCCACGGCCACGATGTACGCCGCAACCGACAAGGACTTCGCGACAGCCTACTATCACTGGTTCTTCCTGATCCAGCCGGCGGACTTTCCGGAGCGTATGATCGCCAACAACACGCACCACTACATTCGCGAGACCATCGCCTCCTGGTGCAAGACCGAAGGCGCCTTCGACGAGGCCATCCTGCGCCACTACGTCGAAGCCTACTTCGACCCCGCGGCCATCCACGGCGCCTGCGAGGATTATCGCGCCGCCGCCGGGATCGACCTCGTGCACGATGCCGAAAGCGACGCCGCGGGCCTCAAGCTCACGGCGCCGCTGCTGGCCCTCTGGGGAAGCCGCGGCATCGTCGGCAAGAAATTCGACGTCCTCGCCGCCTGGCGCGAGAAATCGGAAAGCTTCGTCGAAGGCCACGCCATCGACTGCGGCCACTTCCTGCCCGAGGAAGCGCCCGAGGCCACGTTGCAGGCGCTCCTTGACTTCTTTTAGAGCCGCAGTGCTCCACAGGCCTGCGGCGCGACCATCTTCTCGCCACACCCCGACTCGGCCCAAACTTGATTCGGGAAATCGCCCGGCAGGGAAAAACCGCATGTCGCTCTTGTTCCGGATCGTCTACGCCGCTCACGCGACCGGCACCCACCACAAGCTGGCGCTCGACGCGCTGCGCCATCTCGCATGCCCGGAATACGAATACTGGCAGCGCCTGTTCCTGAAGCATGCCGAGCGCTACATGGAAGCCTCGAAAGCCCCGGACAACGCGTTCAAGGACTTCAAGAACCACGTCCTGCACGTCCGCGACGGCTACTGGGGCGGCGCGCTCGCAAAGGCCGAGGAATGGTACGGCACGCTGTGCGCAGCCCTCACCCGCGAGGACTGGCCCGAGGCGGTCTGGAGCGCGGGCGTGCTCTCGCATTACGTCACCGACCCGATCCAGCCGTTCCACACCGGCCAGTCGGACGCCGAGAACAGCATCCATCGCGCCGCCGAGTGGTCGATCTCGCGTTCTTACGACGCGTTGAGAGCCGAGGGCCTCGCCGCGCACGGACATTTCACGATCGCTGCGACCAACGGTGACACCTGGTTGCGCGAGCTGATCGTGAGCGGCGCCGAGAAGGCCAACGCACACTACGAGACGCTGATCGCCCACTACGACCTGACCAAGGGCGTCAGCGATCCGCCCGCCGGCCTCGATCTCGTGAGCCGCAAGATCCTCGGCGAGCTTGTCGTCCACGCCGCTGCGTCCTTCGCCGCCGTGCTCGACCGCGCGTTCGAGGAAACAGGCGTCGCGCCTCCGGAGGTCGACCTCGCCCTCGACACCGTCATGGCCGCCATAAAGATCCCGGCCAAGACGCTCGCCAAGCGCCTCGCCGACGCTGAGGACCGGCGCATCGTTACCGCCATGTACGACGAGCTTGTCACCACCGGTCGCGTGGAAAATACGCTGCCCGAGGATGATCGCGTCGTGCGCGATCTCTACGCAAAGGAGATCGAGGCACCGCGCGCGGCCCAGCGCGCCGCAGATCGTGCCGCGGCCATTACCGGAAACACGGCCCCATCCATCGCAGAGCCGCCGATGCCGAACCCGAAACCGGCCCAGGTCGTGCCCCTCACTCCGGCGCCCGCCAGCGCGAAAAGCTACCTCACGCTTACGGACGACGTCGAGCGCGCCCCGTCCATCGGACCCAAGACGGCCAAGCGCCTCACGCCCCTCGGCATCAAGACCGTCGCCGATTTCCTGTCCGCCTCTGCGTATCTCACCGCCGAACAATTGCGCTCGCGCACGGTGAAGGCGGATACGATCCTGCTGTGGCAGGACCAGTGCCGTCTGATGCTCGACGTTCCGGGCCTGCGCGGCGGCCACGCCGAGCTGCTGGCCGGATCCGGCTACCGGACCGCCGACAGCCTCGCCACCGCCGAGGAGGCCAAGCTCTGCGCCGATGTGCTCGCCTTCGCCACGACAACGGCCGGCCAGCGCATCCTGCGCGATGGCGCGCCACCCGACATCGAGAAAATCAAGGGATGGCTCACCGCCGCCAGGACCGCCCGCGCCGCCTGAACGCCGTCATTGCGCCCCTCCTTCGCACCCACACGCTATGCCGCTGCCTTTCCCGATTGACACGCCCTGCGGGAGCACTATCCGTAGGGGTCAGAGTACATCGGCGCGAAGCGCCGCGAGGAACAGCACGACAAGGGGATAGACCAATGACCAACGGAACCGCTGCCACGGGACGCACGCCGGAAGCCACCGGCACCAGCCTTTGGATCGCACTCATCGCCGGGCTGACCGTGATCGGCAGCTATGCCTTGGCCTGCGTGGCGCCGCTGGCCGCCGTTGCCGCCCTCGCCGCGCTGACGCTGCGCCGGACGGAAGGGCTTCTCCTCGTCCTCGTCGCCTGGATCGTCAACCAGGCCGTCGGATTTGCGCTGTTGAGCTACCCGCACACGCCGGACACGTACGCCTGGGGTGCTGCCATCGGCGTTGCAGCGATCCTCGGCTATTTTGCCGCTGCCGCGATCGTCCCCGCCAACAAGTCGGGCCTCGTCGCAGCCCTCGTTGCATTCGCCGCCGCCTTTGTCGTCTACCAGTTCGCGCTCTACGCGTTCGGTGTCGCGACGTCGTATGCAGGTGACTCGTTCTCGCTGGCCGTCGTCGGCGAGATCCTCGGCATCAATGCCGTTGCCTATATCGGCTTCCTGCTGATCCACCGGGCCGCCGTCGCGCTGGCGCTCGTGAAGCCGGCACCGGCCACGGCAGCCGTCTCGGCCTGAGCCGGTCTTGCGGCGCTATCCCGCCGAGCGCATCGTCTGCCTGACCGAGGAGACCGTAGAGACCCTCTATCTCCTCGGGGAGCAGGACCGCATCGTCGGCGTTTCGGGCTATGCCGTTCGCCCGCCGCAGGTGCGGAAGGAGAAGCCGCGCATCTCCTCGTTCACGTCCGCCGACGTCGAGAAGATCGCCGCGCTAAAGCCGGACCTCGTCCTCGCGTTCTCCGACATCCAGGGCCCGATCATCCCGGACCTCGCCCGCGCAGGCCTCTCCGTCCATCTCTTCAACCAGCGTGATCTGGCCGGCATCTTCGCCATGATCCGCACGCTGGGCGCGCTCATCGGCGAGTCCGGGAAGGCGGACGCGCTGGCACGCAAGCTCGAGGCCCGCATCGCGAACGTCGCCGCCGAGACAAAAGGCCGAGTCCGGCGCCCCCGCGTCTACTTCGAGGAATGGAACGATCCGATGATCTCCGGCATCGGCTGGGTCTCGGAGCTGATTGAGATTGCAGGCGGCACCGACATCTTCGCCGAGCGCGCAACCAAGCCTGAGGCCCGAGAGCGCATCGTCAGCTCGGACGAGGTCATCGCGCGCAGCCCGGATGTTGTGCTGGCGTCGTGGTGCGGAAAGAAAGTGAAGCTCGACAGTTTCAAGACGCGCGCGGGATGGAGCGCCGTTCCCGCCGTCGCCGCGGGCCGCATCGTCGAGATCAAGTCCCCGCTGATCCTGCAGCCCGGCCCCGCCGCCCTGACCGACGGCCTCGACGCCATCCGCGCCGCGCTGCGTTAGGGCCCCTCCACTTATCACCCACTCACACGACTCCATGGCCGGGCTTGACCCGGCCATCCAGGGGCCGACATCCAAGCGTTGGAACAAGCTGCGCCCTGGATGGTCGCCTGTCGATGCGAAGCAGCACGCCGCGATGACGGCGGCCATGGAGTGAAAGGAATGTCTTACGATCAAGGCGCGACCGACTGCGTCATCGTACGCGCGGACACATCCTCGCCGCCGTCGAACGCACGGTCGTCGCGGTTGTAGAGATCGTTGCGGAACTGCACGACACCGTTCTCCATCCACGCCGTCAGGTAGATGAAATGCACCGGCACCGGTTGGGGAATCTTGATCGTCGTGCGCTGGCCGCCCACGATCGCGCTTTCTAGCTGGGCCCGGTTCCATCCGCCCGCACCCGCGAGCACCCATTCGGCGACGTCGAGGAAATTCTGCGTCCGCACGCACCCCGCGCTGTAGGCGCGCTCGAAGAAGCCGAACAGGTTCTTCATCGGCGTATCGTGCATGTAGACGATGTGCTTGTTCGGCATGTCGAAGCGCAGCACGCCGAGCGCATTCTGCGGACCCGGGTCCTGTCGGAACACGTAGCGCTCAGCCTCCGGACCCCACCAGTTGACGAGCGCCGGATCGATCTCCTCGCCGCCGAACGTCGAGAAGACCCGGATGCGCTCCTTGTAGAGATACGACGGGTCCTTGCGGATTGCGGGGATGAGCGCGGCCTTCGCAATCGTACCCGGCACGTGCCAGTAGGGTAAAAGGTTGATCGCCTGCACGCTGGCGCTGACGTTCGGCGTCGGCGTTGCGCGCTTGCCGGCAATCGTGCGGCTCGTGACCTCCACGCGGCCGCCTGAAATACCCTGCAGCTCGAAGCTCGCCGAGTTCATGAGGATGGTGCGCGGCGCGCCGAGCTTCGGCAGCAGCTCCTGCATGCGCGCGAGGTTGAGTTGCAGTTGCCGGAGCCGCGTGTCGGCAGGCACGTTGAGCACGCGCTGCGTGATGCCGTAGACGATGCCGGTCGGCTCAAGCCCGTTGCGAAGCTGATAGCGCTTCACCGCAGCCTCGAGCTTGGAGTCGAACGCATAGGCGTCGCCGCCAGGGCCGATGTCGCCGCTCATCTCGAGCCGGCGGCGCAGGATGGCGACGTTGGCGTCGCTGTCGCCGGGCCGAAGCGTGATCTTGTTGGGGAGCGTCGGCCAGCCGCCTGCCGCAACGATGCGCTGGTAGAACGCGATGGCCTGCTGAAGGCCGTCGATCGCACCCGGGCTGACCCACGCTTCGGCGCTCGGCTCCGGCGGCGGAATCCTCTGCCGCTGCGCGTGCGCGGACGACGTCGAAAGAAGCGCACCACAAATCATTGTTCCGATGAGAGCGGAGAAGAGCTTGGAGATCGTCATCGAGCGCACGCCTCACCACATCGGCGGAGCGGTGAGGATCCCGCCGCGCTTCCAGAGCGCGTTGAGACCTCGCTCCATGCCGAGCGCGCTGCCCTTGCCGACATTCGCCTCGAACATCTCGCCATTGTTGCCGACGGTGGCCACCACCGTGCGCAGCCACGCTTTGCCGAGCCTGAGCTTCTCGCCGCTCGCACCAGCCCCGTCCACGAGGCGCTGCTGATCGTCGGCCAAGGGGTTGCTGGACGCCGCAGACGCCTTGTCGAGCCCGACCTCCTCTGCATTGACGAGCCCGGCGAGCGTCCACCGCACGATCTCGGCCCACTCGTCGTCGCCCTTGAGCGTAGCCGGCCCAAGCGGCTCCTTGGAGATCACCTCCGGAAGAATGGCATGCTTGGCGGGCTCGGGGAACGAGGCACGATCGGAGAAGAGCGCCGAGCGATCGCCCGAGTACGTGTCGCACGTCCCGTCCGAATACGCCTTCAGCGTCTCCTCGCGCGTCGGAAACACCATCGCCTGCGCTTCGATCTGATGCGCCTTGAAGAAATACGCCATGTTCTGCTCGGTCGTCGTCCCGCCTTCGACGCACACCTTCGAACCCGAAAGCTGTTGCGCGGAGACGAACCCGCGGTCGTCGCTGGTCATGAATCCCTGACCGTCAAAATAAAGGACGCCGGCAAACCGCAGCCCGAGCTCGACCTCGCGGTTCATGGTCCACGTCGTGTTGCGCGAGAGCACATCGACACGGCCTTCCTTGAGGGCGTCGAACCGCTCGTTCGTCTCGAGCGGAACGAACTCCGCCTTCTCGCCGTCGCCAAGCACTGCAGCCGCAAGCGCGCGGCAGAAATCGACATCGAGACCGGCCCAGACACCGGACTCCGTTCGCGCCGAGAAGCCGAGCAATCCGGTATTGACGCCGCACAAGAGCTTGCCGCGCTGGCGCACCTGATCGAGCCGCGTGCCCGCCGCAGGCAAAGCCCCCGTAATCGCAGGAACCGCATCTGCGGGCGGCGCTGCGGCCGCTGCGGGAGACGACGGCGACGGCGCAGCCCCGGCCGTCGCGGAAGGCGCACCGGCGTCCGGACCCGCCGGTGTACCGGTCGCCGCCGCGCCGGGCGGCATCGGCGCCGCCGATTTGCAGCGGCTCTTGGAAACGACCGTGAAGTGACCCGCCGCGTCACCGTCTCCCTTGCACGTACAGGGTCCGCGCGGCCCGTCCCTGAGCGCGCAGAGTCGATACGCGGCATCCGAAGGGCTCCAAACGGCGCACATGATCGAGAGGACGAGACCTGCACTGAGGCCCGAAAGATGTCTGGTCCTGATCATTCTGGGTTCCCCGTCCCGCGGAAAATCGCGCGGCTCTGCGTCGGCCGCTGATGCGCGGCGAGCCTACCGCATTCTTTCGAGTCATGCGACGGTGCCACCGGACGACGGTCGGGCGCAACAGGGATAGGACCGATGACACAACACTCCGGAGCGGATCACGCATCCGTCTCCACAGCTAATATTTTGCGCCGCGCCGTCGCCATCGAGCGCTCCGAGGTCGCCGCCACGCTCGGCGCGTTCGTCACATTTGCACTCGTGCTCGGCGGCTACTACCTGATCCGCCCCGTGCGCGAGAATATCAGCGCCGAAGCGACCGCCGACCAGCGTCAGCTCTGGTTCCTGCTCGTCTTCGTCGTCATGCTCGCAGCCGTTCCACTCTTCGGCTGGATCGTGGCGCGTGTACCGCGCCGTTACGTGCTCCCGGGGCTCTACGGCCTCTTCGTCGCCCTCATGATCGGCTTCTGGCTCGCCCTCGGCAGCGACGGCACTGGCGCGCTCGGCGGCGCCTTCTTTGTCTTCGCCAGCGTCTTCAACCTGTTCGTCGTCTCGTTGTTCTGGATCCTGATGGCGGACATCTATGACAGCGAGCAGGCAAAACGCCTCTACGGGTTCATTGCGGCCGGCGGCACGACGGGCGCCGTGCTAGGTCCGTTTGCCGCCAACACGCTCGTGCCCATCGTCGGCGGCCAGAACCTGCTCTTGATCGCGGCCGTTATATTTCTGATCGCAGCCGCGCTGTCGCTGTGGCTGAGGAGCACGACGACGGCAAAGGCGCACAACGGCACGGAGATAGATGCACCGCTGACGCTGCGCACGCTCATCTCCGGCGCCGAGCGCGTGCTGAGCGACAGCTACCTGCTGCGCATCGCAACCTACGTGCTGATCGCCAACCTGCTTTCGACGTTCTTCTACCTCGAGCAGGCGCGGCTCGCAGGAGAGACCATCAAGGACGCGACCGAGCGCGTGCAATTCTTCGCCGAGCGTGACCTGATCACCAGCATCGCAACCGTGCTGGTCCAGCTCTTCGTTGCCGGCCGCATCATGTCGCGCTTCGGCATCGGCGTCGCAGCCTCGGTGCTCCCGGCGCTCACCATCGCCGGGCTGGCCCTTTATGCCGCCATGCCCGAGTTGCACGTGGTCGCGGGCATCATGGTCGCCGAGCGCGTCGCGGCCTTCGCGCTTTCGAACCCGTCCACCAAGGTGCTGTACACGGCCGTGGACCTTGACGAGCGCTACAAGGCGCAGAACTTCATCGACACCGTGATCTACCGCGGCGGCGATGCGCTGTCGGGTGCCGTCTTCAACGGATTGACCAAGGCCATGGGCTGGCCACTCGCCGCTGTCGCGCTGGTCTCGATCCCGATCGCGGGCCTTTGGCTCGCCATGGCGTCGCGCTTCGACAAGGCCCTCGATGAGCGCCTGGCCGAAACGCGCGGCGCGGCACAGCTATCCGAAAAGAAAAGCCCGCACGCGACCGGATGATCGCGTGCGGGCGAACTTTACGAAACCCTGATTGCCTAGGCCGCCAGCCCTAGGCGCTCGGCCACATGCGCGATGTCCTTCGTCTTGGCCCTGGCAAGGATCGCGCGATAGACGCGCTCCGCATGACGGTCGCTACCCGACACGGTCCGCGCCAGAAGCCCGATGACGAATACGCGTGCCGATACGCCGAGCTTCTTGGCTGCTCGCTTCACCACGCCCACGCGCGCCGCCGCATCGATGGCGTCGGCTACCTCGTGAGGAAGGCCGATCAAATTCCCCTCCACGAGCCGCTGACCTTCATTTCGCCAGTCGATCCGGCGCGGAAGATGTGTGAGACGCGGCGCCTGCGAGTCGCCACTCTCAGACCTTGGAGCATCCGTCGCTTTGACGCGAGTTCTCAACGCTCTCAGCTGCTCCGTGCCGAAGTCGACGGCACGCTGGAGTCGGAGCGAGCGACGCGGCGGCTCGTCCTCCGCGAAATCGCGGGGCAGGGCTGCACTTCTGCACACGCCCGGGAAGGGGGACGCGCCGACGGAAGCATCATCGCGGTACGGTCTAAGATGCTGGCCGACGGCAGACGCTGCGTAGGTTGCTGGAACGGGCAGCTCCACCTTCCGCATGGCAGGCAACCCGGCCTGCGCCACGCCCTCCTCATCGACGAGAACCAGGCTCGTGAGATGCGTCACCAGCCCCTCGGCCACCGCGAGCTTCGCCGCCTCTACCGCAGGAAATTGCGCAAGGCGCAGGCTCGCCACATAGGCAGCCGCAGCGCGGACCACCTCCGTTTCCTCAACCGCGGTGGCGGCCGAAGTCCTGGTCGCAACGATCTGCATGCCGCTTCGGCAACCGCTTGCAAGGTGATCTCCGCCACGAGCCGGTCGCGTCTTGGGACGCGCCACCCGCAGTGCCGCGATGACGCTCCCGAGCGCCCTAGCCACGTCCGCTCCGTGCGCAACGAAAATCTCTCCGCCACTCAGCATGGCCAGATGACCGACGTTGGCCTCGAGACTGTCATCGCCGATGAGCACCGCCGAGAACCGGACGCTCCTGCTCGCCAGCGCCTGCACGTCCAGCGCGTGCGACATGCCATCGGTCACGAGCACGACGTCGCGCACGGGTCGCTGCGCCAGGAGCGTGCTGATGGCGCGGCCGATCTCCGTTCCGCCACGCGGCGGCTCGAGCATCCGGATCAGGTCGCTCGCAAGCGGGCCATGCGCGGTACCAAGATCATCGGCGACGTCGTCGAACTGCCAGAGGTTGATCCGGTCCGCATCCGTGAAGCCACGCGCAGCCTCGTTGAGGCCGAGCAGCACGGCGGCATGCTTGGAGAGACGGACGCTGATGGTACAAAGACTGTTCATCGAACCCGAGTGATCGATGAGGAACGCGACATCGAGCGGCGCCTCGCCGGCCGGAGCAGGCGCGATTCCAAGCGTGAATGCCTCGCCCGCGGCCGTTCGGCCATGGATGTCGCGCGCCGTCCAGCCTTGAACCTCGATGCTGATGGGCCTGTCGAGCGAAACGCGCAATCCGGCCGCGACCGGAACGCCGCCGACCAAAGCTGACGTGCCCGCCTCGCAAGAAACGGTAAGCTCCGCAGCGGCAACCGGCCCACCGAATACGAGGTCGTCACAATCCGGAAGCCCGGAGGCCCCGTAGACGTGGCCCGCGGTGGTGGGGATGCGCAGCATGGCACGCTCGCCGACCCAGGCCAGCGGCTGCGCGAACCGCGCCGTCACCTCGATCTCGGCGCCGGGCGCGACATGCGCGACCGACAGCATGTGGATGCCCCTGAGCAGCTCCTCGTGCAGCACCGCCGTCTTGCCGCGGTCGACTGCATCCTCATAGGTTTCGCGGGCAGCCGTCCTGTCCTTCGCGACGGCCTTCACGACGCGGCCGCCGATGCGGGCCTCGAGCGCAAAGAGCACGGCGTGCACAGGAACGGGGAACGTAAGCGCCGCCTCGATGGTCTGCGCTTCCTGGTTGCGGAACGTGCGCCGGGTCGTGACGCAGGCGAGACCGCCAGCGAGCGTGATGTTGTAGGACGTGGCAATGAGTGGAACAGGAAAATGGCCGTGGCGGCGCGTGGAGCGTTCGATCAGTCTGCTAACGGGATCGTCGGCGTGCAGCGTGGGGATGCTGTTGGGCATCAGTCGGCTCCTGGAGAATGACTTTCAACACCTCTCGGATCCGGTCGGCCAAGGCATCAGCATCCATGGGGACGCCGATGAGGTGAGGGTCCACATGGAGCGCGATACCCGGGGCCACCGGAAAAGGAGCCGACTGTCCACTCGCGAGGAGGACCCGGATAGCCTGAGGCGGAAGTCCCTGCTGCCTCAGCACGGTATAGCGGCGTATGGCCGTTACATGGTCCTCTCCGTAGTCTGCCGTTGCTCGTCCCCCGGAAGGAGGGGGCACGAACCCTTCTGCGATCATGTACCGGATCTGCCGCTCGGCCTGCCCGGTGAGCTTTGAAAGCTCGCGAATATTCATGATCGGCGCCTTTCGACAAATAATTTGTCGAAACAATATGGCGTGCTCAAGGCGACCACAAGTGTCCAAGCGACATCGGAAACGCGAGCGCCCGCCGGACGGTTGGGCCGGCGCTAGCTCAAGCGTTTGGATTTGCGGAAACGGTCGCACACGGTGCGCCGAGCATCGCCGAAACGATGCCCGCTAGCCGACGCAGACGGCCATTGGCTGAACGACGGAGCGGTCGCACACCTGCCGGGACGCGCTAGGCGTTGTGTAGACGATCGAGACATCACGCGCCTTGAGCGCCGTGACAAGGTCCGTGGCCCCAGGATCCATGGCGTACTCGAGCACGGCGACGTCGATCCTTTTGGCACTGGCAATCCGGATGGCCATCGCCGGCGTTCTCACTACGTGCACCTGCAGTCCCAAGGGAACGAGGCGCTGCCTGAGCTCGGGCGCGAACGCGTCGGAGCAATCGACAACGAGAACGGAGATGTTTCTGGATAGCGTCATGAGTGGGTACCTCGCGGCACGATGCGGTCGTGCATCCGCTTGGAGCAAGGCTCATGTGTGAGCCCGCAGTCCCAGTCAGTCGGCATTCGCGGTGGGGACGACGCGAACGCTGATACAAAACTCTGTCAAACCCCACCTCACTCAAGACCAAGCGGGCCGATCGGGCAAGCCGGAAATTCCTGCTGCGGTGCAACATCGGACGTGAAGTCGAGGTGAGCCATGTCGCACGACTGAGATAAAGCGCGGCTTAAACGACCGCCCTGGCCGCGCCGCTCGATCGGGGCCGCCTCAAAAAAATGAGGCCAGCGGGAATAAAATCGTTCCGCCCTGCTCGTTTAGCCACCGATCTTTCGACACATTCTGAGAAATACTTGGCGGCGGCAAACACAGCCAGCAAGCGCTCGGGGGAGCCTTCGACTCATCGTTTGAATACGCGAAGAGATCGCGCATGGCGCATGGAACCTGCTCGTGCCGCGCGACAGAGGCCACCCGGGGGACCAACATTGTTCGATGCGTATGGATCCTGCGATGAGCGAAAAGTCCACGAGACAACCCCCGCTTTCAATTCCCCGCAAAGCCGTCCTCGAAGGCACCATCAAGTATGAAGGCACCGTCGTCCTGGAAGGAACGGTGCTCGGTGAGGTCTACTGCACGGACGTCCTGATCACCGAGCGAGGCGCCGTTGACGGCACGATCTGCGCGCAAGCGGCGACGATCATGGGCGAGGCATCCGGAGCCATCTATGCCGAGCAGGTCACGTTGAAGACAGCGTGCTCCGTCACCGCCGACATCTTTCACAAGAATTTATCGCTGGAGAACGGCTGCTTCTTCGAGGGCAAGTCGCGGCGCGTCGCCAATCCGCTGACGCTCGCGGAATTGGCCGACCAGAACCAATACACGTCTGAGGTACTCGTCCGCTAGATCCGCTAGAGGAGGCAGACATGACCCTTGGTCATCAGCAGTATTGGAACGAAAGCCCGTACCACGACGACTATCGGGACTTTGATCCTCCCATGCTGAACGTCGAGCCGGACGAGAGGGTCGGGCCGCCGTTGCCGAACCGCAAGAAGGCCCGGCTGAGACGGATGCTCATGGCGCTCGTTCTGGCCGGTGGCGCCTGGGCTGCGGTTGCGAACCTCGGATGGGACGGCGTGCTTGCGACCGCGAAATCCCTCGCCGAGGTCGTAGTCACGAACGCGCGAGACATCGCCGCACGCGTCGATCAGGAGCGCGAAACCGCATCGGCTGCCGCAACGGGCACGCTCGGATCTGCAAACCCGGCCGCGACCCAGATCCAACAGCCGGAGGTCCTGCCGGAACTCACGCCGGCGCAGGACGAGCAAGCCGCTCCCGCCACCGAGCCGCAATCGACAGAGGCGATGGGCGAGGCCTACGCCGAAAAGGCGGAGCCCGCCGAGGACGACAAGGACACCGCACCGAAGCGCAAGAGCGCCATCGAAGCCGGCCTGAGCCCCGACCTGCCGAACGTTCTTCTGACGCGGCTCAGCAAGGCCGATCTCAAGAATGCCGCCTACGCCATAAAGACGGCGCTCGCCAAAACGCCGGACGACGCATCCTTTGCCTGGCCGCTGAAGCCGTCGCGGCAGCAAGCCCTATTCGAGATCCGCTTCGTCGAAGGTGCCGCCGACGGATGCCGCAGGTACATCGTCACCGTCACAAAGGATCGCTGGTCCTCGACGTCGGCCGCACTCGAGAAATGCGGAGCCGCGCACGCTCGCGCAAGCTGATACACCGATCGTTCAAAAAAAGCCCGCCACCTTGCGGCAGCGGGCTTGATCGGCAGGCGTCGCGGGCAATCTATTTCTTCCGCGGATCTTCATCCGGATTGACATAGATGATGTCGAACGGGCCGTTGGCTGCGACCTGAATGATCGTCTCCTTGTCCTCCGTCCACACGTAGTGGGGATGGTTCGCCGGCAGGATGAGCAGGGACCCGGCCTCGAGCATTTTGCCCTTCGACGTATCGACGGTCTTGCCCATGCCGCTCCCCATGGACCCGGAGAGCACCGTCACGGATTCGAGCGCGGGATGCGTGTGCGCGGGCACGATGTAGTTGGGCGGGAACTTGAGGCGGATGATGAAGAACTCGGGCTTCGCCGGATCGCCGTGGATGAGCATCGACTGCGCGCCCTTCGGAAAGGCCGGGTTGTCCTCGAACTTGATGTCCGCGGGCGTCAACTCGCGGGCGGCCTCGTGGCCCGCGCCCTGAGCGAACGCAGCGCCGGCCAGCATGAGTAAGGCGGCAGCGATCAGGCTAGTTTTCATGAAGTGCTCCCTATGAGATCTTGTTAGAGGCGTTGAGACGCCTGGTTCAGACAGCGGTTTCCCAGGACGTCCGGCAGACCGTCGGCCCCACCCAGACGCCCAAGCTCCGCATCGTCACGCCCTTCGGCGATCTGCTGCAGACGAAGACCGGCGAAAGCCACGGAGCACGCCACCACCATCGCCACGAAGGCGAGGAGCAGCACGTCTTTCCAGGGCAGCAGGCTGGGCCTGGGAATCCGCGCCAGCAGCCGCTGAAACCCGTTTCCTCCGAGCCGTCGCATTCCACAGCCTCCCCGTGCCGACGCCGACCGGCCGAACTTTAGGAACCCGACCGCCGGCCCGAGAGAGCAGTTCGCCCGAGGATCGTTAGGCAAATTTCCTGAGCATGGGTCCGGCCCCCTTCACAGCCTCCAACGCGCCCTCTAGCTTGAAACAACCGGTGTTTGGCGAGGTGCATCATGGACCTGAAGTGGCTCCTGGTGAGACGGATCACATGGGTGGCGCTGGCGTGCTTCCTCGCAGGCGCCGGGCTCGCCGTTTTCCAGACCGCCCGCGAGGCAAAGCAGCAGAACGCAGAGCTCGCCGATCTGGTCAGCCGCCAGCTCGACCTGCAGCTCTCGCGCATCGACAGGTCGACGGATATCCCGAAGCGCTTTCCCGATTGGGAGGTCGTGACGGCCTACGCCCTGCATCCTGGCCAATGCGTTGCGTTGCGCGGCCTCGACGTGTCGACCAATCGCTCGAGCTGCTCCGGCATCGACGCTGCATCGGCCGGCGCCCCGTCGTGGTTCTTCGCGGCATACCGGACGTTCATCAACGACAGCCTGACCGAGGAGCGGCCGATCACGTATCGCGCGGCCAACCAGGGCACCGTCGTTGCCACCTATGATCCTGTGGCGACGGCTGGCCACGCCTGGTCGACCATCGCACCGCTTCTCGGCCTCTCGGCGTTCCTCGTCGCAGCCCTTTGCCTCGTCACCTATTTCGTCATCGATCGCGCGCTTCAGCCGACGAGAGAGATTCTGTCCGGCCTTAACCGCCTGGCGCACGGCGACCTCACGTGCCGCCTGCCGGCGTTCCGTTTGAGCGAGCTCGACCGGATCAGCGAGGTCTTCAACACGCTTTCGGAGGAGCTGGGCAAGGCGACCTCCGAGCGTACCGAGCTTGCGCGTCGCCTCGTCGATACCCAGGAGCAGGAGCGGCGTCACATCGCCCGCGAGCTGCACGACGAGATCGCCCAGAAGCTCGCCGCGCTCAACGCGCTCACGGCCTGCATCCGTACCAGCGCGCAACGCGAAGCGCCGTCCCTCGTCGGCGAGGTTCGCGAGCTCGAGGCGGCAACCTCCGGCCTGATGCGATCGCTGAGGCGGACGCTCACCTACCTGCGCCCGCAGGAGATCGACGATCTCGGCTTGCTTCAGAGCCTCAAGGCTCTTGTCGAGCAGCACAACAAAACCGCCCACGGACGCACCACATACTCGATCGAGACGACCGGCGAGGTGGAAACGCTACGTGCCGAAACCAGTGCCCACGTCTACCGCATCGTCCAGGAGGCGCTGACCAACGCATCCAAACACGCCAACGCGCGCAACGTTCAGGTGCGGCTGAGCCAGCTTGCCGATGCAGGCAAGGAACGGATCAGGCTTTCGGTCGTCGATGACGGAGCGGGCGTTACGCGCGACGACAAGCCCGCAGCGTCGGAAGGATCCGGCCTGATCGGCATGCGCGAGCGCGTCGTCGCATTGAGCGGGAAGTTCGCCGCCGGGCCGCTTCCGAGCGGCGGCTTCGGCCTGCAGGTGGAGTTCCCGACATTGCAGCAGCGAGGGGCCTGAAGCCATGAGCATTCGCGTCCTGCTGGTCGATGATCATGCCGTCGTACGGGAAGGCTATCGCAGGCTGATCGAGAAGCATCCCGGCATCGAGGTCGTCGCCGAGGCGGGCGATGCCGCGACAGGATACGCGGCCTTCAAGGCAGCAAGCCCTGACGTGGTCGTGATCGACATCTCGATGCCCGGACGCGGCGGCATCGACCTCGTCCGCCAGATCCGGCAATGGGACTCCGCCGCCCGCGTTCTCATCTTCACGATGCACGCAAGCGCGACCTACGCACAGCAGGCGTTCCGCGCAGGCGCCCGCGGCTATGTCACGAAAAGCAGCCCGCCGGAGGTCCTTGTCAGCGCCATCCGTGATGTCTTCGCCGGACGCCCTGCACTGTGCGCGGAGATCAACGAGGTGATCGCCACGAGCCGGCTGTGCGATGACGTGCCGGCCGTGGAAACGCTCTCGCCGCGGGAGTTCGAGATCCTCCGCATGATCCTGGACGCGAAATCGACGGACGAGATCGCGTCCGCCTTCAACCTGAGCCCTAAGACCGTGGCCAACTACCACTATGAGATCAAATCCAAGCTCGGCGTCCGCTCGGACATCGAGCTGGTCTACCTCTGCATGCGCCAGGGACTGGTGCCGCCCCTCACCGAGCCCAGCGCCGTGTAGCCGCTGTCGCACCCAGCGTTTGGGGATCTACTCGGCGGCCTCTTTGTAAGCCTCCAATGGCGGACATGAGCACACGAGATTCCGGTCACCGTAGACATTGTCCACGCGATTGACCGGCGGCCAGTACTTATCGACGCGGAAGGCACCCGGCGGGAAGCAGGCGACCTCGCGCGAGTAGGGCCGGTCCCAAGGACCCACCAGATCCTCGACCGTGTGCGGCGCGTTCTTGAGCGGATTGTTCTTGCGGTCGATACGGCCCTCGGCAATGGCGCGGGCCTCCTCGTGAATGGCCAGCATCGCCGAGCAGAACCGGTCCAGCTCGGCTTTCGTCTCGCTCTCCGTCGGCTCGATCATCAGCGTGCCGGCAACCGGCCAGCTCATGGTCGGCGCATGGAAGCCGCAGTCGATCAGCCGCTTGGCGATGTCGTCCACGGTGACGCCGGCGCTTTCCATGAGCGGACGCGTATCGATGATGCACTCGTGCGCGACGCGCCCGTTCCGTCCGGCATAGAGGACGCGATAGGCGCCCTCGAGCCGCTTGGCGATGTAGTTGGCGTTGAGGATGGCGATACGCGTGGCCTGCGTGAGACCCCGCCCGCCCATGAGCAAGCAATAGCTCCACGAGATCGGCAGGATCGACGCCGAGCCGAAGGGCGCCGCCGAGACCGTGTACTCGCGGCCGTCGGTCTCGGGGTGCCCGGGCAGGAACGGGATGAGGTGCTTTTTGACCCCGATGGGTCCCATGCCGGGCCCGCCGCCGCCATGCGGGATGCAGAACGTCTTGTGCAGGTTGATGTGACCGACGTCGGCACCGATGTCGCCGGGGCGTGCCAGACCGACGATCGCATTGAGGTTGGCGCCGTCGAAGTAGACCTGGCCGCCGTTGGCGTGCGTGATCTCGCAGAGCGCGATGACACTCTCCTCGAACACGCCGTGGGTCGAAGGATAGGTGATCATGCAGGCGGCGAGGCGGTCCTTGTGCTTCTCGGCCTTGGCACGGAAATCGGCGACGTCGATGTTCCCCTCCGCGTCCGTGCCGACGACGACGACCGACATGCCGCACATCTGCGCCGAGGCCGGGTTCGTGCCGTGCGCGGACGCCGGGATGAGACACACGTCACGCTCGGGCTCGCCGCGGCTCACGTGATAGGAGCGGATGGCGAGGAGCCCCGCATACTCGCCCTGCGAGCCGGCATTCGGCTGCATCGAGATCGCATCGTAGCCCGTGATCTGGCAGAGCTTCTCGGAGAGATCGTCGATCAGCTCCTTGTAGCCCAGGGCCTGATCGGCGGGCACGAAGGGATGCAACTCGCCGAACTCGGGCCACGAGATCGGCAGCATCTCGGCAGTGGCGTTGAGCTTCATCGTGCATGAGCCGAGCGGGATCATGGAGCGGTCGAGCGCGAGGTCCCGGTCCGCAAGGCGACGCATGTATCGCGTCATCTCGCTCTCGGCGCGGTTCATGTGAAAGACGGGATGCGTCAGGATCTCCGACACGCGGATTAGGTTCTGCGGGAGCCGCGAGGCGGGATAGGCGTCCTGGTACCTGAGGTCAAAGCCGCCGAAAGCGCGCCACACGGCTTCCAGCGTGTCGGGGCGCGTGCGCTCGTCGACGGTGATGCCGATGCGATTGCTTCCGACCTTGCGCAGGTTGATGCCGTTGTCGACGGCGTTCTTGAGGATCAGCCCTTGGTAGGCGCCGACCTCAACCGTGATGGTGTCGAAGTAGGCGGCGGGACTCACCTTGAAGCCGAGCGAGGTCAATCCCTCGTCGAGCCGCACGGCATCGCGATGCACACGCTCGGCAATGGCCTTGAGCCCTCGCGGCCCGTGGAACACCGCATACATCGACGCGATGACCGCGAGCAGCACCTGCGACGTACAGATGTTCGAGGTCGCCTTCTCACGGCGGATGTGCTGCTCGCGCGTCTGCAACGCCAAGCGATAAGCGCGGTTGCCGCGCGAATCGACCGAGACGCCGACAATGCGGCCGGGCAACGTGCGCTTATGTGCGTCGCGCGTCGCCATGTAGGCCGCATGCGGCCCGCCATAGCCCATCGGCACGCCATAGCGCTGCATGGAGCCGATGGCAATGTCGGCTCCCATCTCGCCGGGAGACTTCAAAAGCGTCAGCGCCAGTGGATCGGCGGCAACGACGGCAATGGCGCCGGCTGCATGCAGCTTCGCGATCGGATCCGAGAAATCGTGGCAGACGCCGCACACACCCGGATACTGGAACAGCGCGCCGAACACGGAATTGGGCGCGAGATCGCTGAAGGGATCACCCACGACGACACGCCAGCCGAGCGGCTCGGCGCGCGTCTTCACGACGGCGATGGTCTGCGGCAGGCAGTCCTTGTCGACGAAGAACGTGTCGGCCTTGGAGGTCGCCACGCGATGCGCCATGGCCATCGCCTCGGCGGCCGCGGTGGCCTCGTCGAGCAACGAGGCATTGGCGATGTCGAGGCCGGTCAGATCGCGCACGAGAGTCTGAAAGTTGAGGAGCGCTTCAAGACGCCCTTGGCTGATCTCGGGCTGATAGGGCGAGTACGCCGTGTACCAGGCCGGGTTCTCGAAGATGTTGCGCTGGATGGCCGGCGGCATGATGGTGCCGTGATAGCCCTGGCCGATAAGGGAGGTCAGCACCCGGTTCTTGTTGGCAGTGGCGCGCACCTTGTCGAGCGCACGGCGCTCGGAGAGCGACTTCCCGAAGTCGATACGCGACGTCTGCCGGATCGAGGCTGGCACCGTCTCGTCGATCAGCGCCGCCAGGTTATCGGCGCCGACGACAGCCAGCATCTCCGCAATCTCGGCGGCGGACGGTCCGATATGGCGCCGGTTGGCGAAATCATAAGGATCATAGGAGCCGGGCATCGTGCTCTCCGCGCTAGGGGTTGTCGCCGATCAGCGCCTTGTAAGCGGCCTCGTCCATGAGGCTGTCGAAGTCCGCGGCGCTCGCGAGCTTCATCCGGTAGAGCCAGCCCCCGCCGAGCGGGTCGGAGTTCACGAGGGATGGATCCTGCGTCACGGCATCGTTGACCTCGACCACCTCGCCATCGAGCGGCGCGAACACGTCGGAGGCCGCCTTGACCGACTCGACGACCGCCGCACCCTGCCCTTTCGTAAGCTTAGCACCGACCTTCGGCAGCTCGACGAAGACGAGGTCGCCGAGCTGGGTCGAGGCATGTGCGGTGATGCCGACGGTGGCGACGTCGCCGTCCAGCGTCAGCCATTCATGCTCATCGGTGAACCTCATCACGAATCTCCTTCTCAGGGCTGGCGGCTCACGCCGCGTTTGAATCTCGGAGCAACGAACGGCAGCGATGCGACGGTCATCGGAAGCAGCCGCCCGCGAACCTCGGCGAAGACAACGGTACCCGGCGCGGCCATCGCGCGCGGCACATAGCCCATTGCCACTGGCCGGTCGGCTGTCGGCCCGAACCCGCCGGACGTGACGATGCCGATAGGTTCCCCCGCTTCGTCCGACGCAAAGATAAGCGCGCCCCCGCGCACAGGCACGCGGCCTTCTGCGAGCAATCCGGCGCGGCAGCGCTGAGTTCCGCCGTCGAGCTGATCGAGGATGATGTTTGCTCCGGGAAAGCCGCCCGCGCGTGCTCCGCCGCGACGACGGGCCTTCTGGATGGCCCACGAAAGACCGGCCTCGACGGGCGTCGTCGCTTGATCGATATCGGAACCGTAGAGGCACAAGCCGGCCTCGAGACGCAGGGAATCGCGTGCGCCGAGTCCGATCGGCGCGACCGCCGCGTCTTCAAGCAACGCCGTCGCCACCTCGCGCGCTTTGTCCTGTGGCACGGAGATCTCGAACCCGTCCTCGCCCGTGTAGCCCGAGCGTGCGACGATGCAAGTGGCGCCAAGAATATCGAGCAACCGCACGTCCATGAACGTCATGTCGCGGCAGCCGGGTGCGTGGCGCGCGAGAGCGGCTTCGGCCTGCGGCCCCTGAAGCGCGATCAGGGCGCGGTCGATCCGCTCCACGTCGCAAGCATCCGAGAGATGCGCCTTGAGGTGGGCTTCATCGGCATCCTTGCAGGCCGCGTTGACGACGAGCAGAAGATGATCGCCGCGATGCGCGATCATCAGGTCGTCCAGAATGCCGCCGTTGTCGTTGGTGAAGACTGCGTAACGCTGACGCCCGGGTGCAAGCCCAAGCACATCAACCGGAACCAGCCGCTCGAGCGCCAGCGCGGCATCGTCGATCCGTCCGGACTTGGCGCGGAGCGCGATCTGCCCCATGTGCGACACGTCGAACAGGCCGGCGGCAGCGCGTGTGTGCAGGTGCTCCTTGAGGACTCCCGCCGCATACTGCACGGGCATCTCGTAGCCGGCGAACGGCACCATGCGTGCGCCGAGCGCCACATTGAGCTCATGGAGCGGCGTGCGTTTGAAAACGGCGGAATAGTCGGCGTGCGGCGAATCGCTCACGTCGGGGCTCCATCTCCACCACGCACGGATGTGCGCGGATATGAGCCCCCTCTGTCGCGAGACCTGAAAGATTAGGTGCCTTGCCCGCCAAGTCTCCGGCGGGATCGGCCCTTTGTCATCGTCGGTGGATGAAACGGATCACCGTCTCATCGCTTTCCAGAGTGTCATCGGACTGCGGTCCGTTTGCCTGAGAGATTCCGGGGCGGTTGCTCCTTCGGCGCCGGCCGCGCACAAGGCAGGCCGATCTCTTCCGCAGTCCATAATTGACGCTCAAAGCATGGAGAGCTTTGCGAATACGGTCAAGTCCGTCTTTGGTCGCGAGACATCTTCGCTCATTCGCTCACGGCGAACCATTTGATGTCGCACGCAATCAAAGAGAGATGCCGACCATCGGTAAGCTCCAGCCATCATTGCAACCTACTCCGATTTGGCACGGTCGGCGCCTTGAGCTGCATCGGCTTGACCTTCGGCACCGGGATCGGCTTGCACTTTGGCGGCGTACCGGTGAAGCCTGGCGGACATACCTTCGGCGGCTTCCGGCAGTTTGGTGGCTTTCCGACCATGCCGGCCGGGCAGGCCTTCGGTGGATCGACAATCACGCGCTTGCAGTTGGGCGGCGTGCCGCGGAACCCCTTGGGGCATGACGGCGGCGGATCCTTCTTGCAGTTCGGCGGACGCCCGCTGGTGCCCTTCGGACACTTCGGCGGATCGACGATCTTGACGCAGTTTGGCGGGGTCCCCCGGAATCCGGGAGCACACGTCGTCGGCAGCTTCCGGCAGTTCGGCGGCGTTCCGACCATGCCTTTCGGGCACGCATCCGGCTTGCACTTCGGGAAGACACCCGTCGTCCCCTCGGGGCACTTCTTTGGAACACACGCGCACTTCGCGCCATCCCAGGTCGCACTGCGGCCGCAGGATTTCTGCACGCATTTCGGCGGGATCACCACGATCGGCTTGCAGTGAGGATAGTCTCCGACGGTGCCGTTCGGGCATTTGAGGTCGACGCAGCGGCAGACACCGGCATCCCACACCTGATCGCGGTCGCACGTTTTCCGCTTGCAGGTTGCGGGCGGCTCGTCCTTGGAGCACCGCTCGCCGTCCCACCATGAGCGCGGCGGGCAGCACTTGCCGGAGACCGGCGTGCTGGACCAGCCTTGCGGGCACGTCGGCGGTGGAGGCGGAGGAGGCGTCGTCACGTCGTCGATGCCGCAGAACGTCTCTCCGTGCTTCTCGAACGGTGCGAACACGACCTCGGCTGTCGCCGCATCGTCCTCGGCGTTCGTATTCTGAGGCGTTCCGCCTGCAGCGACTTCGATCGCCACCTTGTTGGTATAGCCGCACGTCACATCGGACCCGGATGGTGCGATGTAGCTGTTCGGCATCTCCACTTCGAGATTGAGCGTCACGCTGTCGTTCGGCTTCAGCTCGACAACAGGATGCGAGCAGAGCGCGTCGTTCGGCTGTCCGGCCATGGTCTGGCCCTCGCACACCCAAGGTGCCGGCCAGCTCGCGTTGTGCGGCTCGGCAGGCAGCGTCTCGCGCACCACGATCGGACCGTTGAAGACACCAGGACCGGTGTTGGTCACCGTGATGACGAACGGCGTATTTTGGCCGGTCGCCGTCTTCGTGCTGGCGCCTGCCGTCTTCGTAATCGAGAGGTTGGTCTCGCGCCCCTCGGGCGACGTGAGATCGTCGTCAGGCTCGTGCATCATGGGAGAGAGGCAATACGGGTTTCCGTTGAGCGGAAACACCGGCTCGAACTGCGCCATGGCCGTGCTCTTGTCGTCGCCGGCAAAGGTGTTTTGAGCGGTCTCGCCCGGCGCCTTCCAGATGATGGCCTGGTTCTTGACCCAACACGCGGCATCCGGCGCAAGCGGCACTTTGACGGTTGCCATGAACTCCACGCTGTCTCCACCCGCGAGACCCGGATCATCGCTCTTGCAGATCTGCTGATGTGGCAGCACGGCATTGCACTGCCACTTGGGCGGCGCCGTAATCGACAGCGTCTTGCCCGGATGGAACGGCATCGCCACATGATCGTTGAACTCGATCGTGTTGGCGTAGGGCTTGCCGAAATTCCAGACGCGGATCTTGAACAGGCATTCCCACTTGCCATTCTTGACGGGGCACTTGCCGCCTGTGGCATCGGTGGTCTGAATCTTCAAATTGCTGAGCTGGAGACCCGGGCATTGCACCAGCGTCCCCGGGATGATCGCGTCATGCTCGGACTCGTCATCCGTCGCATCCGTGTTCTGATCCGATCCGCCGGGCGCCTTGGTGATCTTCACTTTGTTGGTGAGCTTGCAGCCGAGGTCGTCGGCCATGTTCTTCGGCACCTTGACGGCGACGGCCAGCAACGTTCCCTGGTTGGCGCCGAACACGACAGGATCATGCGTGCAGGTGGCCGGCGCACCATTCGTGCAGGTAAAGCCCGGCGACAATGGCTCGACAGTCGTGCCGGCCGGGATCTGCTCCTCGAACTCGAACGGACCGTTGTACGTGCCAGGTCCCGTATTGATCACACTGATGATGAACTCGCAGGCGAAGTGGCCAAGCTTGTTCTTGCAGACGGGCTCGATGCCGCCCCACCAGGACTTTTCAATCTTGAGGTTGGCGAGCTCGCCCGCAACCGGCGGACAATGGGCGGCCGGGATGCCGGCAACCGCGAGGTCGAAGTCGTCGCCGGGATTGTTATCGGCGAAGCCCCAAGGCCATTTGAGGTGCACAATGTTCGTGAGAGAGCACACGGGCGCCGGCGCGGGCGTATCGACCGTGACCTTGAGGTCGATGCTAGTCCCGGGCCAAAGGACGGCCGGATCGTAGGTGCACTGGTGCTGCGTCGGCGAGAGCGCGAGACACGCCCACGGCGGCTGATTGTCGAACGACATCGTCGCACCGGCCGGCGCCGCCGGCAAATGATCCTCCACCGTCACGGCACCGATGTAAGGATTGGGACCGGTGTTGGTCACGCGCACAATGTAGGTGCAGAGGAAGCCGAGGCCACCCGGCGCACAGGCAGCAGGAAGCGCTTCCTTGTCGACGCGCAGATTGAAATCCCAGGTCGGCCAGCCTACGGGAGGCACGCCGCCGGGCGGGATCTCTCCCGGCGGATAGTACCCGGGCAGATCCGGCATGGCCGCATAGGTTTCGGGATCCACGCCAGCGCGATTTTCGCACGGCTGCCAGATCTCGACGTCACCCATGTGCCCGATCGTCTCCGCGCTATCGGACCGGCTGTCGTAGTCGATGAAGTACGCTGCATTTGGCGGCTCGTTGTCAGGACGCACGAGCGTCCGGTTCGAGCCCTGCAGGCCGTGCACGACGGCAGGACCACTCGCATCGCTCTCACGCGCGCGCAGCTTGTCGCCGGTCGACCAGAGCATTCCGCCGCACGCTCCGGTGCGAAGATGGCCCGCCTCGTCGTAACCGTAGCCGAGCGCCACGCCGCCCGCCGTATTGCGGTGGTCGGGCGGCACGCCGATCGCGAACTCATCCGGTACGGGCACCCATGTCCCGGAGGTATCCGGATCGTCCGGGATCTCGCGGCGGTAGCGGAACACGACCGACGGCTTGCTGACAGTGAAGGCCCGGTAGTCGTAGCTTCCGCGTACCTTGCCGCGTTGCGCCACGTACATCAGCCCTTTGCCGTCGAACGCGATATCCGAGATCGGATGGTTGCCCGGCGTGCCGGAAATTTCGAATTCGCGCCGCGCATCAGCACCGAACGCACCCGTCAACGAAAGAGAGACGGACCACACCTCCGGTCCGCCGGCGACGGCGTAGTACAAGCGCCCGCCGTTGACGGCGAGGCCCCAAACGCGGCGCTCCGACTGGGTGAAGCCCCACGTCGTCGGATCGAGGCTGTTGAACTTCGGTGACTTGATGTCTGCCTTCACCCCGTCATCGGAAACAGGCGCGAGACCCGCTTGCGAGCGCCCGGCGACACCATGATCGAACGTGTCGACGAGGTTGCCCGCCATGTCGACGCGATGGATCAGCCCTGTGTCGAGATCCGATACGAACAGGTGCATCGACGCCGGATCGTAAGCGATATCGCCGATACCGGGGCCGCTGTTGTTCGGGATGGTCGCGAACAGCGAGGTCGTGCGCGACGCGCCGTCGATTTTCCAGATGCTGCCGGGTGCTCCGCCGGGACCGAACTGGCCCGTCATCCAGTCCGCATTGGGATGCCCCTTCGTAATGCGCTCCGGGCGTCCGTTGTCGGCGTCGGGAATGACGATCTGCAGACCGTAGGCCGAGGTGGCGCCAAGATAGATATTCGGAACCGCGGCCATCGGGTTCGACAGGAGGCCGTCATCGAGCGCGACTGCGAACACCTGGCCAACGTCGCGTGCCTTCACGTCGAGGCGCGACGGATTGGAGAGCAATTGTCCCGCCGGCGGCGCGCCGGCTTCGAGCGGCAAAACCTTCATTGCCGGTCCGTCGACATCGATGAACGTTCCGTCCACCGGGTCGTCAGCCGATGGAACAGCGACCGTCACACCGGAGAATCCGGTTACGACGGCATCACCGCGGTTCAGCGTGCCTTCTGCGCGTACGGAATGAGCGGCAAGAACGGAAGCGAGAGCAGCAGCGAAAAGACCTGACTTGGAAATTCCGCGGATCATTTTGTTCTCCAGCATTGGGAGACCCGGCGCACAGCGCCAGCATCGCGCAGCCCGGACGGGCGAAGGGCTCAGCTTGAGCGCGGATAAACCGCGCCGTGTTGCGAGGGACGCGCGCTTTGAATGGCATCCGGCGGCTCATGCCGACGCGCGACCTCTGCGCCTGAGGCACCGTGATCCAAACGGGCTCGACGCACGATTGACTCTAGCAATGCTGACCCGCGCGACTGTTCCGTACGGAACACCGCTGGTTGATATTGTCACCGGCTATCAGGATGCCCCGTACGCAAGGGCAGCACAGGTATCGGAAGCATCTATCTGGGCCGGCGTGCGCAAAGCGCTGCAACGCTCAGCTAGCAGCGCCGGCAATTTGCGCGCCGCGCGACGCTCGATCGGACAGTCCGGCATGCCTGGGGGATGCTGTCCGCGCAATCCGCGCTTCACCTCACCGGAAATGTCACTCCGGTGAGCCCTTCGGAGACGGTCCACAGGCGCTGCTGGACGGCAAGGTCGTAGGAGTCTGGGCTGGAGGTGACCAGCTTCGGATATCCGCGGATCTCACCCCAGCCGCCGGGGCCGTAATATTGCCCGCCGATGACTGTCGGATCGGTGGCGGCGCGCAGCGTTGGCAAAGCGCCCATTTCGGGCTTCTGGGTAAGCAGCGGCGCGAGCCAGCGGATGGGGCCGCGAAACGCGGCCGGCAGGTTTCGGACGAGTTCCGTGTTGGACACGCCGGGATGGGCCGCCACCGCGATCGTGGTGCCGTGCGGGGCGAGGCGGCGCTGCAATTCGTAGGTGAACATCAGGTTGGCAAGCTTGGACTGGCCGTAGGCGCCGGCGCGGCTGTACGAACGCTCCCACTGCAGATTGTCGAAATGGATGGCGGCCCGAATACGATGGCCGGTGCTGCTGACGGTCACGACGCGGGAGCCGGGAACGGGCAGGAGACGGTCGATCAGCAGACCGGTCAGCGCGAAGTGGCCGAGGTGGTTGGTGCCGAACTGCAGTTCGAAACCGTCCGAGGTGGTCTGCCTCGGGGTGTACATCACTCCGGCGTTGTTGATCAGAAGATCGATGCGCGGATAGGCGGCCCGCAGGTCGGCCGCCGCCGACCGGATCGAGTCCAGCGAGGTCAGATCGAGCGCCTGGACGGCGACGTCACCTGCGATGCGGGCGGCTGCCTGCCCGCCCTTCTCGACATCGCGGACCGCGAGGACCACTTTCGCTCCATGCGCGGCGAGCATCCGTGCCGTTTCGAAGCCCAGCCCGGTGCTGCCGCCGGTGACGATCGCGACGCGGCCGTGCTGGTCGGGGATGCTCTGCTCGGTCCAATTGCCACTCATCGCGCGTTCCTATAGAACCATCGGTCTGTAATAAGGGAATTTAAAGACCGACGGTCTGATGTCAAGAGACCATTGGTCTTTAATCAAAGGCGAAGGTGTGACTTTTCAGCGGGCACGAAACGAGGAGCAACGGAAGGCCCGACGCAGGGTCATCTTGGACACGGCGGCGGCGATGCTCGACCAAATGCCTTTGGCCGAGGTGAGCCTCAACGAACTCAGCCGCCGGGTAGGCCTGGCCAAGTCGAACGTCCTGCGATATTTCGAATCGCGCGAGGCGGTGCTGCTCGAACTGCTGGATGACTTCCTGGGACGCTGGCTCGTCGATCTGGCGGCCGAGCTGACCGCAGGCATCGACGCGCAGGCGGCGCCGGAAGCACGGGCAGGCCAGATGGCCGAAATCCTCAGCCGATCGCTGGCGGACCGGCCGGTGCTGTGCGACCTCTTCGGCGCGCAGGGCAGCGTCCTGGAGCACAATGTCTCGGTCGAGGCGATCAAGAGACACAAGCGGTCCTCACTCGGCAGGCTCGCGACCATGACCGAACTCGTGCGGCAGCATCTGCCCGAAATCGGCGACGGCGCGCAACTGTTCTGCCTGATGGGACTTCTCTCGGCGGGCGCCCTGTCGGCCTACGCCCCGCCGCCGCCCAGCCTCCTCGCGGCCTATGCGGACGAGCCCGCCCTTCGCGCACTGCACATGGAACTGCGTGACGCGCTGCGGGCCTCATTCACCTCGACGCTGCTGGGCGTGCTGCCGCGCACCTAACCGAGCATCGATCAACCAGCGGCTCATCTGCCAAGGTTTGTCGGCTGTTGGACCGCACAGTTTCGGCAATTTCCGCTCTAGGCGGTTCAGCCGACCTTTCACCCGCATCGCTGCTGGAGCTAAGCTAGGCTGCCGCCCGTAAGGTTGCTGGCGGAGAGGGAGGGATTCGAACCCCCGGTACGGTTGCCCGTACTCCGCATTTCGAGTGCGGCGCGATCGACCACTCTGCCACCTCTCCGGCCGGTCTCGGGTCGCGCGCGGTGACGTGGTCAGATCACCGGGCCGTTGCGAGCCGAGCGCAGCTGAATAGCCGCTGATGGCTTCGGGCGCAAGAGCGGGCTCGAACGCGGCCGCAGAACCGCAAAAAGGGCCTGTCCGGCAACCGCCCCCGCTGCGCCGACAGCAGCTACGGCCTCAGATGGCCCGGACGCACGATCCGCGTCTTCACATCCGCCTCGTCGAAAAGCGGCGTCGCCTCGACGGCGGGCCGACGATTCGGAATCGGCGTTTCGCTGCCACCCCACGCATCCGAAAACGCAATGATGCCCTTGAACACGGCCATCTGCTTGCCGATCGACTGGAAAGCCTCGTCGCGGTCGATCTCATCCCATTTCAGGTGGAGCTGAACGATCGTCTCATAGAGTTCCCGGAACTTTGCCGCGCGACCCTTGGACTCCATAGCCTCCGCCAGCACCAGGAACTGCCCGAACTCCACGACCAGCGCCTCGGGCGGCCGTACGCCGTCCGGATCCGAGAAATGATCCTCGAGATAGGCGAGCGTCCGTGCGAGCACACGCGTGCGCGAGGCCATGGTCCGCTCGTCCGCATCGCGGTCGAAACCCAGCAACGACGCCCACTCCTTTGGTGACGCGATCATCGGTTCGCCCTCTCGTTCCCCGTCTTGATCACTGGCGCGCATGGCGCGCCCCTTCGATTCCGGCGACTACGCTGAAATCAAGGCAACGACGGGGCCATGCGCAGGCTTACGCACGTGCGAGACATGAACCTGTCGGCGCCCTCCGCGTTCGGATAGAGTCGCCTGGCGTTTCAGCCCTTTGGAGGGTCGCATGATTGGATCCAGGAGCCGCGGCAAGCTGGCCCTCGTTGCCCTGATCGGTCTCAGCGCGCTTGCCATCAGCCAAGAAGCAGCCGCACAAGCCGGCGACGGACAGGAATGCGGTGGCGTCACCGGTGCGAGCTGCTCCAACGGCCTCTTCTGCGACGTACCGGCTGGGCAGTGCAAGGAGGATCACGCCGCGGGAATATGCGTCGTGAAAAGAAAGATGTGCACGAGGATCTACCAGCCCGTCTGCGGCTGCGACGGCAAGACCTATGGCAACGATTGCGAGCGTATTGCCGCTGCAGCACGCAAGGATCACGACGGCGAATGTAAGAGCTGACCCGCCCCGCCTCATGCATCCCGGAAGCGGGCCGTTTGCCGGATGAGAACACCCAGCCGGGGATGGTGGAGCGCGAGCGTGAACAGAAACGCACCGTCACCCTCGTCCCGATGGACGATCTCCATGGCGCCCGGCTCGAGCAAGTGCGGGAGGGCAATGCGCACGCGCCCCAAGGATATGAAATAGCGCACGGAGCGGAACACAAGCGCGCCGCCCGCCTCAGCGACGGTGAGCGACATGCCGACCCCATATCCCACGTGCTCCTCGAGGCCAGTCGGGCCCGCGAAGCACTTGGCCGAATGAACGACCTGCGGAAATCGCCCGGCCCGCGCATACGTCCGCGTCCAGCTCTGCCCGCCGAGCCCCGCATTTTCCATTACCGCGACAGTCGCGCCACCCGTCATGCCGTCATCAAGTGGCAACGGCGCACCGATGGCGCGGGCGAGAAAGGAGAGCAGCTTCCCGGCGCGTGAAAGTCGCGTCTCGAGAACCTCTCCCGCGTAGAGCAGCACATGACCGGGCCCGAGCCGCTTCGAGAACCGCCGCTGCACCGCCGCCGGCAACCGCGACCAGCCCGCTTCTCCGACGAGCGCCCGGAACCGAAGGTCGACCACGTCCTCGCCGAGCCCGGCGTCTCGGGCCCCATCAACAGGAGCGCCAAGCAAAGAGGCTTCTGCAGGCAAGGCTGACATGAGCGTTCCCCCCTAGTCGTCTCCCGCTGCTTCTTTCGACCGCCGGCCGGACGTGAGCCCAGCCAAGCGCGCGACCGCACCGCCCATTTTGATGAGCTTGGCAAGCACAGGCGTCGGAAGTTGCAACACCTCGTCGAAGCTCCGTGCCACGCCCTCGGTGAAATCGAGCATTGAGCGGAACCGGCGGCGCGCCTCGGGCGAAACCCTTTCGTCCCCTTCGGCCGCCGCAACGCACTGGCGCAGCGCCGCGATGGCCGGATCGATCTCGCGCGTCTTTCGGCCCGCCGCGATGCGCCGGAGCATCTCGAACACGTCAGCCTCCGCCTCGTAGAACTCGCGCCGCTCCCCCAGCACAGAAGCGCGGCGGATGAGCGCCCACGCGAGAAGCTCGCGCAGAGAGGTCGAGACGTTCGAGCGCGCGAGCTTGAGCCGATCGGCGATCTCTTCAGCCGAAAGCGGCCGCTCCGAGACGTAGAGCAGGGCGTGGATCTGGGAGACCGACCGGTTGACGCCCCAGACCTCGCCCATGTCGCCCCACGCCACGACGAAGCGCTCGATGGCGGGCGGCAGCGGTCCGGTTTTTACTGTTATTTCTGTCATGACAGAAATTAAAGAATGAATTTCTGAAGCCGTCAAGTTCAAGGCGAACAGGTGCCGAGCAGGGACGAGGCCTGGCGGAAGGTCCAGAAAATCACTGCCCAGTTCTTGACCTCCCGCCGATCGGGGATGCACGCCGTTCAGGCACATGATATGGCAATAGGCAGCATGAAATGGCCCGGCCCCTGGAAATACTGGATTTTCCTGACGCGCTGAGATTGGCCCGGCTCTTGCCATACTTAACACATGGAGCAAATCAGGGCCGCGGAGTTGAAGCCAGCCTTTGACGAGATGAACGGCTTCGGACAGGGAGTCCGCGAGCCATATGCCGCCGTTTCCGAATGGCTCAACTCCACGCGTATCGAGGAGCTGAGGAAGAAGAGCGCCGAGGCCGAGCTGCTCTTCCGACGAACCGGCATCACGTTCGCGGTCTACGGCGACGCCGAGTCGGCCGAGCGCCTGATCCCCTTCGACATGATCCCGCGCATCATCGCCGCCGCCGAATGGCGCCGCCTGACGGCCGGCATCGAGCAGCGCGTGAAAGCGCTCAACGCCTTCATGTACGACATCTATCACCGCCAGGAGATCATCAAGGCCGGCCGCATCCCCGCCGAGCTGGTGATCCAGAACAGCGCTTTCGTGCCGGAGATGATCGGCGTCGAGCCGGCGCTCGGCATCTATTCGCACATCATCGGCATCGACCTCGTGCGCACGAGCGAGAACGAGTTCTACGTCCTCGAGGACAATACGCGCACGCCGTCCGGCGTCTCCTACATGCTGGAGAACCGGGAAACCATGATGCACATGTTCCCGAACCTGTTCGCCGAGAATCGCGTCGCCCCGGTCGAGACCTATCCCGACAACCTGAGAAAGACCCTCGAAAGCGTCGCGCCAGAACGGCTAAAAGGCGATCCCGTCATCGCCGTGCTCACCCCAGGTCTCTATAATAGCGCTTATTTCGAGCACGCCTTCCTGGCGGACCAGATGGGCGTCGAGCTCGTGGAAGCGCCAGACCTCGTCGTCATGGATGGCGTGCTCAACATGAAGACGACGCAGGGTCTCTGCCGCGTCGATGTGCTCTACCGGCGCGTGGACGATGCCTTCCTCGACCCGCTGACCTTCAACCCCGACTCCGTTCTCGGCGTCCCGGGCCTTTTCGACGTCTACCGCGCCGGCAACGTCACCATCGTCAACGCGCCCGGCGCCGGCATCGCCGACGACAAGGCGATCTACAGCTACATTCCCGAGATCATCGAGTTCTATATGG
>CAZDUD010000029.1:29258-37225 GCA_964508485.1 uncultured Hyphomicrobium sp. | reverse complement strand
GCATCGCGGGTTCGAAGGCCGCCGTGTAGCCCATCTCCGCGTAGCGGTAGCCGGTCGTCATGGTCGAGGGCACGGCATGCCCGCAGCCCGAGCGCAGAAGCTCGGTGCGGGCCACCTCATGGCCCTGATGATCCTCGGGCAGCAGCATGCGGCCGATGGTGACCTTGCCGCCGCCGATATGGCTGTGTGGATCGATGGCGCCTGCCATCACGACGCGCCCGTTGAGCGCATACTCGGCGTCGATGCGCGTTCCGGGCGGCGGCTCGGATACGATACGGCCGTCCTTGACGTAGATGTCCCGCACCTCGCCGTTGACCCCGTTCAAAGGGTCATACACGGTTCCGCCGGTGAACTTGGTCAGCATCTCTTGGGTCCTCGAGGCGGAAATTAAAGTGCGAGTTCGATGGCGGCGAAGATGTCGGATGCCTTGGGCAGGTTCGAGCGTCCGAGATTGCGCAGCGGCAGCGACACGACGTTGTCGACACGGATGATGCGCCCGGCATGATCCACGCCCGGCGTGCCGATCGGAATGAACACGGCTGGCGGGCTTGCTAGCTTGAGGCCCGGCGTGCCGAGCACGACGGTCGGAATCTTGGTCGCGGGCGGCCCGAGGTCTGGCGTGAACGAGGCGAGCCAGACGAGCAGGTCGCCCTCACCGTTGGCCAGCATGCGTGGGATGGCATAGCGCAGGAAATCGTAGTCGGGCTTACCGCTCGCAAACGACACGCGGAGCGGATAGCCGCTCTGCCACGCCGAGACGGCACCGGCCGTAACGGCCCCCTCGTTGCCGCCGAGCGCGAGGCCTGCCGCACGGCCCTTGACGTTGAGGTCCTTGACGAGATCCGAGACAGCGCTGACCACGAGATCCGCGTTGGGAAACGCGAGGCTCGGCGGCGCCCAGACGAACACCGGATAAGCGGCCTTCTGGCAGCGCTCGGCGAGCGCGCGGATATCGGAGGTCGCGACCCCGGCAACCGTGTCCTGCGTGACCGGCGTTCCCCGCACCTCGGCGGCAAGCGCGCCGATGATCTCGCCCACGAGGTTGACCTCGCAGGGAAGCGTGATGATCTCGCTGATGCGCGGACCCTTGACGGCCGATTGATCGAGCCCCTTGCCGATGAAGACCACCGTGCGCTTCGGCGGCGACTCCCAAAGGAGAGACTCCTCCACGTTGACGATTCGCTCGAAGAAACGCGGATGGATCTTCTGGATATCGGAGCCGACGACGATGATGACGTCGGCGCGGTTGCGCGTCTCGGTGAGCGTCGACGTGATCCAGCCGCGCGTCTGCAGGACGCGGAAATTGCGGTATTGGCCTTCCGACAAAGCGTGATCGATGACGCCGCCGGACTTGTCGGCAAGCGACATCACCGCACGGATGCCGTCCACGTCCGTGCCGAGACCACCGTAGAGCGGCAGCGAGGACTTCCGGATGAGCTCCGTTGCGGCCTGGATGGCGGTCGCAAGATCCACGTCGCGCCCGCCAACTTGAGGCTTGGCGCCGTCTACGTTGCGCTCGAACCCGGCGACGGCCTTCTCGCAGCCGTTCTTTGTGACGTGCAGGCCCTTCTCGTCTCGGGCAAGTTCGAGATCGTCACAAACAAGACCGCAGAAGGGACAGGCGACATCTGTAATCGCGTTAGACTTGGGCGGCTCGCCCGGGCCCTTGGCTTGGGTCCAATTCGTCATGTGGGAGCGGTCTCGTGATTTGATTTGGCGCGGAACAAAAGCATGGACGGCCGATCAAAACAACAGGTGTGACGATCAAGAATTCGCCTCTGGTTGCGGCATGGCGCCATATCGGATTCCTCGGCCTGAATCACGCAGGCGGCCCCGGGACTCTTGCGTCGCCTGTAATTCCGAAGCTCGCGGCAAAAAATGCTGCGCCGCAGGGCGGCCAATGCGCGCATCGATTGCGCCGTTACCCAGTCTTAATTATTGTCCGGCGCCGGCTTGAGATAGCGTGAGCCGACGACGAATTCCCGGAGGACTGCTGATGGTTAGATTGTTTGCTTCGTTCCTGGCACTTGTCTGCCTTATGCCGCTCGCGGCTTCCGCGCACGGCCCCACGCGCCAGAAGGTCGTTGAGACCGTTGAGATCAACGCGCCGGCAGACAAGGTCTGGGCCGTCGTCGGTAACTTCCAGGACATGGGCTGGCATCCGGCATTCGTGAAAACCGAGGGCACCGGCGGCAACGACGTCGGCGCGACTCGTACGCTTACGCTCGAGAACGGCGGGCAGATCTTCGAGAAGCTGACGAAGTACAACGCCGAGGGCAAGATGCTCTCCTACGAGATCACCGAGGTCGACGTGAAGGTCGTGCCCGTGACGAACTACTCGGCCCACATCACCGTGACGCCCGACGGCGACAAGTCGAAGGTCGAGTGGAAGAGCGCCTTCTACCGCGGCTACGTCAACAACGACCCGCCGCCGGAGCTTTCGGACGAAGCTGCCGTCAAGGCCATTACCGGCGTCTTCCAGTCGGGCCTCGCGGCGTTGAAGAAGAAGCTGGAAGGCGGCTGATGCCGGCACGGCTTCGCCTCGCAGGCGTTGCACTCGCTCTTGCGCTTTCGGGTGCGGCGGCGGCACCGGCCCTCGCCGAGCCTCTCGCCGCACGCGAAGCCTTCGTCACCAACCAGACGGGCGATTCGCTGTCGATCGTCGATCTCGCATCCGGCGCCGCCGTGTCCGAGATCGCGATCGGCGGCAAGCCCGCGGGCGTCGCCGTCGCACCGGACGGGCGTTTCGCATATTTGACGTCACCCGAGAGCAAGGAGCTCGTCGTCGTCGATGCCGGGAAGCGTATGATCGCGTCGCGCTTCAAGGTCGGCGAAGGCCCGCTCGGCATTGCGGTCCATCCGGCGGGCGACCGCGTCTACGTAGCCGACTGGTACGAGCATAAGCTCTTCGTCATCGATGCCGTTGCAGGAAAGGTGACGGGCAGCGTCGGGGTGGGGCAGTCCCCGTCCGGTGTGGCCGTGACGTCGGACGGCACGCGCATCCTTACGGCCGACCGCGACAGCAACGAGATCTCGATCATCGACGCCGCCACGCTCACCCGCACCGGCAGCGTTCCCGTCGGCAAGCGGCCCTTCGGCATCACGGTCGATGCCGAGGGGCGCCGCGCTTATACGGCAAACGTCGCGAGCGACGACGTGAGCGTGATCGATCTCGCGGCCGGCAAGGTCGTCGGCACCGTGAAGGTGGGGCATCGGCCCTATGCCGTGGCGCTCGCCGGCGGGCGGGCTTTTGTCACCAACCAATACGGCGGCACGGTCACGGTCTTCGACGTGTCCACCCTGGCGGTGGTCAAGACCATCGAGGTAGGCGAGTACCCCGAAGGCATCGAGGCCGATCCGGCCGGAGGCGCCGTTTATGTAGCCTGTTGGGACGCCAACACCCTCGAGCGCATTGATACGGCAACCCTTGAGGTCGTGAGCCGGATCCCTGTCGGCAACGGCCCGCGCGCGTTCGGCCGGTTTCTCCGCGGCCCAGGTTAACGGCCCCTGCTGCGAGATTGGGCAAGGCGCGCCTGCGCGTATTTCTGGTGCAGGTAAGGAGCCTTGCAGAGATTTCATGATCGGGAGATTGCCGGAAGACGGCAGCTGGGGATAGAAGACTTCCCAAGAAGGCTGCCGTTACGGCGCCCGCAAGGAGGAAAACGGAACGATGTTGAGCTTCAATCGTGGGGCGCTGGCGGCCCTGTTTGCAACCTTGCTGCCCATGGCGGCGGCAGCGGCTGGCGATCACAAGGCCTCGCCGATCCTGTTCGAAACGCGCCAGCTCGATTTGATCGACAAGGGCTCGGAGGTCACATACCGCTTCGAGAAGACCGGCTCCGACGAGCGCCTGGTCGGCAAGAACTACGCGGACGACATCCGTCTCGGCGTGGCCAAGGTCGATGACAAGGGCGGCCGCGACGTCGTCTTCAAGGTCTTCACTGGCGAGCACGCGCGTGACCCGCAGAACTGGCCCGAGCTGACCGTCAATCCGCTGTTCGTCTGGTATCTCGACCGCGCCGTCGTCACCTTCAACTCGTTGGCCGGAGGTAACCAGATGTACCTCAAGCACAAAATCCGCGAGGCGCTGGGCAATGCCACTGCCGAGGAGACCAAGGTTGAGTACAACGGCAAGACGGTCGATGCCTACACGGTAACCATTACCCCGTTCGCCGACGATATGAGCGCCTCGAAGATGCAGGGCTTTCACAAATCGGCTTTTACGGTCGTGGTGAGCAACCAGGTGCCGGGTTACTTCGTTGATCTCCAGGCGAACTTCGTGAGCTCGCAGGCCGCCGGTCCGGAGCTCAAGGAGCGCATCAAAGTCGTGGGCATAGGAGAGGCGAAATGACGAGCAAGCTGACCAAGGTTCTGGCGGCGGCAGTCGTGCTTCTTGTCACGGCTGGCGCGGCGGCGATCGGCGAGGAGTGCGCCGAGCACAAGACGGCGGCAAAGCTGGTGAATGATTATCCGACGGCAACACGCGGCGACTACATCTACGGCTGCATGCTCGTCAACGGCTCAACCCGCGACGTGCTCGACAAGTGCGCCTGCTCGATCGATGTCATCGCCTCCGTGCTGCCCTATGAGCAGTACGAGGAGGCCGAGACCATCATGTCCGTGCGTCAGCGTGGCGGCGAGAGCGTCGCCTATATGTACGCGCCTGCGATGCTGGAAAAGGTCAGGAACCTGAAGCGTGCACAGGTCGAAGGCGAGATCCGCTGCTTCTGATTGATCCGGCCGTCCGCTCAAAATGAAAGGGCGCTTCAATCGAAGCGCCCTTTTTATTTGTCGTATTCGTCGCCGCCTACATTACACCATGGCCGCCGTCCGCGCGGAGCGCGGCTTCGCCGCGACAGGCGGCCATCCAGGGGCAGCTTGTTCAACGGTGGCGCTTGTAGCCCTTGATGGCCGGGTCAAGCCCGGCCATGGTGTCGTGAGGCAGAGAGCCGGTCCGTGTCGAGCAGGCTTAAGAGCCCTTCGGTCCGGCTTGCCCCTTGAAGACCTTACCGTCCGTATCCTCGGCGGTCACTTCCAGGGTGTCGTCACCGCCTGCAGCGTAGGTGAAGCGGATGTTCGGGTCCTCCGAGAGCGAGATGCCGCCTTCCATGCGGAATACGCGCTCGCCGCCGCGCGCGACGTCGATCACGCGCAGGAACTTCGCGGGAATGTAGTAGCCGGTGGCTTGGTTGAGCTGCAGGCCCGAGTACTGCGGATGGCGAATCTTGATCTGCCCCTCGCGCTGCCCGTCAGCCGTTGCGGCAAGGTGCTTGATCTGCATCTTCCCGGCTTCCGCGAGCGCAGCGTCGGTGTCCTTGAGCGCAGGCGCTGAGCAGCCGCCGGCTGCCTTTACGAACTTGGTTGCCATCAGGAGCTTGCCGTCGCCGGTCTCGATGACGGCGCGAATGTTCGAATACATGTCGACGCGTACGCGCGTCTCGAGCACGCGCTCGCCGGCACCCGCTGCTGGTCCGAACGTGAAGTCGGCAACAAGCGGAGCTGGATTTTTGTCGATGACCAGAAAGAGCTTCTTTGCCGATGCTGTCGACGCGGCAGGGATCCGAATTGTGAGCGGAACCAGGGCGGCATCCTCGGCCCGGTACGGCGCCTCGAGCACCACCGCCGACGGATCCTCGACCACGGCACGATCGCCGAAGAGATCCTTCTGCAGGGCAGGCCAGATATCCTCTTCGTCGGCCGCGTAGGCACCCGCCATGCCGGCTGCAGCAATCAGGCTGGTGAAAGCGAGGCCCGCGACCGCGTGCAAGAGTCGTGTGCCAAGCGGTCTGGGGTGGGGATGGGCCATGTGCGTCCTCCGTTTCGTCGCGTCTCGCGTCTTGTTGTTCGGCGTCGTCACTCCCATTCGAGTTCCGCGAACGCCGCCGAGACGTTCCGTGCATGATAGTCCTCGAACAGCTTCCACGCATCCCTTTCCGAAAGCCCGACCGTAGCAGTGGCTTCGGACAGGGTGCGGTTGTCCTTGATCAGCACCCGAATCTCGTCGGTCAGAACCTTAAGATAGTGCTGGAGAGGCTTCGCTGCATCGGGCCAGGCCATCGAGGCAGGGCCATGACCCGGCACGACGCGCTTGGCCGGCGCCTGGGTCAGGCTGGCGAGCACCGCCTGCCATCCGAGGATCGAGCCGTCGAGCGTCGGCGTATGCTCCGAGAACAGGAGGTCGCCGAGAAACAGGGTTCCGCTCTCGAGGTCGCGGACGATGAGGTCGTTGTCGGTGTGCGCGGTCTTCTGCGGTTCGAGCACGATGGCGCGCCCGCCGAGATCGAGCGTCGTTGCCTCGCTGATGGGAAGCGTCGGAAGCACGATCTTGGTGCCCGCAAATGCGTCTTCACCGAGCGCTTCCTTGTTGATCGCGAGATAGCGCTCCGCCCGCGCGCTCAATCCGCGCGCGAGCTTGTGATGGCCGACGAACGCGGGCTGGTCCGCTTCGAAGGCCGCGTTCCCGAACACATGGTCTGGATGCATGTGCGTGTTGATGACGTAGCGGATGGGAAGTTGCGAAACGGAGCGGACCGCGGCGTGAAGGCGGCTTCCGACGCGCAAGCTGCCGCCAGTGTCGATGACGGCAATCGCCTCGCGCCCGACGATGAAGCCGGCGTTCGCGATGTCGCCTTCGTTGTCGGGCGCGTATTCGGCGATTTGCCCCTTGTGGGCATAAACACCCGGCGCGATTTCGATCACGAAGGGAGACGGCGATTTCCCGGTTTCCGCCATGGCCTTGCGGCCTGACGCTGGAAACGCCGCTGCGAGCGCGGCAAGCGCGCCGAAGGCATGTTGTAGCAGCGTACGGCGGTCGGGGGCGGGATATTTGCTGTTGGGCACGTGGGCAACCCTTTGTTGCGACGAGGAGGATGTACGCCTCGACAGGGCTCCCGCGCAACTCGCCGCGCGCTGACGTGCCGCGTGCGCAATTGTCCCGATCTCACCCCGGAAAATGCACGCCGATTCAAGCGACTAACGGCAAAAAAATGAGCAAACAAATATTTTAAGGGGCAAAAATTATCCACACAAGTAACAAAAAGTCAACAGGCTGCGACAATGCCGTGCAGCGGGAAAATCTAGGCGTGCGCCGCAGCATTCAGTGCCGCAGCGCAAAAAACTTCGATAAAACGGCGCAAAAAAAGGGTCAGAAGGCTTGTCCTATCAGTGTTGCAAGAAAAATGATCTCACGGATTGGCTTGCGGACCTCACGAGAAAGTGTAAAACGGTCGCACGGTAGCGATGGCTTCAGGGGGTTTGACAGTGCAAGAGCCTCCATTCGTAAGTCAGCGGAACAACAAGGGAAAAAATCCCGATTAACCGTAAACTGGGCTTTGACACTCTGTCGTTCCCTACCGCTTGCAAGCGTGGCAAGAACTTTAAGGAGGAAGCGCGATGCGCAGAAGTGCACTCGCATGCGGGCTGCTCGCCAGTGCGGCCCTCGCTTCGCCCGTTTGGGCGAACGAGGACGTCATGAAGGCGACGTCGGACCCGAATAACTGGGCGATGCAGCAGGGTCAGTACTCTGCTTGGCGTTACTCGGAACTTGATCAAATCAACACGTCGAACGTCAAGGACCTCAAGGTTGCTTGGCAGTTCTCGACCGGTGTTCTTCGTGGTCACGAAGGCTCGCCGATCGTGGTCGGCAACACGATGTACCTGAACTCCGCGTTCCCGAACAACGTGTTCGCTCTCGACATCTCGGACCCCTCGGGCCCGAAGATCCTCTGGAAGTACTCTCCGAAGCAGGATCCGTCAGTCATCCCGGTTATGTGCTGCGACACGGTCAACCGTGGCGTTCAGATCGCCGGCGACACGCTGATCCTCGGCCAGGCCGACACGACGCTCGTCGCGCTTGACGCAAAGACCGGCAAGGAGAAGTGGAAGGCCGTCAACGGCGATCCGAAGAAGGGCGAGACCCACACGGGCTTCCTCCTGATCGTCAACGACAAGGTGATCATGGGTACCTC
>CAZDUD010000029.1:0-29248 GCA_964508485.1 uncultured Hyphomicrobium sp. | reverse complement strand
GGCCGACGGCAAGCGCGTATGGCGCGCTTACTCGATGGGCCCGGACGCCGACATCCTCGTCGATCCTGAGAAGACCATGTCGCTCGGCAAGCCGGTCGGCAAGGACTCGTCTCTGAAGACCTGGACGGGTGACCAGTGGAAGATCGGTGGCGGCTCGACCTGGGGCTATGCCTCTTACGATCCGGAAGCCAACCTGATCTACTACGGCTCGGGCAACCCCTCCACCTGGAACCCGGCTCAGCGCGCGGGACCGGATGGCAAGCAGATCGACCAGAAGTGGTCGATGACCCTCCACGCACGTAACCCCGACACCGGCGTGGCCGCCTGGTTGTACCAGATGACCCCGTTCGACGAGTGGGACTACGACGGCGTGAACGAGTCGATCCTCACCACCCAGACCATCGGTGGCAAGGAGCGCAAGGTTCTGACCCACTTCGATCGTAACGGCTTCGGCTACACGGTTGATCGCCTCACGGGCGAGCCGCTCGTTGCCCAGCCCTACGACGAAGACCTGAACTGGTCGACGGGCGTCGAGCTCGACAAGTCGAAGCCCAACTACGGTCGTCCGACCGTCGTCGCTTCGAAGTCGACGTTCCTCAACGGTGCTGACGTCAACACCAAGAACGTCTGCCCGGCCGCTCTCGGCTTCAAGGATCAGCAGCCGGCTGCCTACTCGCCGCTGACGAACCTGTTCTACGTGCCGATCAACAACGTCTGCATGGACTACGAGCCCTTCAAGGTTTCGTACACGCCGGGTCAGCCGTACGTTGGTGCGACGCTCTCGATGTTCCCGCCTGAGGGTAAGACGAACACGGGCCACTTCACGATTTGGGATGGCGCTGCTGGCAAGATCGTTCACCAGCACGACGAGCCCTTCTCTGTGTGGTCGGGCGTTCTCACGACCGCTGGCGGCATCGCTTGCCACGGCACGCTTGAGGGCTACTTCAAGTGCCGCGACCAGAAGGATGGCGCTGAGCTCTTCAAGCATCGCCTGCCTTCGGGCTCCATCGGCAACGTCATGACCTACGCGGTCGGCGGCAAGCAGTACATCGGCCTCTTCTCGGGCGTCGGTGGCTGGGCTGGCATCGGCCTCGCGGCTGGTCTCGACAAGCCGACGGACGGCCTCGGTGCAGTGGGCAACTACGCAGGCCTGAAGTCGTACACCGATCTCGGTGGCACCTTCACGGTCTACTCGCTGCCCTAATATGGCACGGTAGGAAAAAGCAGCCGGCGCGGGGAAACCCGCGCCGGTTTGTTGCTGGAATGTAATCTTCAAAAATGCTTGCGTGGCAGGCAGGATGTCACCAATTTTTGAAGATGGGACAGGGAAGATCACACCGTTTTGTGAGAGCGGATTTCCCGGTTTGGGCGTTGTGATGTCTCAGGCCGGACGTTATGGAAGACCTTCAGGAAACAGGGGACGCGCGTGAATAGGATTGGTTTTGGTTTGTTCGTTGCCGCAGGCTTGAGCATGGCGGCTTTTTCGTCAGGCATTGCGGTAGCGCAAGAGGATAAGAGTCCTCTTCCGGATCCGGTCCTCGACAAGAAGTACCAGGAAGGCAAGAAGTTCGAGGACGGCAAGTGGGTGCTCCCCGACGGCACGCCGACCTATGACGTCAAGCGCAACCCGGAAAACACCGACCATGTCATCCAGGTCGACTGGAACACGTATTCCGGCTGGCGCCGCTATCACGCCGAGTGCCACGTCTGCCACGGCCCGAACGCCGAAGGATCGTCGTTCGCACCGGCACTCCACGACTCGCTCAAGACCATGACCTACGAGAAGTTCCTCCAGGTCGTGTCGAGCGGTCAGATCCGCGACGTGGCCGGCACCAAGTACGTCATGCCCGCGCTCGGCGATAACCCGAACGTCATGTGCTACATCGACGACCTTTACGTCTATCTCCGCGCCCGTTCGACGGATGCCCTTCCGGGCGGCCGCCTGAGCGCCGATCAGCGCGCCGAGAAGCCCAAGGAGGCCAAGGAAGCCGAGGACGCTTGCCTCGGCGGCTAAGGCCGGCAGTTTCGGCGACTGCCTCAATAAACGAGGAAACGAAGATATGAGGAAGCACGCCGTACTCACTTTAGCGCTTGGTAGCCTGGTTGCCGCCCCTGGCGGTGCCGGCGCTGCCGAGGGCCATCTTGCAGACGCGGTGAACCGCAACGTTCTCCGCGTCTGTGCAACCCCCGCGAACCTCCCGTACTCCAACGAGAAGGGCGAGGGCTTCGAGAACAAGATCGCTCAGATCGTCGCTGACGAGCTGAAGCGCAAGTCTGTCGAGAACACGTGGTTCCCGCAGGGCATGGGCTTCGTCCGCAAGACCCTGTCGGAGAAGCGCTGCGATCTCATCATGGGCACGGTGCAGGCGGACGAGTTCACGCTCAACACCAATCCCTACTACCGCACGACCTACGCGCTCGTGACGAAGAAGGGCTCCGGCCTCGAGAGCATCACCTCGATCCTCGACCCGAAGCTGAAGGACAAGAAGGTGGGCATCCAGGCAGGTGCCCCGGCCGCGGACTACGTGGCGAAGGCGGGCCTGATGCCCACGGCGAAGTCCTACCTTTTCATCGTCGACACGCGCTATCAGAACCCCATGCAGGACATGGTCAACGACGTCCGCTCAGGCGAGATCGACGTCGGCATCCTCTGGGGTCCGCACGCGGGCTGGTACGCTAAGCACGGCGGCGAGGAGCTGCACGTGAGCCCGATGCTCGAGGCGAAGCAGCCCGGGCTGCCGAATCTCGAGTACCGTATCACCATGGGCGTGCGCGCGAACGAGACAGCCTGGAAGCACGAAATCAACAATGTCATCGCCAAGCGCCAGGGCGACATCGACAAGGTGCTGCTTGAGTACGGCGTGCCGCTCGTCGACGAGGACAACAAGCTCATCACCGAGCCGCGCTACCCCAAGAGTACGAACTGACGAATGCAGATCTGAGGGACATCGGCGGGGCAGGTGTCTCGCCGCATGAACCCCATGCCGCGTGCGCGGAGCCCGTGAACGAAATGGAAGCCGCGCCGTGCTGACGGATCTGGGACGACATATGTGGCGCGCGGCGCGCGGGATACTGCCCGCCGCCGCGTTTTGCTTTGTCTTCTTTACTGCTGCGGTCGGCCAAGCCGACGAGGTCACGGTGCCGGAGCCCGAGGGCTATCGCACCGACGACTATCGCAAGCCGGTCCCGAGGACACTGACCGGCGCACGCGTGATAGGCGCGGACGAGGCAGAGACACTGCTCAAGGCCGGCACCGCGGTGTTCTTCGACGTGTATCCGCGCGCGCCGAAGCCGCCGAATTTGCCCGCAGGCACCGTCTGGCGTGATCCGACCCATATGACCATTGGGGGCGCCCATTGGCTCCCCAACGTCGGCTACGGCACGCTGTCGGCGGAGTTCGAGACCTACTTCAAATCCCGGCTTGCGGACCTCACGGGCGGCGACTCGTCGAGGCCCGTGGTGTTCTTCTGTCTCAAGGACTGCTGGATGTCGTGGAACGCCGGCAAACGGGCCTTGAGCTGGGGCTACAAGAACGTGATCTGGTTCTCGGAAGGCACCGATGCCTGGCAGCAAGCCGGCTTCGACCTCGTAAAGGCTACCCCGGTCCCGTGACGGCCGAACGCGAGCGTCAGCTCGCCATCAGGCCTCGAATGGCGCGCGTCAGCGCGTAGAGACGCTCCTCGATCAGCACCGGAAGCTCGCAGGCCAGCGGAATGCTCGACTGGCGCTCCTGGAAGATGCGTTGCGCCCAGTTGAACTTCTCGCGCAAGGCAGCAAGCTCCGGCGTGTCCTCCGTAATCCCGGGCGGCTGCTTGCTCTCGAGCTCCGAGATCGCGGTGCTTTGCCGTTCGAGCTCTTTGGCACGCTCCTGCTGCGACTTCTGGTACTTCTCGATGCCCGTCAAGACGCTGCGCCTTTGACCCGACATCTTGTCGAACAGCCCGGCAAACAGCAGCAGCAGCTTCGCGTCCCGCTGGTCCTTGGGCAGCCCTTCTGCATACTTCGCAATCGCTTGCTCCGCTTCTTCCGTCGGCACGCGCCGCGTCGAGAGGAGTTCGATCAGGTCCGGCATGCCGGGCTCTCGGAACCAGCCCTTGGCGCCTTCGATCGGAGGCCCGTCCCAGATCGCCGTGACGGACAGCGTCTCCACCTTGCGCTGCACGCACGGCCAGGCGGCGGTCATGTCGATCGGTGGCGGCGCGGCCTCCTGCTCGCCCTGAATTTCCGTCTGCGGCGCAGCAGCCCCCGCAAGGAGAGGCGAAGGCGCCATGACGAGAGCTGCGAGCAGTAGCGGCCCTCGGAGGGTTTGAGCGATCCTGGTCATTCTTCTTCTCGCGTTTTTCTCCAGCCTCGCCGAAAGGCTCTTCACAAATCAGCCCCCGCCGCCGGGACCGCCGCGCCGGGCGATCAATCCCTTGGACGGGTTATAGGCGTACACGGCTGCGCCAAGGAAGAACGCCGTGTATGCAGTGACAACATAAAGGTTCGTAAGGTCGAGCGAGCCGTCTTCGAGACGCGCGCCGATCTGTCCGTAAAGCGCGAAGCGGATGAGCTCCACGGCATAGGTGAACGGGTTGAAGAGGCAGATCTCGTAGAGGAGCGGGCTCGACTCCCGGATGCGCCAGAGCGGATAGAGCGCGGAGGAGGCGAAGAACATCGGGAAGATCACGAAGTTCATGACACCCGCAAAGTTCTCGAGCTGCTTGATCACAGACGAGATGAAAAGCGAAAGCGAGCCGAGCATGAGCCCGGAGAGCAGGAGCGCCGGCAAGACCGCGAAATAGTTCATCGACGGGGGCGGAAGCTGCCAGTAGATGACGGCGCCGGCCAGGACCGCGACCTCGAGCACCGTAGCGGCTATGATCGTCCGGCCGATGAACGTCTCCGAGAACACCTCCGTCGCAGCGTTGAAAATAAGGACTGCGAACAGAAGCGCCGGCACCGCGAGCAGCGCCAGATGCGCGGTGTAAGGGATGTCGGCTTCCCAGAAATAGAAGATGCCGAGAAACACATAGGCCTGGATCGCCGCCACGGCCACGCCGCCGATGAGCTTCGAGAGCAGCAGGAACGAGCGCGGAAACGGGCTTACGAGAAGCGTGCGCATGGCGCCCGTCTCGCGATCGTAGACCATCGACAGCGACGACTGCATGGCGTTGAACAGGAGGATCATGCCGACCAACCCCGGCACGACGTAGACCTCGTAGAGAACGTACGTCTCGTAGGGCGGAATGATCGAGACGCCGAGCACCTGCCGGAAGCCCGCCGCGAAAATGAAGAGCCAGACCAGCGGCCGCACGAGGGCGGAGAAGAAGCGCTCGCGCTGATGTAGGAAGCGCAGCACCTCGCGCCAGACGATGCCGCGGAAGCAGGCCCAATAGCCGAGCGGGCCGAGCCGGCGCGGCGCCTCGGCCGCATACTGTGCTTCGATGACGGTGTCGGGTCGCACGATGTCGACGTTCATGCGGCCTCCTCCTCGGTCGATGTCGTACCCGTCACGATGCGAAACGCATCGCGGGCGGTTTTTGCTCCCGCATGGGCAAGGAAGCCGGGCAACTGCCCTGAGAACATGACCTTCCCCTTATGCAGCACGACGATGAGATCCGTATCTGCAATCTCGTCGATGAGATGTGTGGCCCACAGCACGCCGAGCCCCTGCCGCTGAACGAGCCCGCGCACGATACCGATCACACTCTCGCGAGACCCGATGTCGAGACCGACCGTCGGCTCGTCGAGCAGGAGGCAGCCGGGGCGATGCATCAGCGACCGCGCGATCTCGACGCGCCGGCTCTGGCCGCCGGACAGGTTGCGGATTTTCTCGTGTGCCCGGTCGGAAAGGCCGACGACGGCCAGGGCCTCCGCCGCGCGCCGCTTGGCTTCGCCGCGGCCGAGACCGTGCAGCGCCGCGTGGTAAAGAAGGTTCTGCTGCAACGAGAGATCCGCGTCGAGCGTCTTCGACTGGAACACGACGCCGAGCCGCTGCAGCGCGGCACCCGGCGTGCGCCGCACGTCGTGGCCGAGAATGCGGATCTCGCCGGAGACGTTGTCGTAGAGCCGGGTGATCAGCGAGAACAGCGTGGACTTGCCGGCGCCGTTGAGCCCGAGCAGCACGGCGAACGTGCCACGCGGCACGGTCAGCGAGACGTTGTCGAGCACGCGTTTCTCGCCGAAGCTGTGGCTCACGCCATTGACGACGAGCGCGTCGGGTTGCGACGCGGTGGAGGTCTGCAGGGTATTTGCGGTGTCGGTCACGGGCTATCGGGCTTTCCGGCCGTTGTGGTTACGGCCCACGAGAGGGCTGCCGAACTGGGGTGCCACTATTGCGCATGCCTGCCGGTCAGTCGACCCGTTGTTGAAGCGATAACCTTGCGCTGTCACAGCTAACTGTTCCTGTATGTTCTATTTGTAAAACGCCGGATGCGCCGGGCCGGCGTTTTACATGCCTAAGGGGCGACCACCACGCCCCAGGGGTAGCGGCCCACCTTGATCGACTTTGTCACCTTCTGCGAGGTAACGTCGATGACAGAGACGTCGTTCGATGTGCCATTGGTGGTAAAGAGAAACTTCTCGTCCGGTGTGAAGCCGAGGTTCCACACGCGCTGACCGACGAGCAGGTATTTCTGCACCTGACGCGTCGCCACATCGACCACCGCCACGCGGTTGGCCGGTCCGAGCGCGACGAAGGCCGTCTTGCCGTCTTTCGTGATACGCACGCCCACCGGCTGGATCGCGTCCTTCGTGATGCCCTGGATCTCGAAACTGATCTTGCCGAGAACCTTGCGCGTTGCCGCCTCGATCACCGTGACCGTCCCGCCGATCTCGGCGCTGACCCACACCTGCGAGCCGTCGGAGGTGAACTCCGCGACGCGCGGACGGTTGTCGACGAGCACGTTGTCGATGCTCTTGTAGGTCTGCGCGTCGATGAAATGCGCCATGTTGGTTGTCTCGGACGTGTTGACCAGGACCTTCCCGTCCGGGCTCATGCCCATGCCTTCGGGCTCCACGCCGACGGGGACGTCGGTAACGATGGTGCCTTTGAAGATATCGACCACAGTGACGAGGTTGTCGTCCTCGTTTGAGACGTAAAGCGGGTTGCCGGATGTGTGCAGGATCGGCAACTCGGGATCCGGGCCCGAGGGCAGGTCCTTCACGTGCTCATAGGTATTAGTGTCGAACACCTGCATCTTGTGATCGTCGCTGGCGCATACGATCACCCACTTGCCCTCGTTGGCGAGGATGATGCCGCGCGGCCGGTTTCCGGTTTTGATCGTGTGAACGACCGCGAGCGTCTCGCTGTCGATGACCGAGATGGTGTTTTCCTTCTCGTTGGACACAAACACCTTGTAGGCGAGCGCGTTCGAGGTGGTGAGCGCCAGCAGGGAGGCGGCCAGTGCGAAAACGAGGCCTTGCCGTTGTGTGGTCACGTCGCAGCTCCTTGGTCGTTCGTGCGCATTATTTCTTGAAGGCGGTGCATTTTGTTTCAGGCTGATCGACGCCGAGTGTGTCGAGCTCGGTCAACTGGTGCAGGAAGCCCGGCTGAGGCGAAACGGAGACGAGGATCTTTGCTGTCGCGAGCAGGATCGGCTGGCGAAGCTGCCCGTTCCAGGTTCGGTAGGTCACTTTCTGCCCCTTGAACGCGGCAAGCTCGAATTCCGGCGACCGCATGTAAGGAATGAGCACCTTGGGATCGTTGGTATTCTTGCGCGTGGCGGCTTCGCCAACGCTGCGTACGGCCGCCCAGACATTGTAGTCCAGCGGTCGCATGGTGCGGCCTGCAAGGCGTTTGAAACGGTTTTGGAACTGCGTGCCGCCCCAAAGCTCGATGGCCGGGTGCCACGGCGTTGCGAACAGCCCCGCCGTTCCGATCACCGGGCGCGAGATCCACGTGCGGTAGGGGAAATACTCGCCGAAGAGATCGCCTTCGTCCGCAATCACGACCACGTCGTGGTCCGGAAGCCCCTGCATGAAGCTCGGAATCTGCTGCTGGATCTGCTCGAACCCGCCGTCCGATCGGCGGCTGCCGGGATCGTAGTTGAACGTGCGCTCCTCGACGATCTTGTGCCCGAAGCGCTTGGCCGTGCGCCGGATGGCATCGGCGTAGAGCTTGTCTTCCGGCGCGGGACCGATCACCAGCGCCCACTTGCGCCACTGCTTCCAGGCCATGTACTGGCCGAGCGCGTCGGCAAGCATCGAGCGCGAGGGTGCCGTGTGCTTGACGTTGAGCCGGCACTGCTCTTCGCGGAGCGCCTCGTCCGGAGCCGAGGCGTTGAACACGACCGCGTCCTTATCCTTGATCGCATCCGCGATCTTGAGCAGCGTATTGGCCGAGGCATCGGCAATGATGTAGGCGAAACCTTCGTCGACACGCTTCTTGATCTCGGCCACGAGGTCGTCGGGCGTCGCGCTTTGCACGATATCGAGCGTGAACTCCTGCTTGAGGAACTGCCCGGTCGTGTTGTTGTCGGAGATCGCGAGCTTGGCCCCGGCGACGCCATCGTCCGGCGGCGGAATATCCAGCAGCGACAACGGCGGCAGGCGGTCCTCTCGGATCTCGCGCGCCATCAGGATCGGAATCTTGAGGAAATCCGCTTTGTCGGCCTTTTCGCTCGTCTGAGGGGCGGCAGCAGGCTGCGCGCTCTCCTGTGCCGGGGTGGACCCTGCGAAGAGCGTTAAGACGGCGCAAAGGAGGGGCAACCCCTTAAGGAAAGGGGCGCGCGGACGAGAAAAAACAGACCGGGCGGGCCGAAGCCCCGACCCAGTTGAAACCTTCATTGCGTTGTCCTCCCGCAGGACGTCCCGGCGGCGCCGACCTACCGGTATATTGTAACATCTTCCCCGGGAACATCGCATCGAATTGCCAATTGTCAAGTTCGCGGAAACCGCGGCTCTCGGTTTTGTTACAGCCTGTGAGGCGGACCTTGCGGACATTGCTCTTGCAAATCCGGGTCGTGCAAACGCACGTTATAGTGTAAGCGAAAACGCCCGCTCGGGAGGACGACAAGAGAAGATGACAATAGGTCGAGTGGCGGCTTGGCTTACGATGGTTTTGGTGGCGATGACGACCGGCTCGGTCGTCGCGTCGGCCGGCCAGAGGTTGGCAATATTCCCGATCGATATGTCGATGCCGGCGTCGGAGGAGGATTTTTTCCGTGGTGTCACGGGCCCGTCCCAGGCGGAGCAGGCGCGCCTCGACATGGCGGGGTCTGAGCTGCAGAAGCTGATCGCCGCCAGCGGGCGCTACGACATCGTCGACCTCGCCCCGTTGAAGGACGAAATTGCGGCTGCCCGTCCCATCCACGAATGCAACGGCTGCGAGATCGACATTGCCGGCAAGGCCAAGGCCGACCTCGTCATGACGTCGCTGGTCGACAAGATCTCCGAGACCCACCTGAGCCTCAATGTTGCTGTCATCGACGTCGCCCAGAGTAAGCTCGTCAGCAATTCGAGCGTGCTCATTCAAGGCAACACGGATGAGGCCTGGATGCACGGCGTTCGCTGGCTAGTGAAAAACCGGCTCCTGGCGGAGGCAAAACCGAAATGATCGATCGCCGCCGCCTTCTGGCGCACGGAGGGCTCGCCCTCGCCGCGCTCGTCATGCCGATGCCGCTCAGGGCGGCAGGGGCGCCGTTGCGCCTCGGGTCGGTGAAATACGGTTCGCTTGCGTGGGTTATCGAAACCATCCGCGCATTGGAGCTCGACAAGAAGGCGGGCCTCGAGATCGATGTCGTCGACGTCGCCTCCAACCAGGCCGGGCCTATCGCCCTCCTGGCGAACGGTGCCGACGTGATCGTGTCCGACTGGACATGGGCCATGCGTCAGCGCGCCCTTGGCGAGAAGCTCAAGTTCGCGCCCTATTCGTCGGCGCTGGGCTCTCTCGTCGTTCCCCAGGACAGCGATATCAAGGGGATCGAGGATCTCAAGGGCAAAACGCTGGGTGTTGCAGGCTCGGCGATCGACAAGAGCTGGATCCTGCTCCGCGCCTATACCCAAAAGGCAATCGGCCAGGACATCGCACGCTTTGCGCACCCGTCTTTCGGAGCGCCCCCGCTGCTCGCGGAGGAGCTCCGGTCGGGCCGCATAGATGCCAATCTCAACTTCTGGACCCACGCCGCACGCCTGACGGGCAGCGGCTTCAAGGAAATCCTGACCGTCGGCGACATCATGAAGAACCTCGGCATCGACCCCGTGCCGTCGCTGGTCGGGTTCATCTGGAAGGAGGACTACGAGGCCGCCCACGGCCGAGAGGTTGCGATGCTGCTGAAGGTCGTCGAGGACGCCAACGCCGTGCTCGCGACCGACGATGCCGCCTGGGAGCGCCTGCGCCCGCTGGTGAAACCCGCATCCGACGGCGAGTTCCGCGCCATCATCGCCGCCTATCGCGCGGGCATTCCCAAGCATTGGGGCACCGCGGAGCTGGAGTCCGCCAAGAAGCTCATGGCCGTGCTCGTCGATGCGGGCGATGCGGAGTTGATGGGTCACGGCACCGAATTCGACGCCAAGCTGTTCCACGATGCAGCGACCTAACCTCACCCTGCGTGCGAGCACCGATGAGCCCTGGCAGACGCGCGTCGCCTGGGGCATCGGCTCATTGCTGGGCTTCCTTCTGTTCTGGGAGGCGTTGGCGCTCCTGATCCAGCATCGCCACCTTCCGGCCCCCACGACGGTCTTCGCCGCCATGGCGCGCGAGGCCGCAAGCGGAGCGCTTTTCTATCACATCGGTATGACGCTGTTCCGTGTCTCGATCGCCTTCGTTGTTGCGATGCTCATCGGCTCGGCGATCGGCATCGTCATGGGCCGCAACGGCCGCATCGACCAGGCGTTCGACAGCTGGCTGATCCTGTTCCTCAATCTGCCCGCCCTTGTCACCATCATCCTTTGCTACGTCTGGTTCGGGCGTACGGAAGTTGCAGCAATCATCGCCGTCGCAGTGAACAAGCTGCCGAACGTCGCCGTCACGGTGCGCGAAGGCGCGCGCGCGCTGTCGCGCGACCTGGCCGAGATGGCGCACATGTATCGCTTCGGACCGTGGAAGACGCTGCGCCACGTCACGCTGCCGCAACTTGCGCCGTTCTTTCTCGCCTCCGCCCGCACCGGCCTCTCGCTCGTTTGGAAGATCGTGCTCGTCGTCGAGCTTCTGGGCCGGTCAGATGGCGTCGGCTTCCAGCTCGGCACCTATTTCCAGATGTTCGACGTGTCGATGATCCTGGCCTATGCGCTGGCCTTCATCATGGTTGTCCAGCTCATCGAGTTTGCCATCCTGCAACCCATCGCTGCGCAGGTGAACAAATGGCGCAGGTAGGCGAACGTCCGGCCGATCTGGCGACCGGAAGCCTCAAGGTCCGCGTCGACCGCAAGGTCTTTCCGGCCTCGGGCTCGCGGCCGGCGCAGCCGGTTCTGAAAGATATTGCGATCGACATCGAGCCGCGCTCGTTCGTCGTCATCACGGGCCCCTCGGGCTGTGGGAAGTCGACGCTGCTCAACATCATCGCCGGCCTCGACCACGACTTCGAGGGCAAGATCACGCTCGGCGGGCCCGACACGCAGGTCGGCTTCATCTTCCAGTCGCCGCGCTTGCTCCCGTGGCGCACGGTCTATGAGAACATCGCGCTCGTGCTGCCGGACGGCGATCCCCGTCACGCGCGCATCGACGACATGCTGCGTCAGGTCGGTCTCGAAGGCTTCGGCTCGCAGTATCCCGAGCGCCTGTCGCTCGGCATGCAGAGGAGGGCCGCACTCGCGCGCGGCTTCATCACGGAGCCCGACGTGCTGCTCATGGACGAGCCGTTCGTCTCACTGGACGATCCCACGGCCCAGGGCCTGCGCGAGCTTCTGATCGGCCTCTGGAACCGGCGTCCGACGACGGTCATCTTCATTACCCATGACCGCGCGGAGGCGATCATGCTGGGCACCCGCATCTTGCGCATGTCGGGCGCAAATGCGACTATTAGCCAAGACGAGACCGTGCGCCTCTCGCCGTCCGAGCGGACCGACAGAGACAAGGTGCTGGCCGAGCAAAGGCGCATATTCCACGAGACGTGAGTCCCGAGAGACTTCCATACATGACGACTTCGAGAGGACGACCGTGACGCATCGGTTGGTCCGCTTTCTGGCCAGCGTGACGTCGGAGGCGGAAGCCCGCCTCGCCGCACGCGAGGGCGCTGACATCATCGACTGCAAGGACCCCGCGGCAGGCGCGCTTGGCGCGCTTCCGCACGAGATTGTTGCAGCCGTTCGCGCAAGCCTGCCCGCAACGATCCCCGTCAGCGCCACGATCGGCGATCTACCCGCCGAGCCGGAGCGCGTCCTCGAAGCAGCCCGCGCCATGGCCGCGACCGGATGCGATATCGTGAAGATCGGCCTCTTCCCCGGCGGCGACGCGCTCGATACGATTGCGCACCTCGGCTGCAACCTTGCTGCAAGCACGCCGCTCGTTGCCGTGCTGATGGCCGATGCGCCGCGTGATCCTGCGCTCGTCTCTGCATTGGGCGACGCTGGCTTTGCCGGCGTCATGCTGGACACCGCGAGCAAGGACGGGCGGACGCTGCTCGATCACTGCGCGCCGGACGCGCTGCGCGCCTTCATTGCGGAAGCGCACGACGCGGGTCTGTTCGCCGGATTGGCGGGCTCCCTTCGTCTTGCTCAGATCCCTGAGCTGCTTGCACTCCGCCCCGACGTGCTCGGTTTCCGCGGCGCCTTGTGTCGAGAGAGGGACCGCCGCTCCGCGCTCGACGTATCTGCGGTCGCCGATGTGCGTGCTGCAATTCCACGGTCCGCGCAGCCGACCCGCACCCTGGAAGCAACGCCATGACCGCTCCGTCGCGCGCAGGCGAGAACCCGGCCACCGCCAAGGCACCGGCCACGCTCGGTCGCGATTGCATCTTTCTCAAGGACTGGGTGATCGACTGCAACATCGGCGTCTACGCGGAAGAGAAGGGCGTCACCCAGAAGGTCCGCCTCAGCGTCGATGCCTATCTCGCGCCGCAGGTGCGCGCCGCGCGCGACGACATGGAGACGGTGCCGTCCTATACTGACATCATCGATGCAGTGAACGACATCACGAGCGCGGGCCACATCAATCTGATCGAGACCCTTGCCGAAGCCATCGCCGAGCACGTCCTCAGGGACCCGCGCATCGACGCCATGCGCATCCGCATCGAGAAGCTGGAACGCGGCCCCGTGCGCGGCGTGGAGATCTTCCGCACCCGGCCGGGTGGCCTAGCGTGACGCCCGTCGTCCTGAAGCTCGGCGGCAGCCTCGCCGAGAGCGGACGCCTCCGCCGTTTGCTGGCCCTCGTCAGTCGCGCGCGCCGTCCCGTCGTGATCGTTCCGGGGGGCGGCGCGTTTGCCGACGCTGTACGGGAAACGCAGAAAAAACTGGGCTTCTCCGATGAGGCCGCCCACGACATGGCACTCCTTGCCATGCACCAGATGGCAGATGCCATGATCGCGCTCGAGCCGCGTCTGCTCGGCGCGGAGTCGCTGGTCGGGATCGCACGCGCCTGGCAGCGTCGCCGTATCCCGGTCTGGCTTCCGGCAAGCCTCTGCGCCGGCGACCGCCGCATCCCGCGCGACTGGTCCATCACCTCGGATGGTCTCGCGGCACGCCTTGCCGAACGGCTGGGAGACGTCGAGCTCATGCTCGTCAAGTCGCGCAACGTGCGCCGGACCGCATCGGCCAAAACCCTGGCACGCCAGGGCATCGTCGATCCCGTGTTTCCGGTCATTGTCGCGCGCGCGGATCTCGCCTGGCGCGTGCTCGGCCCCAACGACGACGCCGTACTCTGCGATCTATTGGATATCGCGGCGCGGGACGCGCGCAAAGGTTCCGCAGGCCGCCGCAGCGCCGCACGGTCGACGGTGCGTGCAACGCGTGGTAGGTAACCGCGCAGGCGGAGGAAGAAGAATGCCACGGATCGTCGAAACCATTGTGACGACGACAGATGCCAAGGGCACGCCGCACATCGCGCCGCTCGGTCTGATCGAGGAGGAGGACGGCTGGGTCATCGCCCCGTTCAAGCCCTCGCGCACGCTCGACAACCTGAAGGTCAATCCGTTCGCCGTGGCGAGCCACACTGGCGACGTGCGCGTGTTCGCGGGCTGCGTCACGGGACGGCGTGACTGGCCAACGGTTCCCGCCGATGTCGTGAAGGGCGTGCGTCTGAAGGATGCCGTCTCGCACTGGGAGCTGGCGGTCGAGCGCATGACCGACGACGTGCAGCGCCCGCGCTTCCGCTGCAAGGTCGTGCACCGGGCGAGCCACACCGTCTGGAGCGGCTACAACCGCGCCGAGGCGGCCGTGATCGAGCTTGCCGTGCTGACGACCCGGCTCTCCATGCTGCCGCCGGAGAAGATCGACGCCGAGCTCGAGTATCTCGAGATTGCGATTTCCAAGACGGCAGGCCCGCGCGAGCTGGAAGCCTGGGGCTGGCTGATGGATCGTGTCACGGCCTATCGCAGCGGCGATACCGACGCCGCGCGCAAGAAATAAAGAAGCGCTTAAGCCTGGACAGGCAGCGCCGCCTTCGCGCGGGCGCGGTGGCGTGCAACCAGGAACGTGCCGAGCGCGATCGCCAGGACGATGAAACCGCCCGGCATCACCACGGCCGCAAGAATCGTGAGCGTCGTCTTCATGGGCCTCCCCCATCGAACGCCTGAAGCGCGATCCCGGTTCAACGGAACGGGTCGCACTTTCGAGAGTCTTTTTGCTTATTTTGGGGTGAGTCTACCAAACGCGCATTAGAGCGCCGTTCAAGCGGACGAATGCATCGGAGGAAAACTTTTAAGGTCTGCGTAAAGGTTTGGTTTGCGCTGCAATAAACTCAAGCTGAGCCGAGCAGGAGCGCGACCGCGACGGCAGGCGCCGAATGGGTTGCAGCACGGCTGCAATCTTCGCCCGCACTGACAAGTTCGCCGAACGCAACGGCATGCCGTTCCAGACGCAGGGCAACCACGGAGGCGTCAGACGCGCCGATGCCGGCGACGACGACCGGCGCAGCCTTCGAAAGCGCGCTGACCGACAGAACCTGGAATGCACCCTCTACAACCGAGCGCAACTGCTCTTCCCTCAGCCACGCCGCAACGAGCCGCCAGTCCGCATCCGTACCGTCGGCCGCATCGCGGCCCAGCATGCGCGCGAGGCGGGCGATGCTCTCGGCAAGCGTCTTGCCCTTGCCGTCGGCCGTTGCGTGCAGGTCGATGTCGTCGAGACACTCGCCGAGGATGCGGCGCACGTCCGCCATCGTCGCCAGATACTCGCGTGCAAGGCTCACCCATTGCCCGCGGAACGGTGCGCGTGTCGCGACGCCCATCACGGCGGTCCGCGTAGCACCCGTGTAAACCAGCTCGCCCGTCGTCTGCCGCTCGGCGTCCGTGAGTCCGCGCGGCTGCGGTGCACCGCCGAGGATCGGGATGATGTCCGCCGTCGTCGATCCGAAATCGATGAGCAGCGCCTCTTCGTAATGCCGGCCGATGAGCGAAGCTGTCGCAAGAAAGTTCGTCGAGCCGACGTCGCCATGATGGCGCAGCGCGTCCTCGGCTGTGCCGAAGCCGCGCGGGCCCATCCAGAAACGCGCACCGCTTCCGAGCTCCGTCGCCAGCCGCGCGACCAGCGTGGCGACGCCCGTCCTGCGGTCAGGAAAGAGATCGGACAATTCGCCGGTCATCGTGACGGCAAACGAGGACGCACGGTCGAGCAGGGTACGGGCTTCCACGAGTGCGGCGTCGAGCTTATCGAGGCCCTGCCACAGCGGACAAAGGAACTGCCGCACGTCCACGGGACGTCCGTCCTCGACGAGCGCCACCTTGAGATGCGCTCCTCCGACATCGAGACCGGCCGTAATCGTCATGCGTGATCCTTATCGTGCAACCGCGCCCCTGTGTTACATCAGTTGCGACGAGAAGGAAGCCCCACGAGAACGGGCCAATGGCCTCAGTGAGATGATGCAGGTTATTCCGGTTATCGACGTGCGCGGCGGGGTCGCGGTCGCGGCGCACCGCGGCGATCGCGCACGCTACCGGCCGCTGGAAACGCCGCTTGCCGCAAGCGCCGACCCGGTTGCGGTAGCGCAAGGGTTAAGGACGCTGTTCCCGTTCGAGACGCTCTATATGGCGGATCTCGACGGCATCGAAGGCCGCTGCGCCGACCGCGCCACCCAACAGCGCCTCGCCGAAACCTGGCCCGGCGAGCTCTGGATCGATGACGGGATAGCCGGCACCCCCTCCCCCCGGGCGGACGCGCCCGGGGGGGGGGCTGGTAACGATCCGCAGATTAAGAGTCAGCGGCTCGACCCCATGATGAAAAGTCACGTGCTCGGATCCGAGTCGCTAACGTCGCTAGCCGACTACGAATCCGCGCGCAAAGCAGCAGGCGCTCGTGCACCGCTCTCGCTCGACTTCCGCGGCGACACCTTCATCGGCCCGCCCAAGTTGTTGGACGATGCCGCGCTCTGGCCGGACCGCATCATCGTCATGACGCTCGCGCGCGTCGGAAGTGGCGAAGGTCCCGACCTTGCGCGCCTCGCTGAGATCATCGCACGCGCCGACGAACGCGAGGTCTACGCAGCGGGCGGTGTTCGCAACGCCGACGATCTCCGCGCCCTGCGCGACATCGGCGCTTCGGGCGCGCTCGTCGCCACCGCGCTCCATAACGGGAGGATAACGCGCGCCGATCTCGAGGCCCTCGCGGAACACCTGTGATCGGCAAGAAAAAGAGCCCGATTGCTTTTCAGCAATCAGGCTCTGAAGTTTCAGTCCACTTGCGAGTGGATCGCGAAGGTTCCACCCGAAGTCGTCAGCCGTTCCAACGGCCGGAGAGTAGTCTTCCCAATCGCTGCAGCAGACCCGCCTTTACTGGGGGGGCATCATTATCCTGCTGTGGACGGTTTCCGCTTCAAGTCTTCGCACCGAACGGATGCGAGACCGAGTTGCGCTGGGCGGTCGCTTCGGCAGCCGTCGGCTTGCCGGCGACGGCGCGAGCGATGGCTTCCTTGACGGCGCGGTAGTTGTAGTCCTGGATCTTGGCGTCGTCGGCCGCTTCCCAGTGGATGAACACGCCGACGAGAACGTAGACGTCGTCAGCCTCGTTGGCCGGGATCACGCCTTCAGCGACCGAGTCCTGAACGGCCTTGGCAACGCCGTACTGGGCGGGGCCGAACATCTGGACAGCCTGGCGGGCGTCCTTGATGGTGACCTTGTTGAACATGATCGTGTTCGGCTTGCACGGCAGGTTCGGTGCGATCACGGCGAGGAGCGTCGTGAAGCCGTCCTTGTTGTTGGCGAGAGCGTTGACGAACGCGGTCTCGGCGGCGCTGCCGCGCGGTCCGATCACGAGGTCGATGTGTGCAACTTCGTTGCCGTCGCCGACGAGCGACTCGCCGACCAGTACGCGGTTAATCTTGGCCATTACAGGGGTTCCCTTCCTTGATGAAACAAAAACCAACGCGCCCCGAGCGTCCGATCGGTTTCGTTCGCTTGGAGCGTCCGCCCGAGGTGTGAGGGCCGGCTGCAGTTCGAAAGCTATCCCAGTTGCAGCGAACGGTGACGAACATCACCGCACCGGTTGGCCGGATAGGGCGCTATGCGCCGCCCCTTAATGCCCCATGATTGCGGCTTCCACAAGGGGCTAGGAGAGCCGGTTGGTCGCACTCAGATAGCCAACATATCGGCGAAAAGAGTTGCAACGACGAAGTCCGCCGTGGTGCCGGGATTTAACCCTCTGGCCTTGAGGCTGGCATCGAAATCGAGAAGCGGCTGCCATGTTTCTAGGCATGGGGCGGGCCTCCAGTATGGCTCCAGGCTGATCGCTTCGGCGCGCACGGCCTCCGCGATCGGAGCGCCGTACTTGCGCGTGATGTGACTGTCCGGGAACGAAGCAAGAAGACTCATGTGCAGTGCAGTAATCGCGAGGCTCTCGTTTGCCGCAGCGCGGCGAGCCGCATGAAGCTCAGGCAGCCCGAACGAGAAGACGTCGTCGTAGTCCGTCACATAGGCGCGTGCGATCCGGTCCCTGTCCGCCGCAAGCGCCATGGCCTCGCGGAGCGTGATCGCAGGCGGCGCGGACACGTCGCCGTCCTTAACCGTGCCGAGCCCGGCCGGGTTGGCGATGGTGATGGCCTGATACGCCTGATCGGCATCAGACCGGTCGAGCGCACCGAGCACACGCTGAAGGCGTTCTCGGAGGCTGTCGCCCCCGTCGCGTGCGTCTGCCGCCGCCCCCAGGGGAGCTGCGAGCAGCACGATGCCGAGATTGGTGTTGAGCCCCGTCGCGGCAACGCTCGCGCCGACGGCTCCGAGAATGCGCGCCCCGACCCCGCGCGCGGCATCGGCGATGAATGGAGCCGCCGCCGCCGCCGCCCGCTCGAAATGGTCCGTATCCATACCATGGCCGGAGCCGTGGATATGCACGTTGCCCGGCTTCAGCGCGGAAAGCTCCGCCCGGCAGGCGGCAAGGAAACTCTTTTCGATCGTCGCGCGGCCGAGCGGAAACGACATCACGCGGCGGCCTTTGTGACGGCTTCAAGAAAATCACGGGCGAGTATGTCGGCGATGTCCGCCACCGTGACGCCCTGCAGGCCCTTCCAGGCCGGGTTCGAGTTGATCTCGAGCACCATCAGGCGGCCACCCTGGTCGCGGATGAGATCGACACCTGCATAGTCGGCGCCGATGGCGGCGGTCGCTGCGAGCGCGAGCCGGCTCATGTCGTCGCACGGATCGTGGGCGACAGGCTCCGCACCCTGATGCACGTTCGTGATCCACGTCTTTCCCCGCCGCACCATCGCCGAGAGCAGTCGGCCCTGCGAGACGAACACGCGCCAATCCTCGAACAGGGTGGCATCGGGCGCGCGCAGGTAGTGCTGCATGTAATAGACGTCGCCCACGTCCTCGGGCGGCGGCAGCTCGTCGGCGTTGTGAGCGCGGCGCACGCCATTGCCCTGGCTGCCAAACAGCGGCTTCAGCACGAAGGGTCGCACGTCGGCGGCGAGGTGCGCATGCGCGCGGGCGCGGGTTTCGACCACGCGCGTGGGCGGCGTCGGCAGCCCCGCCTTCTGGAACAGGAACGTCGCCGTCGATTTGTCGACGCAGCGCTCGATCGCCCGCGCATCGTTCCACACGCGCACGCCGCTTTCGCGCAGCGCATGTAGGATGCCGAGCCGGAACGTGATCTGCTCGAGCGTCCCCGTCGAGACCGAACGCACGAACGCGCCATCCGGCAACAAGCCGTCGAAGCCTGGAATATCCATCCCGCTCGGGCACGACGTATCGAACGCGCACGCGCTGAGCGTCGTCGTGACGACACGCGCCCCGCGTGCCTCCATCGCCTTGCGGAGACGGCGCGCATGCCAGTCGCCCGATCCATCCTCGACGAACAGCACGATCCGCGGCCCGGAAGGGGTCGCCTCGTTGAGATCCGAAGTTGCGATCGGCTTGTTCATGGAGACACTCTCTCCCTCTCCCCATCACCCTGCCCTTGTGATGGGGAGAGGGTCGGGGTGAGGGGCAGAAACTCGCCGCAGCGTTTTTCGCTGCCCCCCACCCTAACCTCTCCCCGTAAGAACGGGGAGAGGGGACAGCCTTACCGGAAGCTCGCGTCGACGATGTCGGGCGCAAGCTTGCCGGACTGGAACGAGGACCCGGTATCGAGGTTCGAGACCGTGACGACGGCCGGGCTGAACAGCGATGCATCGATCTTGTAGAAATCGCCGCCGACGGACGCGAAGATTTCGGCGAACGGCTTGCCGTAGATCGAGCAGGTATTCGACGGCAGGTTGGTTGCGAGCTTCTCCGCCTCTGCATCACTGCCGCGCACAAAGAGCTGGATGCGCCCGCCGTAGATGATGGCGTCGTTGGTGCGCCCCATCGCCTTGATGAAATCGGGGATCGGCGGCGCGATCGGCGCCACGCCGTAACCGTCGACGATGTTGCCGAGATCGAAGTGCAGCGAATGCGCCTTATGCAGCGCAACCTCGAGCACGCGCGCCGCGATCTGCACGGTGCCTGCGAGGCTGCCGGTCGGCGCATAAAGGACGGTGAGATCGCTCGTCTTGATCCCGCACGCGGCAGCGACCTTGGTTGCAACGGCCGGCGGGGGCGCCTTGTCGCCCTCGATGACGAGGGCGCCCGTGTGGTGATGGTCGACGTAGCCGAGCTCCTTGTAGAGCTCCTCGACGCGCGAGAGCGCACGTGCCGGACCCGAGCCGAGCGCGAAGAAGCCGGAGTCGTCGGTGATCGTCCAGCCCGCGTACTGGCTGGCGAGACACGAGACGACCGGGTTCGAGGCATGCACGACGACGCCGAGCGGCCAGCGCTCCAATCCCGATGCGGACGTGATCGACACCGTACCGAGCCCACCCATGCAGATCTCACCGAGCCGCCGCCCCGCCTCGAGACTGCCGGGCACGGACGCTCCGAGGTCGATGCACCGCTCGCCGGCCGCGCCGGTCGTCACGGAGCAGCGTAGCGCCTGCGCGTTCGCCACCAGATCATCGACCAGTTTTCCCGCGCGCGCGTTGACGCTCGGCGCGAAGGCTTGAGTGCTGCTCATTGTCGAGCTCCCTGTTCGTTTGACGTGTCATACAGCAAAGTTTCGAGCATCCCCAAGCGCTCCGCGCAGGTGGCCTGGACCGCGTCGATGTCGTCGCCCTCCGCGAGCACGGTGGCGAGCGGCTGGCCGGCGCCGATACCGCTGCCCGGGCGGGGCCGGTCGGCGGCCCAGTCCGGCCAGGTCACGGCCCCTGCAGTGAGTGGACCCCGGTCTGCGTAGAGGAAGGCGGCCGCGCGGGCAACGGGGGGATGCCAGTCCGAAGCGACGAGCGCCGCCGGGTCGCCCCCCTGGCAAGCAGCAACATGGGCTTTGAACAAGGTACCCGAGGCATCGTCGAACACGTCGAGCGTCGCGCCGGGCCGCGGGTTGACCTCTAGCAGCGACGGTTCGCCGTCGCGAACGAGATAGTCGAACGAAACGATACCCTTGAGCGCGAGCGCTTCCGCGACAGCGAGCGACATCTCGATGAGACGCGCTTCGAGATCCTCATCGAGCAGCAACGAGCCGGCGGCGCCCCCGTAGCGGAACGGCCGCCGCGGAAGCGGGTTCGTCCACTGCCTGCTAACGGCGAAGGCAGCGCTCTTCTCGGAGACGAGACCCATGAGCGAGATCTGATCGCCCGCGATCTGGCGTTGGAAGTAGCGGCGCTTGTCCGGGCGTGGCGTTGCAGGGCAGCGATGGATGTGTAGTCCTCCACTGCCGCCGACGCGCTTCATGAGCCAGCCTTCCGAATTTGAAGGCGCTTCGAGCCGCGTCTCGGGATGCGGGATGCCGAGGGTGTCGAGCACGGAGAAGAACTGCTGCGGGTCCTTGGTGCGCTTGATCGTCTCCGCGTCGTTGCCGATCAGCGGGAAGCGGTCAGCGAGCTTCGCCACAAGACGCGGATTGCATTCGAACCCCGCGCCGAGCACGAGCCCGATCGGCGGCGAGGGCGCATCCGCCGCAAGGCTTTCGAGCGCCGCCAGCAGAGGCCGTGCCGTAAAGCCGACCTGCACGCGCGCCGGAAGGCACCGCGACGCTTCCGCCAGGGCAACGGTGTCGAGGTCTCCGAAGCAATCGACGACAAGAGGCCTGTAGCCCGCACGCCGCGCGGACGCTGCGAGCGCCCGCGCGGAGAAGGCGGCAATGAGGACGGTCTCGCCCGTCAAGCCGTGAGCTGGCGGGCCAGCGCGAAGGCGTGCCGGAAGTCGAGCGACAGGGCTTCGTTCGACGACAGCATCTGCTTGAAGAGGCCGGACTCGGTCTTGTACTTGATGTCGCCGATGGCGAGCGGACCGACGCCAAGCGCGTTGCTGTCGGGCAGCGGCGCGCCGTCCATGAACAGCTCCATGCCATCGACGCCCGGCGGCGGCACGGCGTTGACGTCGGCGACGACGAGAAGGTTCTTGGCGAACTCCTTGTCTTCCTTGGAGATCACCTGCACGCCGGCGGCAGCGGCGGCGAAGATGACCTCGGCATTCTCGATGATCTCGCGCCTCTGCTCAGGGGTCTCGCCGGGGGCGGGCGTGAGATCGACGCCGAACCGCTCCTTGGAGACGGCAGCCGACTTGATGACGCGGTCGACGCCGCGGTGTGCAACGAGCTTCACGTCCGCGCCTTCGAGCGCCGTGATGATCGACGACGCAAAGCCGACGACGCCCGTTGCGCCGAACACGGCGACCTTCGTGCCCTTCCAGCCGCGGCCGAACTTGAACTTCAGAACCCGCTCGACGCAAGCCACCATGGCGGCGGCTGTCGTGAATGAGCCCGCAGGATCGGCGAGCACCGAAAGCTGGAACGGAGGCACCAGGGCCTTGCGCGCCGCCTCGAGCATGTCGAGCGCGAGAATGGCGTCCTTGCCGCCGATGAACACGCCCGTGCGCACGCCGTAATCCGGCGGACGCGAGAAGATCGCGTCCTGCACCAGCGCGGTCGTCTCGTCGAGGGTGACGTTGATGTAGGGAACGATGACCTTGTAGCCGGCGTCGGCCGCCATGTTCACGTCGAACGGGCTCATGTGCTTCTGCGGCGAAAGCATGTGCAGAATCGGCGTGGCTTCACTCATCTAGATCGTCTCCGTTCACGTATGGCGTTGCCGCTCTTGGTCTTGAGCACAGGCAGGGCCTTAGCAGTCCGCAACCGTGGCCCCGGCGTTGCGGCCACGAACGATTGAGATTTCAAGGCCCCTCGCTTTAGCGTCTTCGACTAAAGAATGATAGAGGCGGTCTGCCACATCGGTTGACGGGACGAATCCGAACCCGGTCGGACCCCAGGATGTCTGTCCGATACCGGTCGCGCCGAGCGTCGCGGCACGTTTGAGCAAATCTCCAACGGCGGGCGACGTCCACGGGCTCCCGCCTTGCGCTGCAGCAAAATGGCCGCCGACAATCCTCTGAATCTCGGTTAACGCCGCGCCGAACGCACCGATGTCCTCGTCCTTGAGGCCGGGCACGAGCTGCATGAGCACGAGGCGGCAGAGCCGGTCGGCGAGGGCGTCCGGGAACGGCGGCAGCGCTGCAAACGCCTGCGTCTCACGATCTCCATGGGCTCCTTGGGCGCGGGTGTCGAGCACGAGCAGGGCGCGCCACCCATCGGGAAACGGCGTCTGGATCAGGACTGGCGGCGGCTGATCGAAGGGGCCGCGTCCCCCGTCCACGATGAAGCCGCCACCCTCGAACGCCGCCATCCCGATGGCCGACCGCGCGCCTCTCCCCGCGAGATCGCCGATCTGCTGCGGCGAAAGCGAAAGTCCTTCGAGCCGCATCAGCGCGAAGCCAATGGCGAGAGCGAGCTGCGTGCCCGAGCCGAGGCCCGCATGGGGTGGAATGGCGCGCTGAACTTCGACCCGGTAATGGCCTGAGAGCGAGAACGCCGCCCGGCATCGCTCGACGACGGTCAGGACGCGATCCGGCTCCGGTCCCGACACGGAGGTCGCGTCCGCCCGCGTCACCGCCACATCCGTGCTTGGCGCATCGAGCGCAAGCCCGATCGAGCCGTAGCGCCGACCGAGGCTTCCGTTGAGGTCGAGGAATCCCAGGTGCAGGCGCGCGGGCGCGGAGACGCGGCAGCCATTGACCGGGGGAGCTTCAAACATCGTTGAGGGCGTCCTTGGAGGGTGTGTCGCCGATTGCGTCGGCGGGGGCCGAAGATTAGGGTCTCGCCCAAACCATATTTGTCCACGAAAGGCGAGGAGAGAGCAATATGAGCCCCCGCGACAAAGCACTTTCTGACGCCGAGGTCACCGCATGGCTGGCCGAAAACCTCCCACAATGGCGCCTTGAGGACGGCTGGATACGCCGCACATACAAGACGACCGGATGGAAGGGAACGTTGATGGTCATCAATACCGTCGGCCATCTGGCCGAGGCGGCCTGGCATCACCCGGACATCACGGCATCCTATGCCTGGGTCGAGGTCCGCCTCGTGACACATTCCGCCAAGGGCATCACCGGCAAGGACCTGGCTCTGGCGAAGAAGATCGAGGACGTCGTCCATTGGCAGCCCGCCAAGGAGGACAACGAGCTCGAAGGCACGCCGACCGGCGACATGCGCTTCGCCTACATCAAGTATGACTGAGCTCGCGAAGCCCTTCGCCTACGACGCCCTGATCGGGCTTGGCTCGAACATCGGCGACAAGGCCGGCAACATTGCCCGTGCAATTGCGCTTCTGACGGAGGAAGGCGACATCCGCCTCGTCGCAAAGTCGCGCCTCTACCGCACGGCGCCCTGGGGCGTGACGGACCAGGACTGGTTCGTCAACGCCTGTATCGCGGTGGCGACCGACCTTTCGCCGCGCGATCTGCTCGCGCGCTGCCTTTTCGTAGAGGAGACGATGAAGCGTGTGCGCCAGGAGCGCTGGGGACCGCGCGTCATCGATGTCGATGTGCTGACCTACAGAGACGTCACGATGGACGATCCCGACTTGACGCTGCCCCATCCGCGCATAGCGGAGCGCGCCTTCGTGCTCGTGCCGTTGATGGACATCGCGCCCGGCGCCGAGATCGCGGGACATGATCCAGCGCACTGGCTTGCGCATCTCGATAGAGGCGAGGTGACGCCGTTCGAAGACCGCGCAAAATGAAAACGCCGCGGATGCTGGATCCGCGGCGTCATGTTCAATTGAGCGGCGAGGCGCTTATTCCTTGCACTGCGACTTGATGTAGGCGAGGAGGTTGGTGCGGTCTTCCTCGTTCTTGACGCCGGCCGGGAAGATCATCTTGTTGCCCTTGATGAGGGCATCATCCTTCTCCATCCACTTGAGAAGGTTCTCGTCCGTCCAGGTGATGCCCGAGTTCTTCACGGCTTCCGAGTAGGTGAAGCCCTCGTGGTGGCCAGCAGGCTTGCCGGCGACGCACGTAAGAGCCGGACCGAGGCCGTTCTTGGCTTCGGGTCCGACCTGGTGGCAAGCAGCGCACTTCTTGAAAACGGCAGCGCCAGCTTCGACGTCCTGCGCCGACGCAGTAAAGGGCACGGCCGCAACGGCGGCAGCCGCCAGAACCCACTTGAGCATTGAATCCTCCGAAGTCTTCTCGAACCTAGACCCGCCCATCGGTCTCCCGAACCTGCTGGCAGGCGTCGCATACTGGCAAGTTTTGCCTGAACCCGGTGTGAACACGATGCCGCACCCGGCTCATTTGCAATGCTGTACTTGAGTAGCGGGTTCCGCTCAAGACACGTTGTGTGTCTCGGGCTTCTTTGCTGCACCGCCCACACGCCGGTAGGTGAACTCTGGAGGCGCGCTGTGGCTTTCGACCTCGGCCACGGCCTGCCACTGGGCATGCAGCGGGGAGAGCGAGCAAGCGGGGTCCGTATTGGCGGCGTCCCCGGTAAGCGCGAAGGCCTGGCACCGGCACCCGCCGTAATCGATCTCCTTGCGCGGGCAGCTCCGGCAGGGCTCCTTCATCCAGCTCGTGCCGCGGTAAGCCTGGAAAGCTTCTCCGTTGAGCCAGATGTCGGCTAGCGGACGGTCCTTGATATTGTCGAAGCTGAGCGTCTTGATCGATTCCGCGGCGTGGCAGGGCAGCACACGCCCCGACGGCGTGACATTGACGATGCCACGCGCCCAGCCGCCCATGCAGGGCTTCGGGAACTTCGCGTAGTAGTCCGGCACGATGGCGTCGATGACGATCACGCCCTTGTATTTCTCGCGCGCCTCCTCGACCTGCTTGGCGGCCGTGAGGAAGGACTCCTTTGTCGGCATGAGCGCCGCGCGATTCATGAGCGCCCACGCGTAGTACTGCACGTGTGCGATCTCCACACGCCCCGCGCCCATCTCGACAGCGAAGTCGATCATGCGCGGCACGTTGTGGATGTTCTGGCGATGGATGGGGCAGTTGATGGTCAGCGGGAGACCGAGCTCCTTCACCCAGCCCGCAACCTCGATCTTCTTCTTCATGCCGCCTTTGTAGGCGGCGATCCGGTCCGCGTTCTCCGGATCGACGTCCTGCACCGAGAGCTGCACGTGATCGAGACCGGCCTCGACGAGTTTGGCAAGACGGTCGCGCGTGAGCGTCACGCCGGCCGTGATGAGGTTCGTGTAGAGCCCCACCTCCGCGGCGACCTTGACGATGTCCTCGAGGTCCTTGCGCACGGTCGGCTCGCCGCCCGAGAGGTGGATCTGCAGCACGCCGAGCCTTGCAGCCTGGCGCATGACGTCCTGCCACTCGGCCGTCGTGAGCTCGGTGCTGACGCGCTCGAGCTCGACCGGGTTCGAGCAGTACGGGCATTGCAGCGGGCAGCGATGCGTCAGCTCGCAAAGCATGCCGATGGGAGCCCGCGCACAAAGGGCCGGATCGGGACCGGGGTCCGCGCTCGGTGCACCATCGGGCGAGCGCGCGCACATGGGCATTGCGGATTCGGTGACGTGGGTCGGTGCGATCTCGTTCATGGTCGCTCCTGTCCTCCTTCAGGCCTTCACCAGCACGCCTTTGTCGGTAAGGTCCTGGAGCATGGCCAAAATGTCGTCTGTCACAACGTCAAGTGGGGCTTGGTACTCTTGAGACAAGGCTTCCGCGATGGAGCTCACGGAACGTTGTCCGTCCAGGAGCTTGAGCACCTCAACCGCCGTCTCGTCGGGGTTGAACACGCGCTCCGGCGCCAGAATGATCCAGCGGCCGCGCCCCGGGTCGTGCCGAAGCTTGATGTGCCGCGGCAGCGCAAGCACCGTGTCTCCGGCGACGATCAGCCGGGTGGGCGCGCTGCGAGGCTCGGACGTCTCAGCCATGGAGCGTCTCCGGATTGAAGGCGCCGGGCGGAATCCAGCCCGGTGTGACATACGCATGGTGCAGCGCGTCGAGCTGGGCCCAGAGCACGTTGCACTTGAAGCGAACCGCGTCCACGCAGGCTTCCTGCTCGGCGCGCGTTTTCGCGTGCGTTTTAATGTAGTTCAAAGCGTAGTCCGCGTCGAACGGCGCCTGCACGAGGCGCTTCTTGAAGTACGCCATCACCTTGTCGTCGATGAAGTCGTAGTTCTCGAGCATGCCGGCGATGCGCTCTTTGTGGATCTTGGGCGCGAAGAGCTCGGTCAGCGACGAGGCGACAGCCACGACGAGCGGCTCATCGTGCACGAAGCGCACGTAAGCTTCGACGGCGAACCGCGTTGCGGGCAGCGCGCCGGCCATGCTCTGCACGTAGTCGCGGTCGAGGCCGAGGCCGTCCGTCAGCACGAGCCAGCGCTCGATGCCGCCGGGATCGTCGCCCGCCCCGTCATGCTCGAGCACGCGGTGGATCCAGTCGCGACGGAGCTGCCGGTCGAAGACGCGGCTGACGAGAGCCGCATCCTTGCGCGGCACGGCGGACTGATAGCAGTAGCGGTTGAGCGCCCAGGCTGCCACCTGTCCCTTGTTGAGCTTGCCGCCGTGCAGCAGCTTATGGAAGGGATGCAGATCGTGATAGCGCTCCGCACCGACCGCGCGAATGGCGGCTTCGAACTCGTCCGGGCTCCAAAGGGCGCCCGCATCACCTGGTGAACGGCGCTCGCTCATAGGCGGATCTCCATTCCGTCGAGGCCGACTTCCCAGCCGGCCGCTTCCGTTGCGCGGCGCTCGGGCGAGTTGTCGTTGAGCACCGGGTTTGAATTGTTGATGTGGACATAGATCTTGCGTGTGACGCCGAGCGGCTCGAACGCGGCAATAGACCCTTCGGGCCCCGAGATGCTGATGTGCCCCATCCGCTGGCCGGTCTTCTGCATCAGCCCCTGCCGGATCATCTCGTCGTCCGTGTAGAGCGTGCCATCAAAGAAGACGAGCGGCGCGCCCTTGAGGCGTCCCGCAAGCTCCTCGTCGACCACGGCGCATCCCGGCACGTAGAAGAAGCTCTTACCCGTTGCCGGCGCCGAGATCTTGAGGCCGATGGCGTCGCCTTCGCGGCTGCCGTAGTTGTCGTCCGCCGCACCGCTTTCGAGGTAGAGCGCGATCTTGCCCGGCACGGCGAAAGCCTCGGCCGTAAGTCCGGTGTCGCCGCCTGCGCCTTCGATCGGGATCGACGTCCCGAGCGGCAGCTCGCGACGCGCCACGACCTTGGCATCGAGGACATTGAAGACCGAGTTTTCCGCGAGCGTCGCCAGCACGCGCGACGAGCCGTAGACCGTGAACGGTTGCATCTCGCGCAGGTTAAGCAACCCGGCGATGAAATCGACGTCGCCGCCCGTGACCACGGCCGCCTTGATCGGGCTGTTGCGCAACCCGCCGTTCACCCGCGCGCCGAGCTCGGGTGTGTCGTTGATCTGTTGGCGCAGGTCCGGCGCGGTGTTCAGCAACACCCAATCGGACCCGTTCGCAGATACTGCGAGCGAGCATTGCGTCCGGGCATGGAAACCCGGCTTACCGGCTCTGACATCGGCGCAGTTGCGACAACTACAGTTCCACTGAGGAAAGCCGCCGCCAGCAGCTGCCCCCAGGATCCTGATAAACATGTATCTTTTTCGCTTTTGAGCGGCGCGCCCCGCCGAAAGCAGCGCCGCGAACAGACTGTAACGGCCGAGGGCCGCAAACAGCGACGGCGGCCGAGGTCTCGACCGCCGCGCCAAAACTGCTCAAATGCGTTGCGAGCGGATCGATTAGATGAGGTCGATCTCAGCCGGCAGGTACGAGGTAACCTCGAGGCCGACTTCCTGCTCACGCACTGCGGGCTTGGTCCAGGTCTTCATGATGTGTTCCTCCTTAGTAGGGCAAGCTGCTTTCCGTTAGGAGCGCCCCGCCGAGGGTCCCCCTGAGGCAGTCAGTCTTGATTGACCGCCTCAATCTGCGGATCGAGCCGAGCTTGTCAAGCACGATCGCCTTGGAAAGACGTAACCACACAGACGCTTTTGAGAGAAGTAACAGTGCGTCACGACTTCGTGTGAGCAAAGGGCGGCGGGTATGAACGCGAAGTGCCCGAAACCGGTCACCGCCCTTTTGGACACAAAAAACGGTGCGGCTCGGGTCGTCGCGCGACCGGCGTATGCAATCCGACATGATTTTGGAGGCATATCTGCAATAATCGCCTAATAGTATGTGCATAATGAGAATGGTATTGCGATCACAAACATACGACCTTAAAGCAATGGAATATTATTCTACATTGATGTATGCCCGGCGCTGAGGCAGTCGTTGCCCCTTGTAGGGGGCGCTTTACCGGCGACTGGTATGACGTTGAGCCGGTCGCGAGACGCTTCCGGCGGGGACGAGAGGGTATTGAGGAGGAGCGGGGTGACCGCGGTGCCGTTTTTGCCGAAGAATGCGCCGTTTACGGCCGA
>CAZDUD010000028.1:0-37414 GCA_964508485.1 uncultured Hyphomicrobium sp. | reverse complement strand
CGCTCGGGGGCCTAGCCACAAACACAGGCGAACTTCGGAGTCGGGACACTAACGATGCTCAACCGGCTCTGGGCGCGCGTCACCTCGATCAATATTCCGCTCGCGGCTGCCGCGCTGTTCGCGGCGGCGATCCTTCATATCCTTGCGACGCTCGCGACGCCGCATCTGATCCCGACCTCGGGGTACGGGCGCCTCGCGGGCGACCTTCCGGAGAACAAGATGCAGATCCTGCCCGTGGTAGCTCCCGACGCGCAGCCGCTGCCGTTCCTGTCGCCGGATGCGCGCTATGCGATCTGCCGCTTCGACACTCGCAACGGCGCCGTCAGCCTCTCGGCGGTGCTGCCGGAGCCGGGCTGGGTGCTGGCGCTGTTCTCGCCGGACGGCGACAACTTCTTCACGTCCGTTGCCTCGCCCGAACGGCGTCCGGAGGTCTCGCTGCTGCTGGTGCCGGGCGACGACAGTTGGCGGTCGGGAGCCGGAAGCGGAGGGCCGGGCGTGGCCGTCACGCGCGAGGCGACGCTCACCATTCCCGCCAATGAGGGGATCGCCGTCATCCGCGCACCGGACCGCGGCGAGGCTTATCGGCCGCGCGCGATGGCGGAACTCAAGCGCGCGCAGTGCAGCTATCGGCGCACGCGCGCGTCGTAGATTTCGATACGTCCGGTCTCAATCGTCGAGTTCGAGGTGGTCGCGGCGGCGAGCGCGGCGGCGCGGCTTGTCGGACTCGGGCGCCGCGTCGTCGGACCAGCGCTCATAGCGCACGCCTGGAAAAAGCACGATATCGGCAGAGACTGCCTTGTCACTCTTCACGCTCACTTGCCGGGACCCAAACGCCGGCTGCCTGAACTCCAGAATGCTGGCCATGTCATCCCCCGTTGTGCCGTGCATCCCTCTCGTCTGGTCGTCGCCCGAATCCCTCGTCGGGCGTCCGCTCAAGTCGCGGATGCATCGATGGGGCTCCTGCTTTGGTTAACAAATGGTTAACGGCGTGCGTCCGCGGCGCGGGGCGGCTTGCGTGCGTGTCCGCGAAGCCTCAGACGTCTGCCAACCAGCCGTCCAAGCCGTGCGTGCCGTCGCGCGCCTCGACCTCGACGACCCAGAGGTCGGGATCCGTGCGGGCTTCGCGCTCGAGCAGGCCATCCACCTCCATATCGGGGCGAGCAAGCCCTTTGAAAAAGGGCGTCCAGCGGCGGTCGGTCTCGAGGCCCGAGAGGCTCGCGGGGGCGGGGCCGAACAGGAACGACGTGCCGTCGAGGCGGTTGATGCGGATGTAGATCGCGCCGGCATCGTCGTCGCCGTGGCGCACGATATAGGCCTGCCGGCCGTCAACCGCCGAGCGGCGCACGTAAGCCTTGACCCAGATATCGGATTTGAGCCGCATCACTCCGGCCTGTTGATGGAGGGGCGCCGTCAGTTGTAGCGGCGCACGCTCGCTCGCGAAACCGAGCGGCGCAGCCTCTTGTTTGATCGTGCTTCTTCTCGGACGCTTGGGCCCGCATGGCTCCGCCATGACCGGTTCCCACTTTTCCGGAAGCACTCTACCGCGAGGCTTGCAGGGCGTCGCTCGCCAGACCCGCGAGCTTTGCAAGCAACTCGCCGGAGATGCGGCCCGTTTGCTTGAGCTTTCGGTCTGCCTCGAACTTCCGGATCGCACGTCTCGTGGCCTCGTTCAAGCGTCCGTCCGGCAGCGTGGTCAGGTAGCCGAGCTGGCGGAAGGCGCGCTGTACGGCGCGGATCACCACCTCGGCCTCGGGGCCCGGCGGGATCGGCTCGGCCGCGCCCGCCCCGCGAATGTCCGCCGATCCCAGCACGAGGTGCTGCAGCAGGGCCTCGCGCGGATCGGCCGTCAGGGGAAGCCCGGAGTCGCTCTCGTAGGCCATGATGGCCCCGCGTGTCACGAGGCCCGCGACGCCGTCGACGGCACCGGTCTCGTAGCCCTTGGCCTTGAGCTCCCGCTGGACGGCGCGCACGAGGTCGGTGCGATCGGCCGTTTCGGGCAGCGGCCTCACCGCGCCGGTCTCGATGCGCGGGACGACGGTATCGCGGCGGGCTGCGGTTTGCTGCGTGGCGTCCGGGGCTTGCTCCCCTTGGCTGCTCCAGCCCGATCCCCCGAGGGACGTGTCCTCGTGCGCGGGGGCGAGGCCGGCGAGCTGGCGGCTCGGCGGCTGTAGGATGAAGATGTTGGTCATCATCGCGCCCGTCAGCACGGCAAATGCCAGGAACGCAAACCTCACTGCTGACGGCGTCATCTTCCGGCCCGTGGTTTCGGCGAGAGCGCAGTATCGGGAGGCGGCCGTTAAGATCCCGTTAACCTGAGGGAAGTCTCAACGGGCTCGCCATTCCGAGTCGATAAAATTCGTCTCAAACTTTCGATTAACTCGCTTAAATGTCGTCTTAAATTGTCGTGCTCAGCGCGGGGCTTCATCAAAATTTTTGCCGTAGCGTCCGGGGCATCGGGGCCCTCTCTCTCTCGCCTCAAGTGTTCACGACCGGAGCTCTACGCCCATGAGCCTGTTCAGGATTGCCGTCGTCCTATCGCTCGGCGTCGCCGTCATGCCCTCCGACGAGGAGCAGCAGGCGGCGCTCTATCAGCGCGCCGCCACGGCCGCGCACTGGACCATCACGTATTGCGACCGCAACGCGCAGCAGTGCGAGACGGCCGGCACTCTCTGGGATGCGTTTGTGCGCAAGGCGCAGTTCGCGGGCAAGCTCGCCTACGATGTGGCGATCGCCTCGTCCGAGACGCTCAAGCAGGATCCGCTCGCGCCGCAGCTTGCGAGCGACCGCGGCACGCTCCGCTCCGGCGACCTCGAGCCCACCTGGCGGGGCGACAAGCGGCAAGGCGATATCTGATCCGCTCTCAGCGGTTTCCTTGCGCGCCAAAATCCCTATATGTCCTTAGTCTGGTTGATGCAGGGGCAGGCGCAGGCTGCCCGGCCGCGAGGACTTTGGATTCCATGACGATCGCCACGCTCCAGTCCGATTTCGAGCTGCTCGACGACTGGGAGGACCGCTACCGCTACATCATCGAGCTGGGGCGCGGCCTTCCGGCGTTCCCGGATGCGTTGAGGACGGACGCCACCAAAGTGCGCGGGTGCGCGAGCCAGGTGTGGCTCATCAGCGAGGCGCGCCCTGGCGTCAACGGCTCCGGCCCGACCCTGCACTTCCAGGGAGACAGCGATGCGCATATCGTGCGCGGCCTGATCGCCATCCTGTTTGCGCTCTACCAGGACAAGCCGGCGCAGGAGATCCTCACGCTCGAGCCCGAGACGGTGTTCACCGCGCTCGGCCTCAAGGAGCACCTGACGCCCCAGCGCTCGAACGGCCTCGCGTCGATGGTCGCGCGCATCCGCGCGGACGCGCAGGCGGCGGTGGCGCAGGCTTAGCTCACGCTTCTTCCTCACTGCAGTCGATGACGGGGCGGTAGTCGGCGGTGGCCCAGTGGCGCACGCGGGCCGAGCGCGGTGCGGCGTCGGTGGGCGGCGCGAATCCGTAGTGGCGCGCCAAGGCTGCGAGCGCCATGCCGAGCACGATCTTGCCCGAGCGTTGCGGCCATCCGGCCCGGCGCTCGGCGTCCTCAAGCCCGCGCAGATGACAGCACACGTCGATCAGCACGCCCGAAAGCTCGGGGCCGACGGCGGCAAGCGCACGGCGGACGCGCTCGCCGGCCGCGATGACATTGTCTGCGATATCCACGCCCGTACCCGGCGCGCTGCGGCGGCCTCTGCCGGTCGTTGCGGCCGGGTTCCAGCTCTGGGTGACGTTGGGCGACATCTCGGCGAACCAGAAATCGGCGCGCAGCCGTTCTCCGGCGTTGAACTGGGCTTCGCTGATCAGCGGGTTGCCGTCGCCGTCGCGGCGGTTGAACAGCCAGGCGATGGGGCTCTCCGCGAGATTGCGCCCCGGGCGGGTGCGATCCGAGGGCTCGGTGCGCGTCTTGCGCTGCCGGTTCGGACGCGCGGCGGCGTTCGGCGAAATGCGCGCGGGTCGGCCCATTCGTCTCTCCTGAAACGTCAGATGTCGCAGTGGAGGTGTATGCGATCGTGTCCCACGAGCGTCGGAACGATCCATTCCATGAGCTCGAGCGCGCGGTCGAAGACGGGATCGTCGCGGCGGTCCTCGATCACCGCGCAGGCGTGGGCGACGGTCGTGCGGTCGCGGCCGAAGATCGTGCCGACGTCCGTCAGGCTCAATCCGCAGGAGACGTGCGCGAGGTACATTGCAGCTTGGCGCGCGAGCGCGACTGGGGCTTTGCCGCGAGACGCTGCCGCGAGATCCGCGCAGGCGACGCCGAAGATCTCGCCGATCGCCGCCTCGATCAGCACGCGCAGACGCAACACCTCGCTCTCCGGAAGATTGGGTGCGCGCTCGCACTCATCGGTGCCGCCCATGAACCACGCGGCAAATCTCTCGCGATCGGCGCGCGGAGGGCTCGGGCATTCGACAGAGGACCTCAAGCTCATGCGGGATCGTCTCTCGATGAAGCATTGCGTCTCGTTCACGGCTTCGATCATACGCTCCGCTTCCGCATGGCCTAAACCGAAACTACCGGAGCGGTGAACGGCGAGGATAAGTCCGGTTACCGGCGCTTGCGGGTCAAAAACAGAAAAGGCGCCGGCCTCGCGGCCGTGCGCCTCTTGTTCTGCGGTTGCGAAGGTGACTGCGCCTTACTTCTCGCGGCGCGTCCCGAGGCCCATCTTCTTCGCCAGGTCGGAGCGGGCCCGCGCGTAGTTCGGCGCGACCATCGGGTAGTCGTGCGGCAGGCCCCACTTCTCGCGGTACTCCTCCGGCGACAGGTTGTAGTGCGTGCGCAGGTGGCGCTTCAGCGACTTGAACTTCTTGCCGTCCTCGAGGCACACGATATGGTCGGGCATCACCGACTTCTTGACGGGCACTTTCGGCTTCAGCTCCTCGCGCTCAGGCTGAACGACCGTGCCCGTGGCGCGACTCAATGCGGCATGGGTCTCGTTGATGAGCTGCGGCAAGTTCTCTGCGCCGATCGTATTATTGCTCACGAACGCGGACACGATCCTCGCCGTCAGCTCGACCAACTCCGGTTGGGCCCCGTCTTCCATCGTCAGATCCTTCCAAAAGGCCCACAGCGTATCTGTGGAACCCGAAAAACGAAGACTGATTAAGTCAAGTCAAGGCTATTTACAGTCTTTGACCTACTAAACTCAAGCTGAACGCAACATGATCGCGGCGGCGTGCTCCGCGTCTGTTGCGAGACGGCCAATCTATGCCGGGCAGGTCTTTGGACATCAATCCTCGTTAGATGTCAACGCTGTCACCCCAAATCCTGCCTTAATCCCTAATCGCCGCAAGACTCGCGATCACACCCCAAAAAGTTCGGAATTTCTGGCTTTCAATTTGGCTTGGCAGGAGTCGGAAGGTTTCATGATCCGATCAGTGGGCCTTGGCCTGCAATTTATTGGGCCCCCAAGCTTGCTTGCATCTCCAATCCTTCGTTAAGATTGAGACGTCCGTGACAGATTTGCAGCGTTGCCTCCCTGCTGCCAGGGTGCATTTTGAGGCGACGTCCGTTGCACTTCGGAGCGCCGTCTCCGAGCCTGCTCCATCAAACTCCGTCACCTGAAGTTCCCGCCCCAGGGGCTGGGATCCGTCCGAACGTCGAGAAGGTTACCGCCATGCATGGCCCCGTCCTGCACACGTCTCTTCCCTCGCCGCCTGTCGCCCAGCGCCGGCCGGTGGTGACCTCAACGCACCACGGGGTCACGCTCACCGACGACTATGGCTGGCTGCGGGCCGCCAACTGGCAGGACGTGATGCGCGAGCCGGCGCTGCTCGATCCCGAGATCCGCGCCTATCTCGAAGCGGAGAACGCCTACACCGACCAGGCGCTCGCCTCGACGGAGGCGTTGCAGGCGGAACTGTTCGCGGAGATGAAGGGGCGGCTCAAGCCGGACGACTTCTCGGTGCCTACTCCTGACGGGCCGTTCGACTACTATTCGAACTTCGTTGCCGGCGGGCAGTATCCGCGGCTCTGCCGGCGTCCGCGCGGCGGCGGCGATGAGGTGATCCTGCTCGACGGCAATGCGGAGGCCGAAGGGAAGGCGTACTGGGACCTCGGCGCAAAGACGCACAGCCCCGACCACAAGCTGCTCGCCTATGCCGTCGACGACAAGGGATCGGAACTCTACACGATCCGCATCCGCGATCTCGCGACAGGCAAGGACCTTGCCGACGCCATCCCCGACACGCGCGGCGAGATGCAATGGGCCAACGACGGGCAGACGCTGTTCTACATCCGCATCGACGACAACCACCGGCCGCTGTTCGTCTACCGGCATCGCATCGGGACGCCGGTCTCCGAGGACGTGCTGGTCTACGAGGAGAAGGACATCGGCTTCTACGTCGCGCTCGACAAGACGCTGTCGGGCAAGTTCCTGATCGTCGATGCGCACGACCACCAGACCAACGAGGTCTATCTGATCGATGCGGACGAGCCGGAGAGCGCGCTGCGCCTCGTCGCGGCCCGCGAGCACGGCCACGAGTATCAGGTCGATCATCACTGGTCGCATCTCATCATCACGACGAACTCAGAGGGCGCCGAGGATTTCCGGATCGTCGCCGCGCCCGTGCATCATCCGGAGCCTCAGAGCTGGCGCGAGATCGTTCCGCACAAAGCGGGGCGGTTGATCCTCGACGTCTTCGTGTACGACAATTTCATGGCGCGGCTCGAGCGCGAGGACAGCCTGCCGCGGATCGTGGTCACTCCCATTACGCCCGGCATCGAGGTGTACCGGGACATCCTCGATCTCTCGGGCGAGCACAGAATCGCGTTCGACGAGGAGGCCTATGCGCTCGGCATGAGCGAAGGTTACGAGTTCAATACGACGACGCTGCGCTTCACCTACTCGTCCATGACGACGCCGGCCGAGACGTATGACTACGACATGGCGGCGCGCACACGGGTTTTGCGCAAGCGGCAGGAAATTCCGTCAGGGCACAACCCCGCCGACTACGTGACGCGGCGGCTTTTCGCGCCGGCCAAGGATGGCGAAACGGTGCCGGTCTCGATCCTCTACCGCCGCGGCACGCCGCTCGACGGCTCGGCGCCAGTGTTCCTCTACGGCTACGGCTCCTACGGCATCTCGATCCCGGCGTCGTTCTCGACGACGCGGCTGTCGCTCGTGGACCGCGGCTTCATCTTCGCCATCGCGCACATCCGCGGCGGCAAGGACAAGGGCTACCGCTGGTACACGGACGGCAAGCTCGAGCGCAAGCTCAACACCTTCACCGACTTCATCGCGGCGGGTGAGCATCTCGTCGCGGAGGGGCTCACGCAGCGCGGGCGCATCGTCGCCAACGGCGGCTCGGCGGGCGGCATGCTGATGGGCGTGGTCGCCAACATGGCGCCGGACCTCTTCCTCGGCATCATCGCCGACGTGCCGTTCGTCGACGTGCTCAACACCATGCTCGACAAGGAGCTGCCGCTGACGCCGCCCGAATGGCCCGAATGGGGCAATCCGATCACGAGCGCGCACGAGTTCGCCTACATCCGCTCATACAGTCCTTATGACAACGTGGAGGCGAAGCCCTATCCGCACATCCTCGCCTACGGCGGCCTCACGGACCCGCGCGTCACCTATTGGGAGCCGGCCAAGTGGATCGCGAAGCTGCGGCGGCTGAACACTAGCGACAACCTGGTTCTGCTCAAGACGAACATGGAGGCCGGCCACGGTGGCGCGTCCGGGCGCTTCGAGCGGCTGCGGGAGATGGCGCTCGACTACGCCTTTGCGCTGAAAATCGCGGCGGCCGCGGAAGTTTAACCTCCGGGTGCTGCGCCCGCTTGAGGCCGGCCTTCCTTTCGGGCAGAAACGTCGCGGGGGAAAGCCGGGTCCGCGCCAGGCGTGGGGCGTTCGGCGTCGAGAGTTGGGGAAGGGTCGCATGTTCGGCAGCAAGTCCATGGTCCCGACGCCCGGCATGTCGCCAGGGGATGAGCTCGAGCTCTTGCTGCAGGACGTCAACGCGGCCAGCGCATCGGCGCGCGGCGCGTGGATCCTCCTGATCGCGCTCGAGGCCTACTTCTTCATCGCGCTCGCGGGCATCACCCATCGCGACCTCCTGCTCGGGACGCCAGTCGCGCAGCCGATCCTCCAGGTCTCCATTCCGCTCCGGTCCTTCATCCTGTTCGGACCGCTGGTGCTCATCGTCATGCACGCGGGCGTTCTCCTGCAGCACATCATTCTGGCCCGCAAGCTCAAGGCGCTCGACGCCGGGTTCAACCGGCAAGAGGCGCTTCCGCTGACGCATCCGGCACGGCTGCGCGTGCACAGCTACTATTTCTCGCAGATCGAGGCGGGGCCCGAGACCAACCCCGTGGTGCGGTTCGGCTTCCGGGCCATCGATTGGCTGTTCCTGCGGCTCTTACCGATCGGGCTGCTGCTCGCGTTCCAGCTTACGTACCTCCCCGCTCACGACGCGGAGATCACGTGGTGGCACCGGATTTACGTACTGATCGATGTGCTCATCGTCGCCGGGGCGTCGCGTTTCCTCGCCGGGCTCGAGAAGATCTATCCCGGCACCGAGACGCTCACGCGCGATACCGTGCTCCGGCGCTTCGTCGGCGCGTTCGTGGGGTTCATCGTGCTCGCGTTCTCGTTCGTGGTCGCGACCATTCCCGGCGAGTGGATCGACCGGACGCTCGGAGCGGTGAATGCGATTGCGACGCCGGTGCCCGTGCAGGCGCTCGGCAACGTGACGCGCGACCTGCCGCCGGGCGCGCGCGGGCGGCAGGCGTTTCTGCCGACGGCGCTGTTGTTCGAGGGGCAGATCGACGACTGGGCGCGGCGGCCGACGAGCCTGTTCTCGCGCAACCTGATCGTCATGGACGAGGACCTCGTGCCGGACAATCAGGGCTATGCCAACGAGACGAGCGTCTCGCTGCGCGGGCGCGACCTCAACTTCGCGACGTTCGACCGGTCCGACCTGCACCGCGCCGATCTCACGGACACCTCGCTCAAGGGCGCGAGCCTGATCGAGACCAACCTCGAAGGGGCGAAGCTCGTGCGCGTCAGGATGCAGGGTGCGGACCTGTCGCTCGCGCGGCTCTCGGGCGTCGTGGCGGAGGCGGTGCTGCTCGACGGCGCGCGGCTCTGCGAGGGCGATACGCCGTTCGACCTTTCGACAAGCACGGACGTGCAGCGCGTGAAGTGCGGCGGCGCCGCGCCATAAGAGCTTCGCGACCCGTTCCGACGGTCGTGTGGCCAGGAACGGCCTGTCTACAGGGCGTTCTTGAAGATCCTCCCGTCCTTCATGATGACGAGGAGGTTCCTGGCCGGATCTTCCAGCAGCTTGATGTCGGCGATGGGATCACCGTCGACGAGCAAGAGATCGGCGAGCGCCCCTTGCTCGACGACGCCGAGCTTTCCCGGGTACGGGTTGCGTTTCCCTGACATCGCCAGCAGCTCGCCATTGGTTGCGGTTGCCATGGCGAGCGTTTCAGCGGGGGTGTACCACCGCGTAAACTTGACGAGCAATTCACCCTGACGCTGCGCCAACCTCTGCGAGAACAGGATGTCCGTGCCCCATGCGGTCTTGAGCTTGTATTTCTTTGCCAACTCGACGGTCTTGTCCGTGCCCGCGAACACCGTGAACGCCTTGGCGCGCTCTTGCGATCCCGGCGGAAACGCGTCGGCCATCTCGTCCGGAAATGCCTGCGTGCTGAGCCAGATGCCGCGCTCACCGATCAACTTCGCCGTCGCCTCGTCCATGAGGTGGCCGTGCTCGATGCACCTCACGCCGGCAGCGATGGCGCGCTGGATCGATACCGGCGTATAGGCGTGCACAGTGACGTAGGTGCCCCAGTTCTCCGCGGCTTCCACGGCAGCGTGCAGCTCGGCCTCCGTGAACGTGGAGGCATCGAGCGGGCTGCTGGGAGAGGCAACGCCCCCGCCGGCCGTGAGCTTGATGTGCGACGCGCCCTTCATAAGCTGCTCACGCACCCGCACGCGGACCTCGTCTGGACTGTCGGCGACCATGGAGGCTCCGGTGCGCTCCTGACGCGAGAGGGGCGCACCGATGACGCGGGGTAGCTCGTTGGCGTTGCGGAAATCGCCGTGGCCGCTCGTCACCGTGATGATGGCGCCGGACGGATAGATGCGTGGTCCAACGACGATCCCCTCGTCGATCGCGCGCTTCAGTCCGAACGATGGTCCTCCAACGTCGCGAACGGTGGTGAAGCCGCGCATCAGCGTATCCGTCGCTTCTGCTCCTGCGACCAAATTCAGATAGCCGAGGTCATCGGTCAGCAGCGCCGCCGGCGTCGGGCGAACGAGCATCGTATGCCAGTGGGCATCGATAAGGCCCGGCATGAGCGTGCGACCGCCACCGGCTATGATCTTGGCCGATGGAGCGCCATCGACCGGAATGGGGTTCTCGGAAATGACGTCGATCGTGTTGCCGCGGATCAGAACATTCATCGTGCCGGTGAGCGAGTCGCTCCTGCCATCGAAGATCCGGACGTTCTCAAACAGTGTGAGAGCGGGTGGCTCGGCGGCGTGCGCTGCGTTGGTGAGACAAAGCGCGGCGACAGCGATAAAGATCCGGCAAGGCATTGAGGCCTCCTATCGTGGCCCCCCTCGCTAAGCGATCCAGAACCATAACAGGCGACCTCGCCTCCGGCAGTCAGCTTTTCCGCACGTGGATAAAAATCGCCTCATAAGGACCGTTTCGGCATACCCAGGCCGCTGAGCAGCCGGTCGACGTAGGCGGGGACGACTTGGGTCGCGGGGCCGTAGATGGCCTCGGCGAAGTACGACTTTCCTTCGGACGGCTCCAGGTTCAGCTCGACGGTGTGGGCGCCTGCGGCGCGTGCCTCGGCGACGAAACCGGCGGCCGGATAGACGTTGCCACTGGTGCCGATCGACAGGAAGAGATCGGCCGTCTCCAGCAATCCGGCGATGCGTTGCATGTGGTAGGGCATCTCGCCGAACCACACGACGTCGGGGCGCATGTGTCCCCTCTCGGCGCACGACGGGCAGATGGTCGCGAGCGACAGGTCGCCGGACCATGGCGTGCTAGCGCGGCATCCGCTGCAGAGCGCCTGGAACAGCTCGCCGTGCATGTGGATGAGGTTGCGGCTGCCGGCCCCCTCGTGAAGGGCGTCGACGTTCTGCGTCACGATCCACACCTCGCCGTCATGCTCGCGCTCGAGGCGGGCGAGCGCATCGTGGGCGGCGTTAGGCCGGATGCCGGCGTGGGCGCGCCGGCGCATGTTGTAGAACTCATGCACGCGCGCGGGATTGCGGGCGAAGCCTTCGGGCGTCGCCACATCGCGAAAGTCGTATTTCGCCCAGATGCCGGTCTTGTCACGGAACGTGGGCACGCCGGATTCGGCCGACAGCCCGGCCCCCGTCAAGATGACGATCCGCTCGAACCGCATCACTGCGTCTCCCTGGTCCGCAGGTGGCGACCTTAACACAAAGCGGCCGCCCATGAGGGCGACCGCTCTTGCTCCGATGCGTTCTTCGGGGCGCTGAAGCCTACTTCTTCACGTCGACCGTGAAGGAGATGCTCGCCTTCTTGTTCTCGGCACCTTCGCGGGTGATGGTCTGCCCGCACTTGTAGGTCTCGGCGAAGCCCTCGATCCTGCAGGTTTTCGTGTTGACCGTGAAATCGAGGTCGCGCTTGCTCGGCAGGCGGTTGATGTCGACCGGGTCGTCGACGCTCACGTCCTTGTCGATCAGAGAGAGGTTGACGTCATTCTTTCCGCTCTTGGCGGGAAGCGTCAGTTTCCAATCAGGATTAAAAACGGTCTCGCCCGTCAGAACCGGAGAGAACGCAGCCTTGCCGTTGATCTTCATGCGCGCAAAGAAATCACCGCTCGACAGCTCGTCGGCGCGGTCGAGCGCATGAAACTTCTTGACGGTGATTACGATCTCCGCTGCGCCAGCACCCGAAGGCGTCCCGGCTGCGGCAACTGCAAAAGCCGCAAGCGCTGCGGCACCGACGAGCGGCCTCCGGGCCGCTGCGTAAAAAACTCCAAACATTTGAAACTCCCCTGAAAATAGCAGCCCTTGGCCCGGCGTCTCCCGGCGCGGATCCGCACAGAAGCCGCGCCTAAACGTCCGGTTTGCACGGGGGATGCTACCAGCAAAGCCCTCAGGGAGTCGCCGGAGCCGACCGCGGCGCGCAATTCGTCCGTATGCTGTCGTTGCTGTTCTGTGACATGGCGGGTTGCGATCTTGCCGCAGCGTCCGCCATGTCCGTCGCCTCTCTCAAATCTCAATTTGTGCTTTTAAAATCAGGTGCGTGCCCAGGTCTCACTGGTTGCGCCGCGAGAACGAGACGGCATAGGCCGGAGAGCGGATCAGGAAGATCCCGTCATTCTCCGGACCTTCGATGCCGTCGGACACGTTGGTCGGGTCGAACATGTTGGTGTCGCAGACGGCATCGTCCTCGAGCGCGGCGATCGTGAGCGTGCCCATGCCGACCGACTTGCGATCCTCGGGCCAGAAGGCCGTCGGGTCGTCGAGCGCGTCGCCTGCCTGGCCGAGGATGGCGGTAAGCTCCCACTCGGCGGGGCCCTTGGCGAGGCGCTCGGTCAGCTCGGGCTTGTAGAAGTCCGGCGCCTTCGTCTTCGCCTCGTCGTCCGAGATCCCAACCTCGCCGCCTTTGGGGATGAGCTTCCACTTGATGATCTGCTTCTCGCCCGCCGCGTTCACGAGGGTGAAGGTGTGAACGCCGAAGTAGCTCGTCGTGGCGTAGCTCGCCGGCACGGGCCGTGCGTTGAGCCACGATTTCTGCAGCGTCGATTCCGGGTTGGCCTTGAAGAAGGCGCCAATCTTGTCCTTGTCCTTCGACGCCACCGTCTCAAGGAGCTCGAGGAACTTCGCGGGCGTCTTCGCCGCGAAAACCGGCGCCGAGATCGTCACCATGTCGGTCTGGCTGCCGCCTCCGAGGTCGATGTGGATGGCGAGGGCGCGCACGTTGTCCTTCTGCGCGTTGGAGGCATTGGGATCGCCGCCGCCCATGGAGAAGCGGCCGGTCACGGGCCATGGACCCTTGCCCGTGAGATGCGGGGCCTTGGAAAGCTTCGCCGCGTCATCGCTCGGCACGAAGGAGCCCTTGACGCAGAAACCGTGGGTGTGCGCGGCGCGCTTGCCGGGATGGGAGCCGAATATGGCGTTCAAGGCGTTGACGAGCGCTTCGGGATCGGTGTCGTCGGCCAGGGTGGACGAGGACGGCGCGAGGGCCGCGAGCATGATGGAGACGGCGGCGGCTACCGCGATACGCTTAGAGTGCATGAACCAACTCCCTTCCGAGGATGCTCTTTGGTACGACAGTTTTCCGACATGAGAAAGACGCCCGGCACCCGCGCCGCGGCGTCTTTCGTCGCATACGAAAAAGGGAGCTGCCTGGTTTCGGCGCGCCCCTCAAAAAGAAGAAGGGGCCCCCTCGCGGGAGCCCCTCTGAATTCGATTGCCTATCTCTAGGCAGCTACGGCGTTGAAGGCCGGCAGCTTCTTATCCTCCTCGAGCTCGAGATCGGACTTGAGTGCGATTCCAACGTACCTGACACCATCCTTCTTTTTGACTTTTTGGATACCGAACTCTGCAATCTCTCTACCGAATGTTGGCAGTGCTAGAGGCTCCTTCTGTCGTTCTTCACACCACACGCAATACGCTTCGTAGAGCGATGTCGCGGAGACCGTGTGGCCGTCCTGACTTTCGACGCTCTCCTTGTAGAAGCGCTGGACGTCCGTCTCGGGGACCAGCAGCTTGGTGGTCGTCGATGGCAACGAGCGATTGTCGTTGGCACCGAAACGCGGCTTCTTGACTGCCACGGCCTGTTGAGGGGCCGCCACCGCTGCCGCAGCGGTGCTCTGAACCGTCGCCATCTTCGGCGCGGCAGGGGCTTCGCGGTCGTAGAGGCGCCACTGGCTGAAGGCAATGTACATGCCGAAAGCCGAGCCCACCTCGAGGAGCAGCGCGATGAAGATCGTCATCGCCATCTGCACCTGGTCGACGCTGACGCCCGAGAGCTTGGAGAGAACCGCAGCCTGCGGATCCGCCTCGCCCATCACCGTCTTCGCGTCGGTCTTGCCGAGCTTGCCCTGGATCTCCGCGATCCGGGCCTCGAGCACCTCAGCCTGCTGACCAGAGGCCATCTCGGCGGTCAGGCCGTGATAGTTCTGACAGAAGGCACGGCTCTGGGGACGCGTTGCGTCCGTGCAGCCGTTGGTCGCTGTCCAGGCGCGCTGGCTCTTCAGAGCCTCGATCTCGCCCTGGACGGTCGCAGCGGGGCGATGCTGCGGAATCCAGGACAATTGATCCTGGGCCCGCTTCAGGTCTCCCCGAAGGTCTTTGTAGGTCTGTGCCTCAACCATGCGATGGCCGGTCGTATCGAACCGGTTCAGCGCAGCGTGGCCGAGCGCGGATGTCAGCGAGTAGGCTGTCACCACGGCGCCGACGACGGCGGCTGCGGCGGCCTGAGACCACATCCTGTTTCGAATTGCGGCGAACAGGAAAAATGGGACCAAGGCCTTGAGACAATCCGCTGCGACGCTCGCCGATCCGTAGATCATGCCGTCGAACTCGGTCCGTCCCAAACTGTATCCAAAACGCCAGTTCATGGCTGCCGATACAGCGAGTAGTACGCCGGCTGCCATAATACCGAACACGCCTAGAGCATGTCGTATTTTCATTGCCCTCTCCATTGAGGGCCCGCGCGTGCTGCCCGGATGGCAACCGATACGGGGCCTCGCATCTTTGGGCCTGGAGGAACGACAGGCCTGTCCTGCTCCACGAAACACTGATGTCGATCGGACGAGTGCGCTTCAACTGCCCGTTGAGCAGACCGACGCTCCCAAAGCGTGGCCATCGGACACTTCTGCGCCGCCCCCCGGCGGACACACTGAGCTGGACCTGCTCATGTCCTCTCTCGCTTGTACACAAGCCGGTACCGCCGCTCGGTCCCGATGTGCAAAACTGAGGCGCACATGAGCGAAATCACGCAAGACACATCCCTCGTCGTTCAGGCTTATGTGATTCTCGCGACAGGTCACTACCTTTTGTTAAGGGAATCAGTTCGCTAGGGAAATTCGCCTTCGCTACGCTGCCAATGCGCATCATCTGTGGCGCATTTACACGCGAGAATCATCCACACCCTGAAGGATCTTTTTGCACCGGTTATCCGCAGACGCAGCGACTTCAATCCACAGTCACCCGATACGACACGCCCATCGGGGCCCTAACGCTGCGCGTATGCGCGCGGCGCCGAATGGCGCAGATGAGGCATGTGCGTTAGACGGAATTAGACTTCATTCCACGTGGCCGTCGGCGCTCAAATTTGCTATGGGTTTCCGTAGTCGAGGGCGGCATGCGTGTGCCTCACTTCAGCCCGTGCGCGCAACCGATATGCCGCCGATGCGCAATGTTTTGCGCTTAGACGCGCCGTGTGCGCGCGTATGTGTGTCGGAGCATCGTGTCATGCGGTGGTACATCAGCTATCCCGTCCTCGTCGCAGGGCTCGCATTCGCCTTCGAGACAATCTATCCGGACCAGCCCGGCGTCTCCGTTTCGTCGGAAGCGGCGGCTTATGCACGCCAGGAGACTCCTGCCGCTCCGGTCGTGGTGCTGGCATCCGAGATGCCGGACGAGTTCGGCTCGCGCGTCGGCGCCTTCTCGCCCGGTGCGCGGCTCCCCACGACAGAGATGTCGAGTGCGCCTCCCTCGTCCGCCGTGCTCGACTATCTGGCGCAGGCGCTGACGCCGTCGGAGGCCGATCCGGTCCCGCCCGCTCCGCAGCGCGTGACGCTTGCCGAGTGGAAAAGCGCGATCATCCGCACGCCGCAGGCTTTGAGCACCCTACAGGCTCCAGAGCCGATCTCGCGTGATGCGCTTACGCGCGACATCCAGCGCGAGCTGCAGCGGGTCGGCTGCTACGTGGGCGAGATCGACGGCATCTGGGGCGGCGGTTCCAAGCGCGCGGTTCTCATGTTCATGGACCGCGTGAACGCCGCTCTGCCGACACAGGACCCGGACGTGTTCATGCTCTCGCTCGTCAAGGCCCAGTCCTCTGCTGTGTGCGGAGCGTCCTGCCCGCGCGGCCAGAGCCTGACATCCGCCGGACGCTGCATGCCGTCCACCCTCGTGGCTCAGGCCGACGAAACCGGCGACTCGACCGCCCCAGCGCACGACGATGCGTGGCCGTCAGTCGTGGCGCGGGCAGAAGCGCGCGCGCCTCTGTCCTATGAAGGGCGCATGAGCATCGGCGGGCCGAAGCCTGACGACGTTCAGGAGCTTTCCACCGGCTGGTCGCGCGTGACCAGCACGACGGCGCCGTCCGATATGCCGGCACGCACAGCCGCGCTCGAGGCGACGGACGGTGGAGACGCCCCGGAGCTTTCGATTGCACCGAAGCACGACGTTGCGGCCTCGTCGTTCGATACCGATGCGGTCGCCGAGCCTCAAACCGTGAAGCCGCGCAAGTCCTCCGCCCGTGCAAAGACGCGCGAGCGCCCGCGCTACAAGAGCTCGTATCGTCAGGTGCAGCACCTGTTCCAGCATCCGCTCGGGCGCATGTAAGCTCCTCAGTCTTCCGTGGCCGGATGGGCGGGCAGGCTTTGGGTCTGCGCGAGAAGCCAGCCGATATAGCGGTCCGATCCTCCGTCCACGGGCAGGATCAGCAACGCCGGCGTCTCGTAGGGATGGCGGCTCCCCACCTCCGCGACGACCCGGTCGGCCAGCGAGGCGCGCGTCTTGATGATCATGACCACCTCGGCGTCCCGGTGGCGTTGGCCCTCCCAGGCGTAGATCGAAACCATTCCCGGCAGAATGTTAACGCAGGCGGCTAGCCGTGCGTCGACGAGCCGGGTCCCCTCTGCCTCGGCGGTTTCGAGCGAAGGAAACGTCGAATAGACGAGAACGGCCTTGTCGTTTTCCTGCAAGTAGGCGAGCCTCCGGTTCCGGGCTTCGAGAGTCTCCTGCTCTCGGCAGGATAGCGCCAGCCCGGCCAGAGCGTGAATGCTTTCGATCGCTCGGAACATTCACGCTCTGGGCTTCAGAGACACCAGTCCCAACCGCTGTGCCACACGGCCCCCTCCGCATCGTCATGGCCAAACCAAAAAGCAAGTTCGAAAAGATCGCCTTCGTGGCGAGCGAGGTCGCCGAGGCGCGCGAGGCGCTCGCGCGCCTCTCCGAGCGTTACGGATCGGTCGATCCGCGCGAGGCGGACGCCATCGTCGCGCTCGGCGGCGACGGGCTCATGCTGCAGACGCTGCACCGGTACATGAACGACCGCATTCCGATCTACGGCATGAACCGGGGATCGGTCGGCTTCCTGATGAACGAATACCGCGAGGACGGCCTGCTCGAGCGGCTCGCGGACGCGGAGATCAGCCGCGTACATCCGCTGGCGATGGTCGCCTACGACGCGCAGGGCAAGGCCAGCAAGGCGCTTGCCATCAACGAGGTGTCGCTATTCCGCGAGACCTTCCAGGCGGCGAAGCTCAGGATCTCGATCGACGGCACGGTACGCATGGAGGAATTGATCTGCGACGGCGTGCTGGTTGCGACGCCTGCCGGATCGACGGCCTACAACCTCTCGGCGCACGGGCCGATTCTGCCGATCAATGCGCCGCTGCTTGCGCTCACGCCCATCAGCCCGTTCCGTCCCCGCCGCTGGCGCGGGGCGCTCTTGCCCAACAAGGCCCGCATCAGCGTCGCCGCGCTCGAGCACGATAAGCGCCCTGTGAGCGCGGTCGCCGACGCGCACGAGTTGCGCAACGTGGTCCGCGTCGAGATCGAGCAGGCGCGCACGATCGATCTCTTCATGATGTTCGACCCCGGTCATAACCTCGACGAGCGGATTCTGGCCGAGCAGTTCCGGTATTGAGAGCGCGCAGACGATCCGCGCTCCAGCCCCGGCTATCTCTTGGGATAGGCGGTGAAGACGTAATCCTTCGCTTCAACGATCGTATGGCACGCAAACCCGCACGTGGTGTCGTTCTGCAACGGCGTGAACGTGTCGGATGCGGCATCATAGTTGAACTGGACGTATCCCCATGCGCCGGTGTCGGCAAATCGCTTGCTGTCCCTCACCATGACGTCCACGTCACGTAGGGTACCCGGTATAGTCGTCGGCGCAGGCGCGGCTTCGCTCTTTGCCGGTTGCCAGTGGATCTTCACCATCTTGGAGCCATCGGGAAACGGCTTGCCGTTGCCGGGGATGCCGGACCGGTAGGCCTCGATGATCACCGGGTTGCCGAGAACGAGGGCCACCGCGTCCTCGGTCTGACTGATCGAGATGGTCTGCCAATCCTCGTAGCCCCTGACCTCGGAGAATGCGAGCCCGGGCACTCCAACCGCGTACTTGTCTTGCGCCGCGAGCACGATGCCTCCCACGGCAACCGCACCTGCAGCCAAGATCGCAGTGATTGATACGCGCGACATGACCAGCCTCCAGAAAGGAGCCGGAACCGGAAGACCCCGGCTGTTCGATGAGCGTCGCTCCCTTTGCACCGAGTTCCTGCTCGCGTGGAGACGCCCTACGGCTCAGAGCAGCGGCGTCGGCAGATCCAGTGCTGCGGACCCTGCAAAAGGGCCGCGCCCGGAACGCGACCCCTCTGATGTCTTGGAAAATCCGGTCCCCTTTAAAATGGCCCCAGTATGCTCGCGTAAGGCCGAGGAGATCCGTTGCTGATCATGCAACTTTGCGCAGGCCGGCGCAATGATCCGCCGTCGTCGTGGTTACTTATCGGCGGCGGGGTGTGGCCGTCTCCACGCGCGCAAGACGGCTCATGCAATGTGGCTGGATTTTTGCCTGTGCCTTGAGGGACCTGCGCTGATCAGGGCAGCTCCCACCTGCTGTTATAGCGGCCGCCGAACAGTGTATCGGTCAGTTGATCGTACTTGTAAGTGCCGCCTCCGGCCGCGTCCTTGAACCGGCCCGTACCGCCCGTGGCCTTGTAGGTGTTTTCCTTGAGGCTCGAGCCCTCTTCCCACGTGATGGTCATGGTATCACCAGCCTTCTGCGTGGCGGCACAGGTTCCGCTGCCCGTCCAGCTTCCATCCGGCCTGTACTCATATTTTCCCTCGCAAGCCTCCGTCGTTTTCGCCGCGGCGGAATCGTCCGGTACCTTGACGCAGCGGCCTGCGTAGTCGACCAGCTTGTGGCCCTTCTCCGGTTCCTTCTCATCCCATTTGTCGCTCACGCAGACGATCACGCCTGCTTCCTCGATCGTCTTGCCGGCATTGGCCACGGTGATCCCAAGCGCGAGAACGGTCGCGGGCATCGCGGCGAGCAGCCGCATCCAAGTGTCTGTCATGTCACGTCCTCCCTTATGCAGGTTTCGCCGGGAAGAACGGGGTCAGGTCATGCACACATCCACGTGCGCATCTATCGTGGGCGGCCTCGCATCCCAGCATGGGCGGAGCGTGGCAGACCGGGCGCAGCGGACCCAGTATGTAACGGTAGCAAACCTCCCCGGCGCGGAAGGCAACGCCCTGTTTCGGCACCGGTTTGCGTCAGACGATCATGCGGCCTGGATTGTAGATCATGCCGTAGCGGATGATCCGGTCGATGAGATCGGGGTAGGCGATGCCGGCATGCTCCGCGGAGCTGGCGAAGTCCTCGTCCGCGGCGATCTGCGGGTTCGGGTTAGCTTCGATGAGATAAGCGTCCTCGGACTCCGTGACGCGAAAATCGAGGCGCGCGTAGCCGCTGAGACCCAAGAGCCGATAGATCTCGCGCGACAGCTTCTCAAGCTTGGTCGCAAGCTTCTCGTTGATCTCGGCGGGGCCGGTCATGACGCCGGCCTGATCCTGATACTCGGGGTCCCACTTGCCGCGCCCGGTGGCGATCAGCGGCGTGCCTTCGCGCCTGTTCTCGACGAAGAACTCCCATGGCGGCAGGACGGTGACGCGCTCGTTGCCCATAACGCCGACGTAGATCTCGCGCCCCTCGATGAACTGCTCTGCGACGGCCGCTGACCCCGCCGTGCGATGGATATACTCCACGCGCTCCAGCAGCTTGACGTCGTCGTAGACGACGGAAGCGCCCGAAATGCCGATCGATCCCTCCTCCGTCAGCGATTTGACGATGAGCGGGAAACCGAGCGTGGGCGGGCGCTTCGTGATGCGGCGCATCGGGAAGATGGCGAACTCCGGCACCTTGTGACCGTCGTAAGCCAGGATCTTCTTGGTCAGCGCCTTGTCGCGCGCGATGGTCAGGCCGCGCGGGTTGCAGCCGGTGTACGGCTGGCGCAAGAGCTCGAGGAAGCTCACCACGTGCTGGTCGAAGTGGCTGATGCCGCCGAAGTCCTCCGCCAGATTGAAGACGATGTCGGGCTTGTGGGCATCGATGGCGCCGCGCAGCGTCGAGAGGTCGTTCGACAATCCGACGGCGATGAACTGATGCCCGAGGGTCTCGACGGCGCGCTTGACGTCGAACTCCGCCTTTCGCAGCAAACGCTGCTTCTCGCTGTAGTCCGAAAGCTCGCCAGCCGGCACCAAGCGCTCGTCGGTCAGCAGAACGACGGTGAGCTTCTTTCTGGGCCTGCGCGGGATGTTTATGTTCATAGCGGCAACCGCGGCCGATTGTGGAGGATTGCAACCGTCGCCCGAGACACCAGCTTCGAGACTTTTGCAACCGTTTCAGCTTCTGGCCGTGTCTGTCTCAACTTCAAAATCCTGGCGCGGTGAACGAGCTGGCGCAACACTTGGTCGACAACGTAGGCGGGAACGCCGAGCGGCTTGGCGGTGCGCCTGCGCAAGCGCGTGCGATGTGACGCCAAGAGACCCGCGGCCGACTGGTTCCAGCGCTTGCGCCTGCCGTCTCCATTCTCATGGAAGATGCGCTGCAACGCGCCGTCGAATTCATCCTCGGCGTCGATGGCGTAGAACTTGCGCTTCTCGTCATAGTGCTGACCGAGCGTTCGCGTCGAGTTCTTGACCTCGTCCGTCACGCGCTTCGGCTTGATCGCGGGCTGCACGCCCTCACGCTCGCGCATCCACGCGTCGACTATCTTCAACTTCTCCAATGCAGGCCAATCGCGATACATCCGCCGCCAGCTTCTTTCCGATTTCAACCAGACGGCAAAGGTCTCGGCAAAGTCCTCGACCGGGTGAGACTGCGCATACCATGCGTTGAGATGATGAACGTAGTCGCGACTGTCGGGATCCGCGATATAGTTTTTCGGGTACGCGCGTTGCGGCGAGCCAAATACCTGCCGGTACTCGCGCATTTCGCTCAGCCGAAAAGCCTCATCAACGGCGTGGCCGGTCTCGTGACGTAAGATGCACATTGCTTCAGTCAGGGATGCGCCTTCCGCTTCCAACATCATCTTGCGCTCGAGGCGGATCAGTCGCGGATGCAGAAGGTAGAATGGAATGGCGAAGCCAACGACTCCATCAGGATTATACCATTCTTCGGCAATCCAGATCGTTGGACGGAAACGAATGCCGCGCGCGGTTAATTCATCGAACACTTGCTTTGCGCGTTCCTCGACCACCGATCCCTTAAGATGCAACGGCAGATCGCAGAACCGCATGCGCAGCAGCTCGCTATCCGGCATCTCATCAAGGCGCGACGCGCGTATCGGCATTCTTCCCTCTAGCGACCGACTCCCGCTCAAGGGACGACGCCGCGAAGTCGATTGGAATCAAACACAAACTTCGACCAAATCATCACAAGATTGAGCGGAAATTCGAGCGTTATCTACGGCATAACGCCACCGCGTGCCCAGTCCCGACCGGATGCGAGTATTTATACCTTATTATCAACGGCTTCTGCCTGCCGCGGACAATTTATCCGGGCCTGCCGGGATGCGCATACATAACGGCATCCCTCCATCCGGCGGGGTGCGGGTTGACTCCCTTCGCCGGCAAATCACTTGCATGGGCAATCCGCGGGCAGACTTTCGTTAATTCGCCGCGATGCACAAACGGAAGCACGCCGGTCTCAAGGCGTCCAGCGCGTGACAATGTCGGCAAGCTTGGGGCGGTCGCGCTCCTCGGGCTTCTCCATCGGCGTGCCGATGTAGATGAAAGCCGCGATGCGCTCGTTCTCCGACAAACCCAGCTTCTCGCGCACATAAGGGCTGTAGGCGATCCATTCGGTCAGCCAGGACGTGCCGTAGCCCAATGCGTTGGCCGCGAGGCAGAGATTGAACGCGGCGGCGCCGGCCGACAGGATCTGCTCCCACTCGGGCGCACCGGGACGCTTTGCAACGCGCGAAACCACCGCCACGACAAGGGGCGCGCGCAGAAAGCGGGCGCGCTCCGTGTCGAGGCGCACGTGCGAGGGCGGATCCTTCTCCTCCGCCTGGCAAGCGGCAGCGAAAATTTCGCCTGCGGCGGCACGGGCCTCGCCCTCGAAGATGATGAAGCGCCACGGAACCAGCTTCTTGTGGTCGGGGACGCGCGCGGCGATGGTCAGGATGCGGTCGAGCTCCGCGCCGGTCGGAGCGGGCGCCTCAAGCCGGTCCGCCTTCACCGAGCGGCGGGTTTCGAGTGCTTCGAGCAGGACGTCATTCATTGCGCAAGTTTCCATGACATGAGACTTTGCCGGCCTCGCTAACGCAAAGGCGGCCCTGTTACAATCTTTCCGTCGCCTTTCAGGAAACCGGATCTTAGCGCCCGATGCCTGTCCGCCGTCCCCTCGCCTTCCTGCTGCTGCTGGCAGCTGCCCTGCCTCTCGCTCCGGCCGCAGGGGCCGATGCCGGCTCCGGCCCGGCGATCGTCGTCCTCGACGGGTCGGGATCCATGTGGGGCAACATCGGCACCGAGCGTCCCTCGAAATTCGATCTCACGCGTCAGGCGCTGCGGCAGTCGCTCTCCACGGTTTCACCGCGCGTGCGGCTCGGCCTCATGTCCTTCGGACAGCGGCGCCGTGCCGACTGCAGCGATGTGGAGGTGCTGGCGCCGCCGGAGGCCGGTCCGCCGGAGCGCATCCTCTCCATCGCCGACAAGCTCAACCCCAAAGGCAAGGGTCCACTGTCGCTTGCACTGCGCGAGGCTGCCAGCCAGATCCCTGCGGACACTGACGGCAGCGTCATCGTCATTCACGACGGCGTCGACAATTGTGCGCAGGACCCTTGCCAGGCGGCCGCCGATATCGCCGCGGCAAATCCAAAGGTCCGGCTGTACCTGATCAGCTTCGGGCTCGACCCGGCCGATGCGCCGCGGCTTGCTTGTGTCGGCAATGCGACGGGGGGCAAGTCGCTCGTGGCGCAAACGTCCGCGCAACTCGCCGACGCGATCACCGAGTCGCTCACGCTCGCAAATCTCGAGCGGGTGGATCCCGCGACCGGAGTCGCGGTTCCAACACCGAAAGCCGCGACGCCGCCGGCCCCTGTCGGCGCGCCGGGCCTCAGGCTTTCGGCGTCACTTACGCCCAGCGGAAAGCCGCTCGGGGCGGCGCTCAACTGGACCATCGCCAAGGCGGATGCGCCCGACGCACCGGTCACCAAGGTGCGCACACGCGAGCTCGCGGTCGATCTCGATCCCGGCTCCTATGTGGTCGAGGCCAAGCTCGGGCAGGTCTCGGTGCGCGAGACGCTCGAGGTCACGTCCGAGGGGCCGACGGCGGCCAAGCTTTCTCTCAATGCGGGCGTCTTAAACCTCAAGGCGCAGGCCGATCGTGGCGGCACGGCGCTTTCAGATCCACTGGTGACGGTGTTCGCCAAGGAGGAAGCCGCGCAACGGCCGGTCTGGATCGGCCGCGACGGCGCGGCGCAACTCGTGCTTCCGGCCGGGAGCTATCTCGTGCGCGTCGAGGACGGTCTTGCGAGCCAGACATCCGACGTGACGCTTGCGGCGGGCGCGGGCGTCGATGTCAGCCCGGTTCTGGGCACGGGGCGGCTCGAGCTCAGCGCGGTCTCCGCCTCGGGCGGCGACCCGCTCAGCGAGGTGGTCTACACGATCGAGGAGGACGATCCCGATTCTCCTCAAGGCCGGCGCGAGGTGGCGCGTTCGGCCGATCCGCAGGCAGTCTTCACGTTGCCTGCCGGAACCTACTATGTGGCTGCGCGCTCGGGAGCGGCTGAGTCACACGACCGCGTCGCGCTCGGCAGCGGTGCGACGGTCAAGCACGTCGCATCGCTCAACCTCGTCTCCATCACGGTGAACGTGACGCAAGCGGATGCCGCTGCCGGCAACAACGGCACGCAGCATCCGATCGTGATCCGCATTCTGAGTGAGGACGGCAAGTCACGTGAGTTCGCCCGCGCGCATGGGACCACCGGAACGTTCCGGCTTCCACCGGCCCGCTACCGGGTCGAGGCCGAGGTGATGGGCCTCAACGTGCAGTCGCTGGGTGTGATCGACCTCACGAACGGCCGCGGCGGCAATGTGCAGCTCAAGTTCGAGCAGGGTGAGGTGTCCGTCGATGCGGGCGGTGGCGCGGGACGCCGGTGGCGCATCACCGACAGCAACGGGCGCACGGTCATGCATTCGGGGCGTAGCGCCGGAGTCGTCCGCCTGGCGCCCGGCCGCTATGTTCTGCTGAGCGACAGCGCGGACGCGCGGACGGAGCAGGCGTTCGACCTGAAATCCGGCGAGCGGCGGCAACTTACGGTGGGGCGGCCCTGATCTTGTCCACGCCATGCCTGCTGCCGCGCGGCGCGCCACACTTCGACCACGACCTAGTGGCGACATCCCATCCACTCGACGACTCTCAGGCAAACGCGCAGTCTCGCAACATGACACTGGCTGGAACATCCAAGGTGCGCCGTTGGGGCCGGATCGGGCCTCTGCTGATCGCGTTGGCCATTGCCGGTCTTGTGGGCCCCGCCATGGCGCAGTCGCCGGCCGACTGGCTCACCGGCCTGCAGGGGCAAGGCGCGCCGCAGCAGCCCGGGGCGCCGCAAAGCGACGACGAGCAGGCCGTGGAGACGTCGCATGTGCGCATGGTCGCGCGTCTCACGGCGGACGGTGAGGAGATCGAGGACGGCCTCGTCTGGCGCGTCTATTGGCATCCACCCGGCGACAACTCGCGCAGCACGCTGGTTGCGACCAAGCAGGACGCGCGCCCCGTCTTCAAACTCAAAGTCGGTGACTACATCGTCAATGCCGCGCTTGGGCGCGCGCACATTACGCGGCGGGTATCGGTCACGGCCGGCAGCGCGGAGCCGCCCACCGAAGAGTTTGTGCTCAATGCCGGCGGGCTGCGCGTCAAGGCGCTCGTATCGGGCGCGGAGGCGGCGAGCAACACCGTGAGCTACGCGATCTATTCCGACCGCGATCAAACGGACAACCGCAAGCTCGTGCTGTCGGCGGCGCGGCCCAACCTCATCATCCGCCTCAACGCCGGCATCTATCACATCGTCTCAACCTACGGCGACTGCAATGCGGTCGTGGAAAGCGACGTGACGGTCGAAGCGGGCAAGCTCACCGAGGCGACTGTCACCCACTCCGCGGCCAAGGCCACGTTCAAGCTCGTGCAGCGCGCGGGCGGCGAGGCGCTGCCGGATACGCAGTGGACGATCCAGACCCCGCAGGGCAACGAGGTCAAGGAAAGCGTCGGCGCGCTGCCGACGCACATCCTTGCGCCGGGCAGCTACACCGTCGTCGCCAAGTCGCAAGGCCGTCAGTTCCAGCGCGACATCACGCTCGCCAACGGCGAGACGGCGCAGGTCGAGCTGGTGATGAACTAGCGCGTCCGCTCACAAGCGCATCGTTCGAGACTACGGGTTCCGCTTCCCGCTTCCGAGCGAGCTTGCCCGTTAATGCGCGGTTTACCCCTGAGCGTATTTTTGCTCCGCGCTCTCAGCGATCAGTGGTTCCATCTATCAGACTTCCCCCGAGGACAGGCTGTGTGGTCCCTTTGACTGCTATGCAGAACTGCGCCGTTAGCCAATTATCCGACTAAGGACCACAAAGGGTTTTTATTTTGCGACGGTCTGATATGGTACCGGCCCATGGGGAGTTGCCGCACCTGGCTGGAGGCTGGGATGCGATTCTCAAGCGCTCAACTGCAGCGCGCCCTGCGGCAACCGCAAACATCCCTCCGGCTCAGTCTCCGAAATCACCATTCCAGGTGCCTGCGCGTCATCGCGAGACCCTCGCGGAGGCCAGATCATGTGACTCGCGCACGACCTCAAGCGTCGTCGCGAGCGGTAGGGCGCTTGGCCCAAACACCTTCCTACTCTGCACTGACTGCCACCGATCACGTTGAGGCGGGAGCGCCGTGTTCCCGCCGATAACCCTAAGGGAGGACGTTATGTCCGTTATGTCCGTTCTCAAAGCCAGGATGCTGCGCGGCAGTGTTCTACTGGCCACTTTAAGTCTCACGCCGTTCATGCTGAACACCGCACCGCGCGCCGAGACCGTCACTCCCGAGGACGCGCAGGGCATCGCACGCGACGCGTACATCTATTTTTATCCGCTGATCACAATGGATGTCACGCGCAAGCAACTCACGAACATCGAAGCCGGAAAATCGGAAATCGGCGGACCGATGAACTTGTTCAACAACGTCAAAACGTTTCCGACCGCCGATATGAGGGTCGTCGTACGGCCCAACTTCGACACGCTCTATTCGAGCGCATGGCTCGATCTCACCAAGGAGCCGGTGGTCGTGTCTGCGCCCGACACGAACGGTCGCTACTATCTGCTCCCCATGCTCGACATGTGGACCAACGTGTTTGCTTCGCCCGGGTCACGAACCACCGGAACGCAGGCGGGTCACTTCATCGTAACGCCACCCGGCTGGACCGGAGCGGTTCCAGCGGGCATCACTCGGATCGACGCACCCACGCCTTACGTCTGGATCATCGGCCGCACCAAGACGGACGGGCCGCCTGATTATGATGCCGTCCACAAAATCCAGGCGGGCTACAAGATCACGCCGCTTTCGCAGTGGGGCAGTGAGCCCAAACCGATCGAGGTCAAGATCGACCCCAGCATCGACATGAAGACGCCGCCGAAGCGTCAGGTCGATATGATGGCGGCCAACACCTACTTCACGTACGCCGCCGAGCTGCTCAAGGTGCATCCGCCGCACATCACCGATCAACCAATCGTAGCTCAGATGAAGCGGATCGGAATCGAGCCCGGAAGGAGCTTTGATATCGCCAGCCTCGATCCCGCCGTTCAGCAAGCGTTAGAAGGTGCGCCGGCCGAAGCGCAGAAACTCATGGCGTGGAAAGTTCCGACTCTGGCCCGCGTCGCGAATGGCTGGTCGATGAACACTGACACGATGGGCGTCTATGGGAACTACTATCTGAAGCGCGCGCTCGTTGCGCAAATGGGTCTCGGCGCCAACCTCCCCGAAGATGCGATCTACCCGCTGAACCTCGGCGACTCCACCGGCAAGCCACTCGACGGCACCAACAACTACGTCCTTCATTTTTCCAAGGGAGACGCGCCTCCCGTGTCGGCCTTCTGGTCGGTAACGCTCTACGACACCGAGGGCTTCCAGGTCGCGAACCCGCTCAACCGCTTCGCGGTCTCGAGCTGGATGCCGTTCAAGCTCAACGCCGACGGCTCTCTCGATCTCTACTTCCAGAACCAGAGCCCGGGCGCCGACAAGGAAGCCAACTGGCTGCCGGCGCCGACCGGACCATTCAATCTCACCATGCGTCTTTACGGACCCAAGTCCGACGCGCTCACCGGAAAATGGTCTCCGCCGGCCGTAACGCGAAGCGGAAGCGCTGCGGCTGGAACGAGCACTGGAGTGGAAGGGAAGGAATGAGCTTGCGGCGCGACAATGCTGCTTCGCCAAGAACGCGGAGCAGCGCAGTCAGAAGTCATTCAGCACCCAGTCGGTCGGGCAGCCGTGTTTCTGCATGAGCGTCTCGGTCTCGCCGAGACGAACATTCTGCTTCAACTCGCGGAACAGGGCGCGTGCGAGCTGCCAGTGCTCGCAGGCCGTGGTGAGGTCGCCGGCAGCGCGCGCAAGCTCCGCAAGCTCGAGCCGGGCTTCTGCTTGAACCGCCGCATTCCTGCTTTTCGCGGCCGCGCGCACGCTCGAGCGCAGATGCTCGGCGGCGCTCTCGGTGCGGCCCTCCGCAATCTCGGTCTGCGCGAACGATAGATAGAGCCCGGCCAGGGCGGCCTGATCGTCGCTTGCCTCGGCGCTTCGAATGCGCAAGGCCCAGTCGACAGGCTGCGGCTTCTCTTCGACCGTCTTGGGCTTTGCAACGATGGCCTCGCCGGGAATGGCGCGCAGCGTCTCGGCCTTCCGCTCCGGCGGCGGCTCGGAGGGCTGCCTGCGACCGAGGCGCACGATCACGAACACGAGCACGACGACCGGCACGAGAAGCGCGATGAGCGCGGGGAGACCGCTGATCTCGATCACGGCGGCGGCCAGAAGTCCTGCTGCGGCGATCACGGTCACGTACGGGTCTCCTGTTCTCGAGCGCGCTTGTATCAGCGCAGCGGACCTGCCGAGAGCAGCCCGCCCCGCGTCCACAGGTTGTTGAGCCCACGCTCGAGGGCCAGCGGCGCGCCAAGGCCGATATTGCGCTCGAAGAGGTCGCCGTAGTTGCCCATCTGCCGGACGACCTGGTAGCTCCACTCGCGCGAGAGCCCCATGCCCTGCCCGAGGTCGGCCTCGAGCCCGAGGAAGCGGCGGATGTCGACGTTCGGAGACGACGCGCGGAGCGCGTCCGCGTTGTCCCGCGAGATGCCGAGCTCCTCGGCCGCGATCAAAGCGGCAAGCGTCCAGCGCACGATGGAGAACCATTGCTCGTCGCCCTGCCGGACGACCGGTCCCAACATCTCCTTGCTGACCAGCTCCGGCATGATGACATGATCGCCCGGCTTCTCGAACCGGCTACGCTCGGCGGCGAGCACGGTGATGTCGCCCGTCAACACGGTGCAGGCGCCGCTCGCATAAGCTTTCACGGCGTCGCTCCAATGCTCGGAGGCAACGAGCTGGAAGCGCATCTTTCGGGTCTGGAAGAACGTCTGCACCGCCTGCGCGGCCGTGGTGCCCGTCATCACGCAGACGGAGGCGCCCGACAGCTCGAGAATGCTGGCCACGGCGGTGCCGCGTTTGATCAGGAACCCCTGACCGTCGTGGAACAGGGTGTCGGTAAAACGCACGCCGAGCTCGGTATCGCGCGACAGGGTCCGCGCTCCGGCGCGCGGCAGCACGTCGACCTCTCCGTCGGCCAGCACCTGAAAGCGGTTGGCAGGCGTGACGACACGGTATTTGACCGCGTCCTTATTGCCGAGCACGGCAGCCGCGACGGCGCCGCAGAAATCGATGTCGAGACCGGTCCAGTTTCCATCCGCGTCGACAGCTGCGAAGCCCGGCATGCCTTCCGTGACGCCGCAGATCACGTGGCCGCGCGCATGGACGTCGTCCAGTGTCGCGGCGTGCGCCTCGAAGGTCAGGAAGCCGAATGCCGCAAGAGCAAACGCCAGCGCGACCAAGCCGCTCGATGGGACCACGCCATGACGGCTTCGCCCACACACCGGCCTTCGGCGATCAGCCCACACGTGACGTGCCTCCGTATCGAGAACAAACTTCAATGGCGGCACGTCGCAGAGCGCCACCACGTCTCGCGCACCCCGCGCCTATGTCGTGTACCGTCCTCGCCGACAATCGCTGGCGCGACGTCATGTGGTATACGGAAGACCGCGCCCCCTTTGCCGGCCGCAGCTCGGCGCGCCTCCGCTGTCACACATCCCGCGTTGTGTCCCCAGGGTCAAGCCCTTGACCGGCGTTGTAAGTTGCGTCAAAGGGCGCTTCATGCGCATGGGCCCGCTCCCCCCTCCAGGCCAAGGATTCTGATCCATGACAAAACCGAAAAAAGGCTTGGGCAAGTCCCGCCATCCCGCGACCTCCATCCTGCATACGGGGCGGGACCCTGCGGGGCAGCACGGTTTCGTCAACCCGCCCGCGTACCGCGGCTCCACGGTGCTGTTCCCGACGCTCGACGCGCTCGAAGCCTACGAGCAGCAGGCGTTCCGTTACGGGCGGCACGGCACACCGACGACCGCCGCGCTCGAGGAAGCGATCTCGAAGCTCGAAGGCGGCGAGCGGACACTGCTCACCGCATCGGGTTATCAGGCGGTGACGACCGCGATCCTCGCCTTCGTCAAGGCGGGCGATCACGTGTTGATGGTGGACAGCGTTTACCAGCCGACGCGCAAGTTCTGCGACACGATCCTCGCGCGGCTCGGCGTGGCGACGACCTATTACGATCCGCTCGTCGGCGCGGGTATTGTGGACCTCATCCAGGACAACACGCGCGTCGTGTTCCTGGAGAGCCCCGGGTCGCTCACCTTCGAGGTGCAGGACGTCGGCGCCATCGCCAAGGCCGCGCGGGCGCGCGACGCGGCCGTGCTCATGGATAACACCTGGGCGACGGGCCTTTACTTCCGGCCGATCGAGCACGGCGTCGACGTGTCGATCAACGCCTGCACGAAGTACATCGTCGGGCACGCGGACGCGATGCTCGGCGCGATCACCGCAAACGCCCGCACAGCAAAGCTGATCGAGGAGACGCGGGCAACGCTCGGCGGATGCCCGGGGTCCGAGGAGACGTATCTCGGCCTCAGGGGCTTGCGGACGCTGGCGGTTCGGCTCGAGCGCCACCAGCGCTCAGCGCTCGAGGTGGCGCGCTGGCTCGCAGGGCGGCCCGAGGTCGAGCGTATCCTGCATCCGGCGCTGCCGACCGATCCGGGACACGCGCTCTGGAAGGCGCAGTACACGGGCGCCTCGGGACTCTTTTCCATCATTCTCAAGCCCACGCCACGCAAGGCGGTCGCGGCGATGCTCGACGGGCTCGAGCTGTTCGGCATGGGCTATTCGTGGGGTGGCTTCGAAAGCCTGATCGTGCCATTCAATCCTACGCGCTACCGGACGGCGACGGCGTGGACCGCGGAAGGACCGGCGCTTAGGTTGCATATCGGGCTCGATGACGTCGGCGATCTCACGGCGGATCTCGAGGCCGGCTTCGAGCGCCTCAACGCGGCGCGCTAGCTATCTTACGCCGCCCATCAGGCGCTTGATCCAGGGCGTGAGCGCGAAGAAGGCGAGTGCGCCCGCGGCTGCGAGGCCTGCCTGCCAGGCAAAGCTCCAGGCGAGCGCACTCGCGTCGGTGGCGGTGAAGCTGCTGCCGAGCACGCCCGCGAGCTTGCTGCCGAGCGCGAAGCTCAGGAACCAGATGCCAAGCACGAAACCGACCGCGCGTTTCGGCGCGAGCTGGGTCATCGTGCTCAGGCCGACCGGGCTCAGGAACAGCTCGCCGGTGGTCTGTAGGAAGAACAATCCCACCAGCCACAGCGGGCTGATGCGGCCCTCGGCCGTCAGGATCGCGGCCGGCACCATGAGCAGGAACGACAGCGCGAGAAAGGCGAGCGCGATGGCGAACTTCACCGGGCTCGACGGCTGGCGGTCGCCGAGCTTCATCCAGAGCGCGGCGAAGACCGGCGAGAGCAGGATCACGAACAGCGGATTGAGCGATTGTAACCAGGCCGAGGGAAAGGCCCAGCCGGCGATCTCGGCGCGTGTCAGGTGCTCGGCGAACAGCGCGATGGTGAGGCCCGCCTGCTCGAAGATGGCCCAGAACAGGATGGAGCCGATCAGCAGCACGAACATGGCGCCGTAGCGGCGCGGCTCGTCGTCCTTGGACAGTCCGAACCACAGCGCGAGTGCGGCGGGACCCAGCACATAGATCCAACGCAGGGGCTCGAAGCCCTCGCGGTCGGAGAGCATGATCAGGCCCATGAGGCCCAACGTTCCGGCGAGCACCGCCGCGAGCGTGAGCGCCGGACCGAACGCGCCACGGTCCCCCTCCCCATCTCGCCGAAGGCGAGTCTTCGACTCGACGTGGGGAGGGACTGGGGGTGGGGGGAGCCCCAACGACAGATGCTCCGGGTTCCCCCCCTCCCTTGCCCTCCCCCACAAGGGGGGAGGGAAACCGCGAAGGTCGCGGCCGAAAAGAAGCAGCACCGCGAGACCTGCCAGCATCCCCACGCCGGCTGCGGCAAAACCCCAGTGCCAGCTCGCCAGCGGATCCAGGCCGCGTGCGGCAAGCCATGACTTCATGGCCGGGCTCTGGGCCAGGAAACCCGTCACGAGCGGCGCGAAGAAGCCGCCCACGTTGATGCCCATATAAAAGAGCGAGAACCCGGCGTCGCGGCGGGTGTCGCGCGGGCCGTACAGGGAGCCGACAAGCGCGCTGATGCTGGTCTTGAAGAAGCCGGTCCCTACGGCGACCAGCACCAACCCCGCGAAGAAGGCTGCCGTGCCGGCGGCAGCGAGCGTGAAGTGACCGGCAGCGATCACCAGGCTGCCGATGATGACGGCGCGCCAGGGGCCGAGGAACTTGTCCGCTGTGACGCCTCCGGGGATCGCCAGCAGATAGACGGCCATCGTGTAGTTGCCGTAGACCAGCGCCGCCTCGGCGGCGGTCATGCCGAGGCCGCCTTCGGCCACGGGCGCGACCATGAACAGCACAAGCAGCGCCCGCATGCCGTAATAGGAAAACCGCTCCCACATCTCGGCAAAGAACAGCACGCCGAGACCGCTCGGATGACCGGCAAGGCCCAGCCACTGCAACACCCCGCGCTCCGGGCGCCGGGCAGTCAAATTTTCGCGATTGCCCATGCCGTCGAGTGTCTCCGAGATCCCAAGGGGATCAAGGATAACTTTTCAGCATTTCGGCCAACTCTTGCAGCCGGGAGAGGCAGCGGAGGGGGCTGCGGGGCTGCGAAAAGCATGTCCAGCGGACCATTGGCCGTGACTTAATCTTCTCACATTCCCGGCCGACAGAAGGACGCCTTGATCCGGATCACAGTCTTTTCGCAGCGGGCCTAGGACCTTTGACGAATAGACGTAACTTGCCCATCTCACTAATTAAGCAGCACGCTACCCAAAACCCAAGAACAACCAGGGCGCGCGTCCCGGCGCACACCTGGGATTTATCCCCACATGGAGGAAAAACCTGATGATTCAACAGGCCCTTAACGAACTTTCCCAGCAGATCCGCATTCGCCCCCGCTATGACAACTTCATCGGCGGCCAGTGGGTCGCTCCCGTCAAAGGACAGTACTTCACCAACCTGACGCCGGTCACCGGCAAGCCCCTGTGCGACGTGGCCCGTTCCTCGGCCGAGGACATCGAACTCGCCCTCGACGCCGCGCACAAGGCCAAGGACGCCTGGGGCAAGACCTCGCCTGCCGAGCGCGCCCTCCTGCTCAACAAGATCGCCGACAAGATGGAGAGCAGCCTCAAGCTGCTCGCCATGGTCGAGACGCTCGACAACGGCAAGCCGATCCGCGAGACGACGGCCGCCGACCTTCCGCTCGCCGTCGATCACTTCCGCTACTTCGCGGGCTGCGTGCGCGCGCAGGAAGGCTCGATCGCCGAGATCGATCACGACACCGTCGCCTATCACTTCCACGAGCCGCTCGGCGTCGTCGGTCAGATCATTCCCTGGAACTTCCCGCTGCTGATGGCGGTGTGGAAGCTCGCTCCGGCGCTCGCCGCCGGCAACTGCGTGGTGCTGAAGCCCGCCGAGCAGACGCCCATGAGCATCATGGTTCTCATGGATCTCGTCGGCGACATCCTGCCGCCCGGCGTGCTCAACGTCGTCAACGGCTTCGGCATCGAGGCCGGCAAGCCGCTCGCTCAGAACAAGCGCATCGCCAAGGTCGCGTTCACGGGCGAGACGACCACCGGCCGCCTCATCATGCAGTACGCGTCGGAGAACATCATTCCCTGCACGCTCGAGCTCGGCGGCAAGAGCCCCAACATCTTCTTCGCCGACGTTGCCGACGCCGACGACGAGTTCTTCGACAAGGCGCTCGAAGGCTTCGCGATGTTCGCGCTCAACCAGGGCGAGGTCTGCACCTGCCCGTCGCGCGCGCTCGTGCACGAGAAGATCTACGACCGCTTCATGGAGCGCGCGGTTGCCCGCGTGCAGAAGATCAAGCAGGGGCACCCGCTCGACGCTTCGACCATGATCGGCGCGCAGGCGTCGAACGACCAGCTCGAGAAGATCCTCTCCTACATCAAGATCGGCCGTGACGAAGGCGCCAAGGTTGCGACCGGCGGCGAGCGCGCCATCCTCGATGGCGAGATCGCGGAAGGCTACTACGTCAAGCCGACCATCCTCGAAGGCAACAACAAGATGCGCGTCTTCCAGGAAGAGATCTTCGGGCCGGTGGTCTCGGTCACGCGCTTCAAGGACGACGACGAGGCACTCGCCATTGCCAACGACACGCTCTACGGCCTCGGCGCCGGCGTGTGGACGCGCAACGGCACCCGCGCCTATCGCTTCGGCCGCGCCATCCAGGCGGGCCGCGTGTGGACCAACTGCTACCACCTCTATCCGGCGCACGCGGCGTTCGGTGGCTACAAGCAGTCGGGCATCGGCCGCGAGACGCACAAGATGATGCTCGACCACTATCAGCAGACCAAGAACATGCTGGTCAGCTACAGCCCGAAGGCGTTGGGCTTCTTCTAAGAAAGGATCTCGACGGACCCGGCCAGGTTCGTCAGATCCGGTTCCCTCCGAAGCAGCGCGGCCGTAAGGCCGCGCTGTTTTTCTTTTGGCCCACAACAAAGAAACAAGCACAAGGAAACGTCCCTGATGACGGATGCCCGCCCGACGCTGCGCTCTCTCCTCGCGCTTCCGGACACCCCGGCGCCGCTCTCCAAATCGGCGCTGGTGCTGATCGACTGCCAGCAGACTTATCGCGAAGGGATCATGCAGCTCGAGGGTGTGGAGCCGGCGCTCGCGGAATGTGCGAAGCTGCTCAAACGCGCACGTGACGCCGGGACGCCCGTCATTCACATCCAACACGATGCCGGGCCGGGTACGCCCTACGATACGAAGGCGCCGATCGGGGCGATCGCCGACGTCGTCGCGCCGGCGCAAAGCGAGAAAGTCATCACGAAAGCGTATCCCTCCTCATTCGAGGGCACGGATCTCGACGCGGAGCTGAAGCGGCTCGGTGTCACCGATCTTGTGCTTGCCGGCTTCATGACCCATGTGTGCGTGAACTCGACGGCGCGTGCCGCGTTCAACCACGGCTACCGGACGACGGTGGTCGGCAACGCGACCGCGACTCGCGCACTGCCTAATCCACTCGGCGGCGAGCTGCCGGCTTCGGCGGTGCACAACGGCGCGCTCACGGCATTGGCCGACATCTTCGCCATTGTGGTACCGTCCGGCGAGAAGGTTCCGACATAAGGGCGCTGCGGGCGTTCAAGGGAGGTCATGATGGTCGAGCGTGTGACGGCGACGCCGGAAGCCCTGGCGATGATCGCGAAGCTCGAAGGACTGCATGGGCCGCTGTTGTTCCATCAGTCGGGCGGTTGCTGCGACGGCTCGGCACCCATGTGCTATCCTAGACCGGAATTCCGTGTCGGCGCGCAGGACGTTTATCTCGGCGAGATCGGCGGGCAGCCGTTCTACATGGGGGCTGCCCAATTCGACTACTGGCAGCACACACACCTCATCATCGACGTGGTGCCGGGGCGCGGCTCGGGCTTCTCGCTCGAAGCTCCGGAGGGCGTGCGGTTCCTCACGCGCTCGCGCGTCTACACGGATGCGGAGTACGACGAGCTGGAGAAGCTCGGACCTCCGCCTACCGGCGCGGAGAGGCCGGCGGCGGCTTAGTCCCCTCTCCCCGCTTGCGGGGAGAGGGTGCTACTTCTTCGGCGCCACGATCAGCTCGGAGGTCATGGTTGGCTGGTGGGCCGAGCAGATGATGCTGTGGCGGCCCGGCTGGTCGGCGGTGAACGTCACCTTCTTCACATGGCCGCGCTTCAGCTCGAACGACTGACCATAGGCGTCGATCGTGATCGGGTGGCTCGCACCATTGATGCCGACGAACTCGAGCGTCACCTGATCGCCCTCGTCGACGAAGATCTGGCGCGGCTCGAAGACGTAGACCGCGATCTCCCAGCGCCCCTTGTCGTCGGGCTTCTTCAGCACATACCCGGCGCCCTCGGGGAGCGGTGTCTCGGGAAAGGGCTCCTTGTCGACCGTCACGCCACCCTTGGGCTCGACGGCAGTCACAACGATTTGGCGCTCGGCGGCGAAGGTCTCTGCGGCCGGAAGAGCCAGAATGGCGGCCAGCGCGAGCGCCAGCACGGTGTGTGAACGAGCGATCATCGAATGCCTCCGAGATTTATGGATACTGTCGGCGGCCTACGCGCAGGCGTCAACGCTCGCCCCTACCTAGGGAGACGGTGCAATCACATCGGATTGTCGCGTGACTGTCGTGTCAGGTGCGTGCGCGCTTGCCGGAGGCTTTGGCCTTCGGCTGCTGAGCAGGCTGCGGGATGGGATCGGCGAGGGCAATCGCTTCCGCCGCCGCCTTCGCCTCTGCCATGGTTGAGAAGCCGTGCATATCGGCCTTGAGTTTCTGGAGGGCTTTCAGCGGCAGCGGGTCGAGACCTTGGCCACCCTCGTCCAGGTGCGCGAAGATCTGCTTCTTCATGCGCGGCTCCCAGAACATCTTGATGTGGTTCGCGATGCCCGCAATGGCTTTCTCCTCACCCTGAGGGTGGAAGAACTTGCCGATGTCGTTGGCCATGCGGACGAGCGTGGCGTTAGGGGAGTGCATGCGTCTTCTCCTGGCGGTCGCCGTCGCCAGGTCGCGCGGCAAGCTTGATGCGGTTGGGATGGGTGAAGATCTCGAAGGCGTCGGGCCGTGCAATGGCGATCAGCGTGATGCCCGCCTCCTCGGCGACGCGGCGCGCCAACGCGGTCGGAGCCGAGACGGCGACGATGATCTCGGCGCCGAGCATGGCCGTCTTCTGCACCATCTCGACAGAGACGCGGCTCGTCAGCACGACGAAGCCCTTGGCCGGATCGAGCCCGGCTGTCGTCACCGCGCCGACCAACTTGTCGAGCGCGTTGTGGCGTCCGACGTCCTCGCGCACGCAGGCGATGGCACCGGCGGCTGCGTCCCAGAAGGCGGCGCCGTGCACGGCGCGCGTCGCGACGTTCAACGTCTGCGCCGGCTGCATGGCGGCGAGCGCCTTCTGTACCTCGGCAGGCGTTGCCGTGGCCGTGTTGCTCACCTTGCGCGGGGCGGGGACTGCGGCGTCGAGGCTGTCCACGCCGCAGAGGCCGCACGCGGTGGGTCCGGTGATACGGCGGCGGCGCTCGACGTGCTTGCGCCCGCTCGCGGGCACGAGCCACATGCGGGCTTCGATGCCCTTCTCGTGCGCGGCGATCTCGAGCTCCCTGATCTCGGCGCGGGCGGCAACGATGCCCTCCGTGATCGAGAAGCCGACGGCGAAGTCCTCGAGGTCCGCCGGCGTCGCCATCATGACGGCATGGGTCGAGCCGTCGTAGACGAGCGCGACGGGCGTCTCCTCCGGAATCAGGCGCGTCGTGTCTTCCACGCCGGTTTGTCCGACGCGGCGTGAGGGCACGCGCAGGGACGTCTCCGGCATGGTTTCAGTCATGGGGAGCCTACTCCGCGGCCTCGGCGGGGACGATGCGGCGGGTGATGTCGGAGAACTCCTC
>CAZDUD010000027.1:0-37627 GCA_964508485.1 uncultured Hyphomicrobium sp. | reverse complement strand
CGCGCTCGCCTTCGTCGCCGCCGCCCGCGGCTACGACCTGATCCTCGTCATGCCGGAATCGATGTCGGTCGAGCGCCGGAAGATCTTAGCGCACCTCGGCGCCAAGCTGGTGCTGACGCCGGCAGCCGGCGGCATGGGCGCGGCAATCGCCCGCGCCAAGGAGCTGGCGGAGGAGTTGCCGAATGCCGTCATCCCGGCCCAGTTCGACAACCCGGCCAACCCGCTCGTGCATGAGCGCACGACGGCCGAGGAGATCTGGAAGGATACCGGCGGCAAGGTCGACGTCATCGTTGCGGGCGTCGGCACGGGCGGCACCATCACGGGCGTCGGCCGCGTGCTGAAGCCGCGTATTCCGGGACTGAAAGTCATCGCCGTCGAGCCGGAGGCGAGCCCGGTGCTCTCGGGCGGCCAGAAGGGGCCGCACAAGATCCAGGGCATCGGCGCGGGCTTCGTGCCAGGCGTGCTGGATACCAAGCTGATCGACGAGGTGATCACGGTCTCAAACGACGCCGCGTTCGAGACCTCGCGCCGTATCGCGAAGCTCGAGGGCATTCCCGGCGGCATCTCGACCGGCGCCAACATCGCAGCGGCCCTCAAGGTCGCGCATCGCCCCGAGTTCGCCGGCAAGACGATCGTCACCTTCGCGCCTTCGTCAGCCGAGCGCTACTTCACGAGCGATCTCTTCCCGGCACCGTGAGGCTGAAGCGGATCAGTTCAGCACGAACTCGATGAGCCCGGCAAAGTCGCTCGACGTCCTGTCGGCGACGATGCCGAGCATCTCGACGGGAAGATTGAAGCGATTGACCCAGTAGGTCGGATACCCGAAGCTTGCGGCGCCATAGGCATCCCATCCGCCGAATGCGGCGAAGGCGATCTCCTCCTTCTTGAGTCCAAGCCTCGCGACGCCCAACTCATAGGCGCGGGGATCGGGCTTGTACGTGTGGTTCGCCGCTGTGCTGAGCAGGTCGTCAAAGAGATCGGCGATCCCCGCATGCTCGGCATTGGCACGGAGCATATGCGGGCTGAAATTCGCGATCGTAATGATGCGAACGCCGGCGGCCCTGAGCCTCTTGAGCCCTTCGATGGCGTCCGGCCAGGGTTCGAGGGTTAGGTACGCATTCATGAGCTCTTGCTTCGCATCGGCCGAAAGCTCGAGCTTCATCGCCGCGGCCGTATAGACCAGGGCATCCTCCGTCACCTTGAAGAAATCCTCGTGCCGTCCGGTTATCGAACGGAGAAAGGAGTATTCAAACTGCTTGGCGCGCCATGCTTTGGTGAAGTCGGCGCCCTTCCCCGGAAACACCTTCTCCACCGCCGGCACCACCGAGTTGGGATTGAAGATCACGAAGTAGTCAAAGGCGACCGCCTTGAAGCGCGGAGCGGCATGCGCGTGGCTGATCCCGCACACCAGAATACCCGCCGCAACGACCGCAAAGAAGAACGACGCAATCCGCACCATTTGATCTCCTCTCTAATAAGGCGGCGCTCAGTGAGCCGCATATTTTGTCGCGACGATGACGCGCGCCCAGTCCCGCTTCGAATCTGAAAAAGCTCCGCACTTCTTCTTCGTTCGGGCGCCGCACCCGCAACCCTAGCATCCCGCCACGTAGGGGATTTTTACGTGGGGGTTTACATGTCAGCGCGTTGCGTGTCGCGGCCGAGGTCGGCGATGGCTATCCTTGTTGCAGGTCTGGTGCTGCCGTCAGCAGCGCAGGCGACAGAAGGCTACTTCCAGCACGGGTACGGAGCCCGCCACAAGGCGCTGGGCGGCGCGGGTGTTGCGGACAGCCGCGATTCGACAGCCATCTCGCTCAATCCTGCGGGCCTCGTGCACTCCGGAAATGAGGTGACGGCCGCCGTGTCCGCCTTCAGCCCGCGCCGTGAGTTCGAAGGCGGGCCTGCGGGAGGTTTCACGTTCACGCCCGCCGGCACCGTCGAGAGCGACACCAACTGGTTCGCAGTGCCCAACCTTGCCGCCAGCTATCGTCTCGCACCCAATCCGTTCGTCGATGTGATCGGCGTCTCCGTCTACGGCAGCGGCGGCATGAATACCGACTATCCGGCAGTCGACCGGGGCATATTCGGCAACGGCATCTTCCTCGGCGGAGCACTCGGTGTCGACCTCCAGCAGGCGCTGCTGTCGGTTGCCTTCGCCAAAACGGTGGCCCCCGGCGTCTCCGTCGGCGTGGCGCCGATCCTCGCCCGCCAGCAGATCAAGATCCGTGGCCTCGGCGCGTTCGCAGGCAACTCGATCGACGACGACTCGCTCACCAATCCGGGAACGGACATCTCGTGGGGCTTTGGCGTGCGCGGCGGCGTGGAGTGGGCGGTCGCACCCGGCGTGCGCCTCGGCGTTGCCGGCAACACGCCGATCTGGTCTGAGGAGTTCGACAAGTATCGCGGCCTGTTCGCCGAGCAGGGCGATTTCGACATCCCTGCGAGCATCCAGGCCGGCATCGCCATCGATGCCACGCCGAACATCACGCTGCTGGCGGACTATCGCCACATCTGGTTCGGCTCGGTTGCCTCCATTGCCAATCCGTCGACGAACATCCTCTTGGGCAACCAGCTCGGGACCGACAACGGACCCGGATTTGGCTGGGATGATGTCGATGTCGTGAAGCTCGGTGTCGAATGGCGAACGTCGCCGGACCTGACGCTGCGCGCCGGATACTCGTATGCGACCAACCCGATCTCCTCGCGCGACGTGCAGTTCAATATTCTCGCCCCGGCCGTGGTCCAGCACCACATCACGGCAGGCTTCGAATACAGGCTCGACAAGGCATGGTCCGTCGAGTTCGCAGGGCTCTACGCGCCCGGGGAAACCGTGCGCGGTCCGGAGTTGCCGACCTATGTCGGGCATGACCCCGACCGGACGATCTCGATCAGCATGTATCAGTTTGAAGCCACGCTTGGTGTGAAGTACAAGTTCGGCGCCGACGAGGTGCCCCTCAAATAGGGGGGCGGTCGAACCCTCGCGGCATCGAGGACCAACGATGACACCAACCGACTTCACGCCCTGGGCGTCCCTAGCGGGTGGCGCCCTGATTGGCGCATCTGCCGTATTGCTCTTTCTGGTGACTGGGCGCATCGCCGGCATCAGCGGCATCGTTCGCCGCCTGTTCCCGCCCTACGGCGCGAGCGCGCCGCGCGAAGCCGCCGCGTTCCTCATTGGCCTCCTTGCTGCACCGACCGTTTGGATTCTCGCAACGGGAGGCGCAGTGCATCAGACCGTCACCGGCAGCCTGAGCCTTGCCGTCGCCGCGGGCCTTCTGGTCGGCGGTGGCGTCTTCGCGGCACGCGGCTGCACGAGCGGCCATGGCGTGTGCGGTCTGGCCCGCCTGTCGCGCCGCTCGATCGCTGCGACCGCAATCTTCATGGCGACAGCCGTGGTCACCGTCTATGTCCTGCGTCACGTCCTGGGAGGCTGGCCATGGGCGTGATTGGCTCGCTAAGTGCCGGGCTCCTGTTCGGCCTCGGTTTGATTCTGTCCGGCATGGTCGACCCGGCGAAGGTCCAGAACTTTCTCGACATCGCCGGCACATGGGACCCGAGTCTCGCCTTCGTCATGGCCGGCGCCATCGGCGTAGCCGCGCCGGGCTTCTGGTTGGTGCGCCGCCGCCGCAAGGCTCCGCTCGCCGACACGGCGTTCCATGCTCCGCCCGCCGACGCGCCGATCGATGGCAAGCTCCTCGCCGGATCGGCTGTCTTCGGCATCGGCTGGGGCCTCGCGGGCTTCTGTCCCGGACCGGCGCTGGTATCTGTCCCGCTCGCCGCGCCCGGAACGATTGCCTTCACGTCGGCCATGATCGCGGCCATCACCACAGGCGTGCTGTTGCAACAACAGAAATGATTGCTGTCGATGCGCGGACGTAACGGTCTTTTGCCGCGCGCCGAAGTCTCGTAGCCTTGCCCCGCTTGGGGATCGGCGGAGGGAGCGGTGACGAAGCCGCGGCGCATTCAGCGCAAGGTGAGAAAAGGCTGGCGCCTGCCGCCGGACACGGTCTACGTCGGTCGCGGCAGCAAGTGGGGCAATCCCTTCCCGTACGATCATCAGCGGTATCTCGGCAAGGCGTGGGCCGCCGATGCCTACAGCCACTGGCTGAAGACGTCGTTGAAGGGCCTCGCGCTCCTGCGCGAGCATTTGCATGAGCTCAAGGGCAAGAATCTCGCGTGCTGGTGCAAGACGGGCGAGCCTTGTCACGCTGACCTGCTCTTGCTGCTGGCCAACGAGGAGCAGCCGGTGCAGTCACCTGCCAACGCAAATGAAACGGCGGCTTCACATTCATGAAGCCGCCGTTTCCTGGTTGTCTGCTGCAATCAGAGGTACGACTGCCCTGAGTCGCTCTGGATCTCCCGCAGCGCGGCCACGAGGAGATCGATCTCTCCGCAGGTATTGTAGAACGCGAACGACGGGCGCACCGTCGTCTCTTGTCCGAACCGACGCAAGATCGGCTGCGCGCAGTGATGGCCCGACCGCACGGCGATGCCGTACTTGTTGAGCCGTGCGCCAACCTCCTCGCTCGGCACGCCCTTGAGCACGAGCGAGATCACGCCCGCCTTCTCGGGAGACGTGCCGATGATCCGGATCCCCGGCACGTCCTCGAGCAGTCGCTTGGTCGCATACACGATCAGGCTGTGCTCATAGGACGCGATTGCGTCGAGGCCGATCCGCTCCACGTAGTCGATCGCAGCGCCGAGGCCCACCGCATCGGCGATGTTGCCGGTGCCGGCCTCGAAGCGGTTCGGTGCATTGTGGAAGATGCTCCGCTCCAAGGTGACGTCCTGGATCATGTTGCCGCCGGTCTGGTAGGGCGGCAGGCTGTCGAGCAGGTCCTTCTTGCCCCACAGCACCCCGATGCCCGTCGGCCCGAACAGCTTGTGTCCGGAGAAGACGAAGAAGTCGGGACCGAGATCCTGCACGTCGACCTTCATGTGCGAGACCGACTGCGCGCCGTCGAGCAGCACCCGCGCTCCCACCTGCTTCGCCATCTCCACCATCTGTTTGGCGGGAGTGACGGTGCCGAGGGCGTTCGAGACCTGCGTGAACGCGACGAGCTTGGTTCGGCTGTTGAGGAGCTTGCCGTACTCCTCGAGCAGCACGACGCCGCGGTCGTCCACCGGAGCCACGCGCAGCTTCGCGCCCTTGGCGAGTGCAAGCTGCTGCCAGGGAACGATGTTGGCGTGATGCTCGAGATGCGTAATGACGATCTCGTCGCCTTCGTTCACCTGCTTGAGGCCAAAGGTGGCAGCCACGAGGTTGATCGACTCCGTCGTGCCGCGCGTGAACACGATCTCTTCGACCGACGGCGCATTGAGGAAGCGCTGGACTTTCTGGCGCGCTCCCTCGTAGGCATCCGTCGATCGCGCCGCCAGCTCGTGCGCCGCGCGATGGATATTCGAGTTCTCGTGCTCGTAGAAATGCACCAGACGATCGATGACCGCCTTCGGCTTTTGCGTGGTGGCCGCATTGTCGAGCCACACCAGCGGCCGCCCGTTGACATGCTCGCCGAGGATCGGGAAGTCGCGCCGGATCGCATTCACGTCGAACGGCGGATGCGGAGACGCGAAGTCCGAGTGAATGCCCGGCCCACGCGCCCCCGGAGCGCTGATGCCGCCCGTCCCGTGGGGATGCCCGCCGCCGAGATCCTTGAGGAAATAAAGCGACGAGCCGACACCGCCGGTCGGATCGAGCGCGCGCGTTTCCCCCGAGATCTCGCCGAGCAGTGCCTTGAGATCAGCATCGTACGGCAGCGGAACCACGGACGTAGAGGCCGGCGAGTTCGCGACCGTTCCTGCCGACGGCGGTGTGCCGTTGAGCGGGATGTCCGGCACGAGCTCCATCTTGTGCTCCGCCTCCGGCGCAGGGGCGGGGCCGAGCAGCGCCCGGATCTCCGCCGCGTAGGGAAGCGGGATGCCGGTCGGGCCAGGCACCGTGCCGTGCGACGGCGGCGTGTTGAGAGGCACATCCGGCACCAGCACTTGCGGTGGCGCGACGACAGGCGAGCCGGGGACACCCGGAAAGACTCCAGCCGACACGCCGGGCGCAAACGAGACGGCCTCGTGCGCGAGCCGCGCAAGAGAAGCCTCGTCCGGCAACCCGTACCCCGGAGCGACCCCTTGTGGGCTGAGGCCCACGCCGCCGAGCGACGGCGTGATCCGCGTCGGATCCGCACCCGAGATGTCCGGGGAGAAGCCGTGCGGTGGCGTAGCAGCCGGCACACCAGGCAACACGCTCGCCGGCGCGCCGGGCGGAGACGAGAAGATCTCGTTCGCAAGACGCGTCAGCGAGGCTTCGTCCGGCAGGCCGTATCCCAGGCTGAGCCCTTGCGGACTGAGCCCCACTCCCCCGAGTGCCGGATTGAGCCGTGTCGGATCCGGACCCGGATTGGGGATCTCACTTGTACTCATGGTACTTACCCACATCGACGCCCTCGAGTACGCCGAGCGCATCGTCCGTCAGAACTGCAAGCGAGCAGTAAAGCGAAACGAGGTAAGAAGCGATTGCCCTGTGGTTGATGCCCATGAAGCGGACCGAAAGGCCCTTGCTCTGCTCGCCGGGCAGTCCAGGCTGATAGAGTCCGACGACGCCTTGCTTGGACTCGCCCGTGCGGATGAGGAGGATGTTGGTCTTGCCGCTCTTCACCTCGAGCTTGTCGGAGGGGATGAGCGGAATGCCGCGCCAGGTGATGAACGGATTGCCGAACAGGGTGACGGTCGGCGGCGGCACGCCACGCCGCGTGCACTCGCGGCCGAATGCGGCAATGGCCTGCGGATGCGCGAGGAAGAACGCCGGCTCTTTCCACACGCGGGCGATCAGCTCGTCGAGGTCGTCGGGCGTCGGCGCGCCGGTGCGCGTCTTGATCTTCTGCGAGGGCGCGGCGTGGGCAAGGAGGCCGTACTCCTTGTTGTTGATCAGCTCGCTCTCCTGCCGCTCCTTGACGATCTCGATGGTGAGGCGGAGCTGCTCTTTGATCTGGTTGTGCGGGACCGAGTAGAGGTCGGAAACGCGCGTATGGATGTCGAGCACGGTGTTGACGGCGGAGAGCAGATACTCGCGCGGGTTCTCGACGTAGTCGACGAAGGTCTGGGGCAGAATGCGCTCATCGCGCAGCGAGCAGTCGACCTCGACGCTGCTCTCGTCCTTGACGCGGTTCACGCGATAGATGCCGGCTTCGACCGGAACCCAATTGAGGAAATGCACGAGCCACCGGGGGGTGATGCTCTGCATTTGCGGAACGGTTTTGGTCGCATTGGCTAATTGCCTAGCTGCAATATCGCCTAACGCTGTTTGATCCTCGTCTGCCATATTAGCCTCATTATCTGCTATATTGGAGAATATTTTACCCCAAAGTTACATAAAAACGAATGAACTATTGCGTAACTTGCGTCAATGGAAGATTTTGATTCCGAGCTGCCGCGCTAGATCCCGGCGCCGCCATCGAACACATCGCTGCGCGCCTGCGCCTGCACGATGTTGCTGCCGGGAGGCACGCTTCGCGTCAGCCAGACGTTGCCTCCGATCACGGAGCCGCGCCCGATGGTGACGCGTCCGAGGATGGTGGCACCCGCATAGATGACGACGTCGTCCTCGACGATCGGATGGCGCGGCTGGCCTTTGACGAGCGCGCCGTTTTCGTCCACCGAGAAGCGCTTGGCGCCGAGCGTCACGGCCTGGTAGAGCCGCACGCGCTCACCGATGATGGCCGTCTCGCCGATGACGACGCCCGTGCCGTGATCGATGAAGAAGCTGCCGCCGATCTCGGCGCCGGGATGGATGTCGATGCCGGTCTGCGAATGCGAGCTTTCCGCGACGATGCGGGCGATGATCGGCAGATCGAGCTTGTAGAGCGCATGCGCGAGCCTGTGATGAATGATGGCTCGCACGCCCGGAAAGCTGAGCAGAACCTCGTCCTGGCTCTTTGCGGACGGATCGCCGTCATAGGCGGCGCGTATGTCGGTGTAGAGAACCTCGAGAAGGACGGGCAGCCCCTCGGCAAATTCCTGCACGATGGACTGCGCGGTCTGCTCGGCATCGACAAGGCCGTCCGATGAGAGCGAGGCCGTGAAGGCAAGCTCGCGGACGACCTGCGCCTGAAGCGCATCGACCGCCCGGCCGAGCGTGTGTCCGACGAAGTAGTCGAGCGCCTCGTTGCTGTTCGCGCGGGCGCCGCCGAACCGGCGCGGGAACAGCGCCGACGTCAGGTCCGTTACCGCGTCTGCGACGGCACGCGGCGACGGCAACGGGAGCACGCGGCCCGATTTGTCGGCGGTGCGGGGAAGCACGCTTCGCGAGTTTCTCAAGGCGGTGACGACGCGATCGATATTCAAGCTCACGGGAATGCGCCTCTCGGACGGAATGGCGGAGAAATCGTCAACAATGTTAGAAATTGCGCGCGTTCCGGCGAACCAAGAAGAAGTGCTGAGCAAATTCCGCGCAATGAAAAGCCCGGACCTGTACGAGACAGGACCGGGCCCGCGGTGCTCCCCTAGAGCTATCGCGCTTAGTTGCTCTTTGCGGTGATCTGGTCATAGACGCCACCGTCGGCGAAGTGCTTCTTCTGTGCATCGGCCCAGCTGCCGATCAGCTCCTCGACCTTGAACGTCTTGATGGCGGGCAGCTTGGCTTCCGCCAGAGCGGCCGCGTCACGCGGACGGAAACCCTGCGCGGCGATGATCTTCTGCGCCTCGGGCGTGTAGAGGAAATCGAGATAGCCCTTCGCCAGCTCTGCCGTTCCGCGCTTGGCGGTGATGATGTTGTTGACGGCCACCGGCGGCGCTGACTCGATACTGAGCGACGGATAGACGACATCGAATTTGTCGCCGAACTCGGTCTTGAGCAGAGCGACCTCGTTCTCGAACGTGACGAGCACGTCGCCGACATCGCGCTGCGTGAACGTCGTCGTGGCGCCGCGACCGCCGCCGTCGAACACAGGCACGTTGGCGAACAGCTTGGAGACGAACTCACGCGCCTTGTCCTCGCTCTTTTCGGTCTCGAGCGCGTAGCCCCACGCTGCGAGATACGTGTAGCGACCGTTGCCGGACGTTTTCGGATTAGGGATGACGACCGATGTGCCGGGCTTCACGAGGTCGTTCCAGTCCTTGATGCCCTTGGGGTTACCCTGGCGCACGATGAAGATGCTGGTCGTGGTGTACGGCGCGGCATCGTGCGGGAACTTGGACTTCCAATCCTTGTCGATCACATCCTTGCCCGCGAGGAAGTCGAGATCGGTCGCCTGGTTGAGCGTGACGACGTCGGCTTCGAGCCCTTCCGCGACCGACTTCGCTTGCTTCGTGGAGCCGCCATGCGACTGGTTGACGGTGACGTCGACGCCCTTTTCCTTTTTCCAGTACGCGACGAACGCCGGGTTGATGTTCTTATAGAGCTCGCGCGATACGTCGTAGGAGGCGTTGAGCAGCGTGGTTTCGGCGGCCGGAGCGGCGACCGGTGAGAGCACGGCCAGTCCGAGCCCGAGAAGCAAACCATGGAACTTTTTCATAGTGTGACCCTTCTTGAGTGAACGTCGAAATGAACCTTGATTGGAAAAGAGGCCGGTTCGCTCGCGCAAACCGGCCTTAGGAGAACCGTCGGCCAGACGTCGATGGATGGATAGCCGAGGTCCAGGGAGTCGTTCAGTCGCGTGCGTGGTGTGAGCGATGTGAGACGTGGATGAGGAAACGCCGAGGCCCTCGCGCCGTGCGGAGCAGGGCTCTGCGCGGCGCGATGGGGGTCATGCAGCCCTCGCTTTCTGCTTCGACGGACGCCCGAACTGCGCGAGCGCCGCGCGCTCGGCATCCCTAGGAGCCGAGAAGATCTTGCCGTCGAGAGGGAAATAGCGCGGAAGAGAAGCGTGGAAGCGATAGCTCTTCTCGCTACCCTGGCGCACGACGATGCCGGCGGTCTCGTCGGCGACTTCGATAATGAATGCGTCTGACATGATGTGTCCTTTCCCGCGTATCGGCGGGCTCAACTCGCTAATGCTGGATGGGGTTGCAGGAGCGGGCGGATAGGCCCGCAAGTCGCTTCAACAACAGCAACAACACCGACGCGAGGAACGGGACACGTTGTGGACCGGCAGCGCCGGAATCGGGAATCTCATGTGGCTGCTCCTTAGCGTTTGATGACGCGGCGCAAGTGAACCTCGAAATCACCGCGGCGGCGCAGGATCGCGTCGCATGTCCATCAAGCCGTGGTCGCTGTCGACCGTCAAACAACAAGAACTGAGAAGCATTGCACCTAGCTGGGATAGCGGCGGCGTATCCGCGATGCTGCGCGAGAGCCATTCCGTGATCGAAGGAATTCGCGCAAGCGCAAAGAGCAGCATCTCTGAGCCGTAGAAAAATAATGCGCCAACCGAGCGGTTCGCGCGACTCCAGCGGTCAATATCGTAGGCATGGCATTCATAAGCTCAGCACTTCTTCTTGGTTCGTGCCCACGGGTTCGGCGCTTAGGCTTTGGCATCGGTTAAGCCTACCAAAAAGGATTTTCCCAAATGTCTATAGCCCGTTTTTCCCGTCGCACCGCGCTTGTGCTCGGCCTCTCGGCCAGCCTCGCCGGTCTCTCTGCGGCAGCCTCTGCCGTTGAGCTTTTGAACGTCTCCTACGATCCCACGCGTGAGCTCTACAAGGAGTACAATGAAGTTTTCATCAAGCACTGGAAGGCCGAGGGCGGCGAGGATGTCACCATCAAGCAGTCCCACGGCGGCTCTGGTAAGCAGGCCCGCGCGGTCATCGACGGCCTCGAGGCCGATGTCGTGACGCTGGCGCTTGCCGGCGACGTCGACCAACTCGCCGTGAAAGGTAACCTGATCCCCGCCGATTGGCAGAAGCGCCTGCCGCAGAACTCGGCGCCGTACACGTCCACGATCGTGTTTCTCGTTCGCAAGGGTAACCCGAAGGGCATCAAGGACTGGGCTGATCTCGGCAAGGAAGGCGTGGAGGTCGTGACCCCGAACCCGAAGACCTCGGGTGGCGCGCGCTGGAACTACCTCGCCGCCTGGGGCTATGCCCTGAAGCAGAATGGCGGCAGCGAGGACAAGGCTAAGGAGCTTGTCACCAAGATCTACAAGAACACGAAAGTGCTCGACTCGGGCGCGCGTGGATCGCTGACCACCTTTACCGAGCGTGGAATCGGCGACGTGCTGATCTCCTGGGAGAACGAGGCGCACCTCGCAACCAAGGAGCTTGGTCCGGACAAGTATGACATCGTCCTGCCTTCGATCTCGATCCTCGCCGAGCCGACGGTCACAGTCGTCGACAAGGTCGTCGACAAGAAGGGCACGCGCAAGTTGGCCGAGGCCTATCTGAACTACCTCTACAGCGACGAGGGTCAGGATATCGCCGGCAAGCACTTCTATCGTCCGCGCAATCCGAAGTACGCCGACAAGTACAAGGAGCAGCTGCTGCCGATCGATCTGTTCTCCATTGACGACGTGTTCGGCGGCTGGGCGAAGGCGACCGAGGTCCACTTCAAGGACGGCGGCGTGTTTGATCAGATCTACGGTTCGAAGAGCTAAGCGCTCTCGCATAGACGGTCCGCCGCCTTCTGCCTGCTCTTTCCTCCTGGGAGCGCGAAGGCGGCGGCACCGAGCCAGCTCCCGGAGACTTGGTCATGGCCGACATCGTTTTTCTGACAAGCGCAGCCGCAGCGGTGCTGGCCATGATTTGGACGCTCGTTGCGGCAGACGTTCTCGCCGCCGCCCGCCTCTCTGCGAAATCTCATCCTGAGAAGACAGCCTGTTCGAAATCGAACCTCTGTTGAAGCTCGCCCCGACGCTTGAGCCTCATTTCAGTTCGACAGACGGCGCTTTGAAGGATCATCATCCATGACGACGACGCTTATCGTTCCGGGATTGAACTCCAGCGGTTCCGCCCATTGGCAGACCTGGTTCGAATCTCAGATATCCGATGCCATCCGCGTTATTCAGGCGGATTGGAAACGCGCCAATCTCCCCGACTGGTCAGGCCGCGTCCGCCGCGAGATCTCGCGCCGCCCCGGCCCGATCCTGATCGCGGCCCACAGCTTCGGTGCACTCGCCGCCGTGCAGGCAGCCGACGACTTGAGTGAGCGCATCGCGGGCGCGTTGCTCGTCGCGCCGGCGGATCCCGACAAGTTCGGCATCGCCGATACGCTGCCGGTCCGGCCGCTCCCGTTTCCTGCGAAGATCGTCGCCTCTCGCAACGATCCATGGCTGCGCTTCGAGCGTGCGGCAGAGCTCGCGGACCTATGGGGTGCTGACCTCGTGGATCTCGGGGCATCGGGGCACATCAATGCCGAATCAGGATACGGCCCCTGGCCCCTTGGCCTGACCTTGCTCGAGCAGTTGGCGCCCGGCTTGACACAGTCGAGAGGTCCCGCGAGCCACGGCTCCCAACGGGAGGCGGAGCGGAGGGGGAAGCCGAGCGCTTCGGTGCCTGCGCAACACCATGCCGGCCGCGGCCACAGCAGCGTTCACACACATCAAGGTTTCTCACGTGATTACGGCGAGTTGCGTGGATCGCATCAAAGCGTTGCGAGTCGCGCCTAACTGGAATACAATATACCAGAAGCGCGTACACACTGGCGGTGCATCGCAGCAACACAACTGAGATTTGTAATGCCACTGTCATAATCGGTCTTGAGTCTGGCCTGCGAATACAGGAAAATCTATTTAAATCAATATGTTATAGCGGAACAGCATCCAACATAGCGGAGAGAGTAATGGTTGGGGGATTGAAGGGACATGGGGGGCAACTCGCCGCGATTGTGGCTGGTTTGCTCGTCTCTGTCGGTATGGTGCCGACGTCGTTCGCAGCGGATCTCGGGGGAGATTGCTGCGCCGACCTCGAAGAGCGCATCGCGGAGCTTGAGGCGACCACGGCACGCAAGGGCAACCGCAAGGTTTCGCTCGAAGTTTACGGCCAGGTGAACCAGGGTCTCCTGTACTGGGATGATGGGTTCGAGGACAACGTCTACTCGGTGACGAACGATAACGCGCGCACCCGTATCGGTTTCCGTGGCAAAGCCAAGATCGACGGAGACTGGTCGGCGGGCTATCGACTTGAGATCGGCATCCGCACCGCGAACTCGAAGCGCTTTACGCAGGATGATGCGCTCGGCGAGACCGGCCAGGATCTGCGCGACGCGCATTGGTACCTCGACAACAAGAAGCTCGGCCGGGTGATAGTGGGGCTCGGCGCGACCGCCACCGACCAGATCACCGAGATCAACCAGACTCAGACTGCCGACTTCGCGAAGTATGCGGACGTCGAGGACACCGGTCTTGGCCTCAGCCTGCGGAGAACCGACGGGGCGCTCAGCACAAACTATCAATACCGCCGTCTCATCGGCGTACACGGCGACCAGCCCGGCGACGGTGAGCGCAAATTCAGCGGTGTGACCTATCAAACGCCGGAGTTCGCAGGCTTCACTGCATCCACCACTTGGGGAGAGGATGACTATTGGGACGTCGCGCTCCGCTACAAGGGTGAGTTTGCAGGCCTAAAGGTCGCGGCGGGTATCGGCTACGGCAAGATCGATACGGGTGCGGCTCAGACGAGCACGGCGTGCGCCGCGATCGAGAACGACACCTCGGATTGCGATCAGTTCGGCGGCTCTATCAGTGTCGTTCACGTCGAGAGCGGCTTGTTCGTCAACTTCGGCGCCGGAATCAAGAAGGACGATCTCATCGCCGATACGACGTTGTTCGCCACCTCGGCGCTCACGCCCGACGATGAGCAGACGTTCTGGGCACTCCAGGCCGGTATCGAACGCAAGTGGACATCATTCGGCAAGACGACGATCTACGGCGAGTATTACGACTACGAGGGCGGTGCCAATACGCGGACGCTTAATTCCGCCTTTGCCGGAACCGCAAACAACGCTGCTGTGCTTTCGACGGGCCTTGAATCCTACGGGTTCGGCTTTGCGCAGGGCTTCGATGCTGCAGCGCTGACGCTCTACCTGTCCTACCGTCACGTCGAGGGCGATATCTCGGTTGCGAACACGGTTGCCGGTGTGGCGACCGGTGCAGTGAGCTCCGTCCCGCTCGAGGATCTCGACCTCGTGTTTGCTGGCGGCGTCATCAAATTCTGATCCCGACGCTTCTCCCGGTATCAGGTAACGGGAAGGGCCGCCGCAAGGCGGCCCTTTTTGCGTCGCGGGCGTCTATTTCGGTTCCTTCATAAGGACAGCATTTCTTCTTGGTTCGGCTCAAACTCTGCCGCCGCTACATTAGCGGCCATGAAAACGATTGCAGCGATCCCGATTTCCATGGCCAGAGCAGAACCCGACGAGAGGGAGGTCGGGAGCGATCACCGCACCTCTGAAGCAACCGTGCGCGATGTGCCCGCGATCGTCGGCTCCAATCTGCGCCGCCTGCGCAAGGCACAGGGCTTCTCGCTCGAGCGTTTGGCGGAGCTTTCGGGCGTAAGCCGCGCCATGCTAGGCCAGATCGAGACGGCCAAGAGCGTACCAACGGTAAGCCTCCTGTGGCGCGTTGCCGACGCGTTGGGCGTCCCCGTCGCGACCCTGGTCGCGACCGAGCGCGAGCCGAACGTAATTGTTCTGCACCGCGACAGGGCGAGCGTGCTCGTGGCGAGCGAAGGCCGCTATGCGAGCCGGAGCCTATCGCCGGCAAACCGGTCACGGTCCACGGGCTTCTTCGAGTTGACGTTCGCCCCAGGACACCGCGAGGAGTTTCCGGCTGCGGAGATCGGCACCAGCCATAACCTCGCGGTGGCGCGGGGACATTTGACCGTCGTGGTCGGCGGCGAGGAGCCTATGGCGCTGACCGAGGGCGACGCCATCCTCTTCGCGGCATCGAACGCATACGCAATTGAAAACACAGCCGCTTCTCAGGCAACGGCCTATCTGGTGGTGACGGGGCCGGCCACCTGACGGCTATTGCACGAAATCGAATAAGGATCGCAGTTCTTCTTCGTTTTGGTTCTAAGGACACGAAACTAGGGTGCAGAGCATTATCTCCAGGGGACGGTGCCAGTGTCATCGAAACAGACTGACTTCGAGAAGCTCATCTCTTGGACGGCACTCCTGTGTTCGGTCTCTGTGATTGTCGCTCTGACGATTGCACACTGATTTTAGGACACGGGATCGATGGCATACGCACGTGCGCGCAGAGTACTGCCGGGATTCGGGCTGTCGCTTGGATTCACGCTTGCCTATCTGTCGCTCATCGTCCTGATCCCCCTGTCTGCCGTATTCATCAAGTCGGCGGGAATGGGGTGGCAGGCATTTCTCGACGCGGCAACGGGCCCGCGCGTAGTGGCATCCTATGAGCTGAGCTTCGGAACCTCGCTTCTGGCTGCGGCGATCAATGTCGTGTTCGGCCTTCTCCTCGCATGGGGACTGGTCCGTTACACGTTTCCGGGCAAGAAGCTCGTCGACGCCCTGATCGATCTTCCGTTCGCGCTCCCGACGGCCGTCGCCGGCATCTCACTGACGGCGATCTACGCCAAGAACGGCTGGGTCGGCCAATTCCTCGACCCGTTCGGCATCAAGATCGCGTTCACCCCGGCCGGCATTTTGATCGCGCTGATCTTCATCGGCCTCCCGTTCATCGTGCGCACGGTGCAGCCCATTCTCGAGGACCTGGACGCCGAGTTCGAGGAGGCGGCCGCGAGCCTCGGCGCGACGCGCCTCCAGACCTTCCGCCGCGTGGTGTTCCCGACGCTGCTGCCCGCCCTCCTGACGGGCTTTGCGCTGGCCTTCGCCCGCGCCGTCGGCGAGTACGGCTCGGTGATCTTCATCGCCGGAAACATTCCGTACGTGTCCGAGATCACGCCGCTTATGATCATCACGAAACTCGAGCAGTACGATTACGAGGGCGCCACCGCTGTCGCATCGGTGATGCTGGTCGTGTCGTTCATTCTGCTGCTCATCATCAACGGCCTGCAGGCCTGGACGTCGCGCCGCTCGGGGAGGGAAGCCTGATGGCCGGAGCAGTCGCATCTCGCCTTGCTCCCAATTCGGGATCCGCAACGCGCTTTGAAACGAACCTCGCCACGCGCGATGTTCCGTGGGTGAAATACGCCGTCCTCGGCATTGGACTGACGTACTTCGCGCTGTTCCTGCTGCTGCCCCTGATTGCTGTGTTCGTCGAAGCGTTTCGCAAGGGCTGGGATGCCTACATTACAGCGCTGGTGGAGCCCGATGCGCTCTCGGCGATCAAGCTGACGCTCATCGCAGCCGCGATCTCGGTGCCGCTCAATCTGGTCTTCGGCGTTGCCGCGGCTTGGTCCATCGCCAAGTTCGATTTTCCGGGTAAGCACCTCCTCATTACCTTCATCGACCTCCCGTTCTCAGTCTCTCCTGTCGTCGCCGGTCTCATCTACGTCCTGATCTTCGGCGCCCAAGGTTGGATCGGGCCGTGGCTATCCGAGTACGACATCAAGGTCGTCTTTGCAGTGCCCGGCATCGTGCTGGCAACGATCTTCGTCACCTTTCCCTTCGTCGCCCGCGAGCTCATCCCTTTGATGCAGGCCCAGGGCAAGGACGAGGAGGAGGCGGCCGTCACGCTCGGCGCTTCGGGTTGGCAGACGTTCTGGCGCGTCACGCTGCCCAACATCAAATGGGCGCTGCTCTACGGCGTCATCCTCTGCAACGCGCGTGCAATGGGAGAGTTCGGCGCCGTCTCGGTGGTCTCCGGCCACATCCGCGGCGAGACGAACACCATGCCGCTGCACGTCGAGATCCTCTACAACGAGTATCAGTTCGCGGCCGCCTTTGCGGTGGCATCCTTGCTCGCGCTGCTGGCACTCGTAACGCTCACCATCAAGACCTACATCGAATGGCGGGCCGGCTTGGTCACTTCCGAGGAGAAGACGTCGTGAGCATCGAGGTCCGGAACATCACGAAGACGTTCGGCGCGTTCAAGGCGCTGGACAACGTCTCCCTCGATCTGCCGCGTGGCGAGCTGATCGCGCTCCTTGGGCCCTCGGGCTGCGGAAAGACGACCCTGCTGCGCATCATCGCCGGCCTTGAATATGCCGATCAGGGCTCCGTGATCCTCTCGGGCGAGGACGCATCCGACAAGCACGTGCGTGAGCGCCATGTTGGATTCGTTTTCCAGCACTATGCGCTGTTCCGGCACATGACGGTGTTTGAGAACGTCGCCTTCGGCTTGCGCGTCAAGCCGCGCTCCGAGCGTCCGTCGGAACAGGAGATCCGCGCCAGAGTGCATCGTCTCCTCGAGCTTGTGCAGCTCGATTGGCTGGCGAACCGCTTTCCCTCGCAGCTCTCCGGCGGCCAGCGCCAGCGCATCGCGCTTGCCCGCGCGCTCGCGGTCGAGCCGCAGGTGTTGCTGCTTGACGAGCCCTTCGGCGCGCTCGATGCGAAGGTGAGAAAGGAGCTGCGCCGCTGGTTGCGCCGTCTCCACGACGAGCTGCACATTTCCTCGGTCTTCGTTACGCACGACCAGGAGGAGGCGCTCGAGGTTGCCGATCGCGTCGTTCTGATGAACAAGGGGCGCATCGAGCAGATCGGCTCCCCGCGCGAGATCTACAACGAGCCGGCCACGTCGTTTGCCTACGGCTTCATCGGCACCGTGAACGAGTTCCGCGGACGCGTCGAAGGCGGCTATGTGCGCGTCGGCGACGATCTGCTCCCCCACGGCCGCACGGATCTGAGCGATGGCAGCGCGGTGGTCGCGTTCGCGCGGCCCCACGAAACCGAGATCGTCAAGGGTGGGTCGGGCGAGGGCGTGGCGGCAAAGGTCAACAGAATCCTGACCAACGGCGCCATCACGCGCGTGGAGTTGATTGCGAACGGTGATGCACGCGAAGGCAAGAAAGACTACTTTGAGGTCGAGGTGACGCCGGACGATCTGGTTAACCTCGGCCTTGAGACAGGTGAGCGCGTGCGGATCAAAAGTAGGCGGCTCAGCCTGTTCGGCGACAAGGCATAGCCGCTGCCACGAAGACGGAATGTGATGACGACCGACGCGGGCCACTGGCGAGAGTTTTGCAACGCGCGATGCAGCGGCATCGTGCGAATGTGCCGGTGTTGACGCACCCTCGCATTATGTGCTCCCGGAAGAATCCGGATCCTTTCGTTCCATATCTCTTGTCGTAGCCTCGGCTACGGTCCCTTCGTGACTGCGAGTATTCCAGAATGAACTTCCAGCAACTGCGCATCGTCCGCGAGACGGTGAAGCGCAATTTCAATCTGACCGAAGTTGCGGGCGCCCTCCACACGTCCCAATCCGGCGTCTCCAAACATATCAAGGACCTCGAGGACGAGCTTGGCGTCGAGCTGTTCGTTCGCCGCGGCAAGCGCCTTCTCGGACTGACCGAGCCGGGGCAGGAGCTGATCGGAATTGTCGAGCGTATTCTGCTCGACACACAGAATATCAAAAAGCTCGGCGAGCAGTTCTCGAACAAGGACATCGGCCAGCTCATCGTCGCCACGACGCATACGCAGGCACGCTACGCATTGCCGCCCGTCGTGACGGAGTTCAAGAAACAGTTCCCCAAGGTCAATCTCGTGCTGCACGAGGCGAGTCCGGCCGAGATCGTCTCCATGCTGCGGAGCGGGCAGGCCGATATCGGCATCGCCAGCGAGGCCCTGCAGGATGCGGCCGAGCTTGCGGCATTCCCCTACTACTCATGGCATCACGGCGTCGCCGTGCCGAAAGGGCATGCGCTCGATACCGAGGACCGGCTGACGCTCGAGGCGCTGGCAGATTGGCCGCTCATCACCTACAGCGAAGGCTTCACGGGCCGCTCCAGGATCGACAAGGCCTTCCACACGGCCGGCATCGCGCCCGACATCGTGCTCTCCGCGCTCGATGCAGACGTCATCAAGGCCTACGTCGAGCTTGGGCTCGGCATCGGCATCGTCGCCTCCCACGCCTTCGATCCCGCCCGGGACCCTCGGCTGCGCCTCATCGACGCCGACCATCTGTTCGAGGCCAATGTGTCCCGCATCGCGGTCCGCCGCGGAACCTATCTGAGGGGCTACGCATTTCGCTTCATAGAGTACTGCTCGCCCAAACTCACGGAGCAGGTCGTCCGGGCCGGGATCGAGACGTCCGCCGAGTGAGGCGCTTCTGCGGCGGAAAGCCGGAATTTCCAGTTGTTCGTTTGGCTTAAGCGGCTGTTCACAAAGGACTGCGCCGGGTTAGTATCTGTTCGCCCTTTACGTGGGCCGCGCAGACTTATGTAAGGATTATCGACCCTTCGCCGTTTGGGATGGCCGCGACGGAATGGAACGCCCCTTCTCCCTGCGCCCGCCGTGGCCCGTCTCTTTCCTGCTCGCCCTCTCGATCATCGCGCTCGCGGTGCCGTTGCTGGCGCTCTTGGGAATGGAGGCGGCGCGACTGACGGCGTCCGAGCGATCGAGACTTTTCGGGGAGGCGCGCCTTACCGCCGAGCGCATTGCAGCCGACCTGGATCAGACGCTCAACGGTTACATCGCTATCCTCGAATCTCTTGCAACGACGCCGGCGCTCGCAGAGGACGACCTCGCCACCGTCTATCGGCAAGCCGAAGCGGCTCTGAGCTCCCGAGGGCTTTATGCGTTTCTGCGCGACCCTAGCGGACAGCAGCTTTTCAACACGCGCTTGCCCTACGGTTCTTCGTTACCCAAAAGCGGCAGCTTCGACGATCAGGCGTTCACCGAGAAACGCCCCTACGTGTCTGATGTCGTCATAGGTGATGTTGCCAAGCGGGCGGTGATGGCGGTCAGCGTGCCGGTCTTCCGCAAAGGAAAGCTGCGCTACGTGCTCTCATTGTCGCTCGAGCCGTCGCTGATGAAGGAGCTTCTTGATCGCCAGAAGATCCCGCCCGAATGGCGGGCCACTATCTCCGACGGCAAAGACGTCGTCATCGCACGCACGCGGCTTCACGAGGAGTTCGTGGGCAAGCCGCTGACGGACGCCAAGATCCGCGACGGTGCGGAGCAAGGCAAGGATCTGGAAGGCCGCAATGTTAAGTGGGGAGCCGCACCCTCGCGCGTCTCGGGATGGATCGTCCACGTCTCGGTCCCGGCCGCACTCGTTGACGCGGCTGCCCGCGACGCGCTCCTCAACTACGTGCTCATCGTGGCAGCGTTCACCTGTGTCGGCATCGCCGGCGCCGTCGGCGTGGCGCGCGTGATCACGAGACCTCTCGACATGGCGGAGGATGCCGCGAAGGCGCTCGGCGAAGGCCGCAAGGTGGAATTCAAGCCGACCCTCGTCACCGAAGCCAACGCCATCGGCAACGCCCTGGTTGAGGCTGCCGAGCTGCGCGCGCACGCCGAGCAGCAGATCCTCCTTTTGATGCGTGAGGTCAACCACCGGTCGAAGAACATGTTGGCCGTGGTGCAGGCCATCGCGCGCCAAATGCCGTCCAGCGACCCCAAGCAGTTCGTGCGCCAGTTCTCGGACCGTATCGTAGGGTTGGCCGCAAGTCAGGATCTGCTGATCGAAAGCAATTGGCAGGGCGTGCGCGTCGCCGATCTCGTCCGCTCCCAGCTTGCGCTGTTTCGCGAGTTGATCGGCACGCGCATCGAGATCAACGGCCCGCCGGTTCGCTTGCAGCCTCCGGCCGCCCAGGCCATCGGCATGGCGCTCCACGAGCTGGCCACCAACGCCAGCAAATACGGCGCCCTGTCGGACGGCAACGGCAAAGTCCGAGTATCCTGGCGCATGGAAGGAACGGGCGAGGAGCGCGCATTCATGCTTGCCTGGGCCGAGGAGAGTGGTCCGCCGGTAACGCCCCCGGAGCGCCGCGGCTTCGGCTACACGATCATGGTCGCCATGGTCGAGAAATCGCTCGATGCGACGGTGACGATCGACTACGCGCCGGGCGGGTTGGTCTGGCAGGTGCACGCCCCTGCGCGCTGTACTTACGAGGGACCGGAGACCGGCGGAGGCCCGGCCAAACGTAAAGGCTGACGCTTACTGACCCGAGCGGCCTACTTGCAGATCCGCTTGAGCCCGTCGCTGCCATGCCGCGCAAGATCAACATGGAAGTGGTCGTTGTGGGCGCGGTCGTGGTTGGGTCCGAGCACGGTCGTGAAGTACTGGCACGCGCCGCGATGAACGACGCGCAGGTAGGCCTGCTCGGCGTCGCCGCCGTTCCAGCCGCGCTTGACGGAGATCTTGCGCCCGTCCGCAAGCGTGAAGCCCGAGACATCGAGCGCATTCGCATAGCCATGCTCGGAGAGCTTGGCCCCGGACACATGGTTCATGGGACGGCACGAGTAGGAGCCCGCGATCGACACCTCGACCACGTCGGAGCCGAGATAGTAGCGGGCCGCGGGATTGACGCTTTCGCGGATCCACCGTTCGACCTGCGGGATCATGGGGCAGCGCAGCAGGGCCGCGGGTTTGAGCCGCACGCGACCGTCATCGACCGCTGAAAGCTCGTACGGACGCTCCGTCCCGCACACGCTGGGACCACCGAGGGCCGACCGGCTCGCCGCAAACGTTGTGTGTGCGAGCACGCCGGATTCGAGGCAGGAACTCTCCTCCTTCGCCCGCCAAGGCTCGAGCTTGGCGACGAAGTTCGGTCCGGAGCTGCATCCGGAGATCAGGGCCGGCATCAGAGCCGGCAACACGAGAACGCGACTGAGACGCATGACGCTGGGACATTAGGCGGGTTAAGGCTAACGAACCGTGAATGTCCCATCCCCTCCGGCACACATGTCCTCGCAACCTTTCGCGGCGGTTTGCGGCCGGAGCTGCGGCGCCCGTTGGACAACCGCGCGGCAGTTTTCCGGCGCCAGTGCACCAGTTATCCACAGAGAACAGAGGCGGCGTGGGGGAATCCGTACTCAAACAATTTGAGTGTCTGCTACAATCCAAGCGTCCGATTGTGAGGCGCTGAGGCTCCCGGCGATAGCATCCCTCCCTCTCAGAGGATGTGCCGGGGCGGCCAAGACGGACGGTGTGATGCGTACGGCGTCGAACCCTTTCGTGCGTCGAGGCCCCGGCCCGAAGACGAAGCTGCTCGCTCGGCATCCCCCACGATGTTCCCTCGACGAGCACCTTCCGTCTCACCGGGGCCTTGTGTTTTCTCCAGCGGCTCCCCGTCCTTGATCAGCCCATCCTTGATCAGAAAGGGTGACGTGCCAGGAAGTCGCGCACGGCGGCCTTGAACGCCCGGTCGCCGACCGCCTTCATGTGCTCGCGCCCAGCGATCACGAATGCTTCCGATCCCGGAATGAGCGCGGCGAGGTCTGCCGCCGACCCGCCGACGACATCATGCTCGCCGACCGCAACCAGCACCGGAGGCGCAAGCGTCGCCACGGCCTCGGCCGTGATCGGCGCCCGGGCCGAGCGGATGCAGGCCGCGAGTGCCTTGAGATCGCTCTTGGTCTGCTCGGCGAACACGCGGAAGGTGCGCGCCGCCTGGCTCTTCACGTCATCCACGCTTGGCGCTTCCAGGGCGTGCGCGATCGGGCCTGTGCCGGCCATGCCGCGCACCATGTTGATGCCGAGCCCGCCGAACACGAGGCTCGCGACGCGCTCGGGATGCGCCAAGGCCAGGAACGCGGCAATGCGGGCACCCATCGAGTAGCCGATCACATGCGCCCGCGGGATCGCGAGATGATCCAGAAGCCGGCGCGCGTCCTCCGCCATGAGCGGAGCGCCGTAGTCCTCGAGCGCATAGAGCTTCTCGCTCGCGCCGTGCCCGCGGTTGTCGAAAGCCACGACACGATAGCCGGCGCCTTGAAGCTCGCGCACCCATCCCGTATCGACCCAGTTGACGGTCGCGTTGGACGCAAACCCATGGATGAGCAGCACCGGCCCTGCATCCGGCCGCGACGCGGGACGGTCGAGGTAGGCGATTGATACGCCGTCGGAATTGAATGTCTGCATGGGCGGTTGCGGAAACATGTCTGGGGCGCTCGTGTCCAATATCTGCGTTTGATCAGGGAAAGATGCGACAGGGGTGGTACCAGGAAAACAGGATTGAACGCCTATCATTTTGCTCGTGTCACAGCTATGGTAACAAGAAGAGTACGAATGGATGAGGGACGCGCATGGCAAGCATAAAGACGCCCCATTTTGCCAACGACGTCGGCGCCGAGAAGGTGTTCGTCGGCGTGAAGGAGCTCCAGTGCATGGGCGCGCGTCCGCCGTTCGACCATCCGCACGTCTTCCTGGATATGGGCGCCGACAGCCAGATCCTGTGCCCGTATTGTTCGACGCTCTACGTGCACGATCCGCGCCTTCATGCCGGCGACAGCGATCCGCGCGACTGCTTGGTCTCGCTCACTGACGAAGCAGCATAAGAGCGTCTCCGACGGCACAGCATGGCCACCACGTCTCCGCCATCCCCAAGCACCGGTCTTGAGAAGGTTCTCATCGCGGGCGGCGGCATCGGCGGCTTGGCAACGGCACTGGCGCTCGCCAAGCATGGAATCGCCTCGTCTGTCCTCGAGCGCAGACTCATCTTCGGCGAGGACGGGGCCGGCATCCAGATCGGGCCCAACGGCACGCGCATCCTGGAAGCGATCGGCGTCACGGACTTCATCAAGGCGCGCATCACCGCACCCGATTCGCTGCGCATCCTCGACGCAACCACCGCGAACCTGCTCGCCACGTTCCCCTTGGGCCGCTGGATGACAGAGCGCCATGGCGCGCCTTACTGGGTGGCGCATCGACGCGACCTCCACAATGCGTTGCTGTCGACCGCCGAGCGCGAGCCGTTGATCCAGATTAGGATGGGCTTCGATGTGACGGCCGTAAGTGACGAGCCCGGCAGCAAAGTCACGGCCATATCGGCCAATGCCGACGAGGCCCGCGGCGACGTGCTGATCGTCGCCGACGGAGCCTGGTCTGTTCTGCGCAGCCGCGCCTTTTCGGGTTCCGCGCCGGCCTACACCGGAAAGTGCGCCGTGCGCGCCGTGCTGCCCATCGAGGACGTGCCGGAGGAGCTGCACCGCACCGAGGTGCATCTCTGGCTCGGCCCGGACGTGCACGTGGTCCACTACCCGGTCTGCGCCGGTCACGCCGTCGCGCTGGTCGCCATCTTCGATGATCGAACCATCGTCTCCGATTGGAGCACGTCCTGCGATGGCGCCTGGGTCTCCGGCCAGACGGCGGAGTTTGCACCGCTCCTGCGCGACCTGCTCGCAAGGCCGGAGAACTGGCGTCGCTGGTCGTTGATGAAGCTGTCGCGACGCCCGCGCACGGTGGTCGGACGGTCGGCGCTTCTCGGCGATGCCGCCCATCCGGTGCTGCCGTTTCTGGCACAAGGCGGCGTCATGGCGCTCGAGGACGCGGTCGTCGTTGCCGACGCCCTGGCGGCCGACCCCGGCGATCCCGCACGCGCGTTGCAGACCTATGTGTCGGCGCGCGCACGCCGCGTCCGCCGCGTCGCGCACGCCTCGCGGATGAACGGCAAGATCTACCACCTGAGCGGCCCCATGGCAGCCGCCCGCAACGTGGCGTTTGCCAGGGTTCCGCCTGACCGCTTCATGAAGAGCTACGACTGGCTCTACGGGTGGACACCCCCGCAAACGATTGCGGGCAAGGGGGCATAGATATAGCCGGCGGTCGGCTGTCGCCGGGTGCCATGGATTGCGTCTGGAAGCGTCTATAGTCAGAGCGCGGATCTATAAGCCTATTCAAGGTCTTACATCAGAAGAAGTTTGATCTCGTTAACGCTGTTTTGACATGCGTGCACTATCAACAGCGTCAGGCGGGCAGTGGTCACCGTGCTGCAAAGATCCGCATCCTTGTTAGCGATGGGCTTCCAATGCGGGTCGTTTCTTGTCTCGTTACCCAGCACAATCTTTGGCTTGTGGGGGTGGCAGCATTCGTCTGCGTCGTCGGCAGCATAATCACCTTCAGACTCTATGCTCGCGCTCGCACCCGCGTTGGCTTGCAAAGGCGCGGATGGATATTTCTAACCGCGGTTGCGGGTGGATCATCCATTTGGTGCACTCACTTCATTGCGATGCTCGCGTACAAAGTTTCCGCACCCGTCACCTTCGATCCCACGCTGACGATGGCTTCGCTCGCTATAGCAATCGGCGGCTGTGGCCTAGGCTTCGGGTTGAGCACCGCGAACTACCGCTTCTTGCCGCCCGAACTGTGCGGAGCCGTTGTTGGCCTCAGCGTCGCGTGCATGCACTACACGGGCATGTTCGCTTATCATGTTGACGGCTTCGTCGAGTGGAACTTGCTGGACGTCGCGTGCTCGTTGATCATCGCGGCAACATTAAGCGCAATTGCCTTGGATCAAGCCGTTCGTCAGCCGAGCAAGTACGCGACGCTGCTCGCTCCGACATGGCTCGTGATCGCCATCGTAGGGCTGCACTTCACGGGCATGACGGCCATTCAGGTCACTCCGATCGGTACCGTGGCGACGGGCAGCACCGGCGACGCGCTCGAAGCAATCGCCGTGGCCGTGGCCGGCGTCGGACTTCTGATCATCGGCACCGGCATTATAAGCTATCTGATCGATGAGAAGTCGTCACAGGAAAGCGTCGCAAAGCTTCGGCAGATGGCGTTGAACGATGCCCTGACCGGATTGCCGAATCGCACGCACTTCACCGACTATTTGGCACGCGAGGTCAATCGTGCGCGCGAGCGCGGGGGCCGTCTTGCAGTCGTCGGCATCGATCTCGACCGCTTCAAGGAGATCAATGATCAACGTGGCCATGATGCCGGCGATCGAGCGCTGTCTCTGATTGGTGAGCGCCTCGCCGGACTACTGAAGCCTGGTGAGTTCGCAGCCAGAATAGGCGGAGACGAGTTCTCCGCGGTTAAGAAGTTTGAGGCCGTGGAAGAGGTCCACGAGTTCATCGCACGCATCGAGACCGCGCTGAGCGAGCCACTGAAGTTCGAGGACTTCCAGGTCGCAACGGGCGGCTCCATCGGTGCGGCCCTCTACCCTGATGACGGCACCGAGCCGGACCGGCTTATCTTGAATGCCGATCTGGCAATGTATCGCGCGAAAGATGATCCGGAGCGGAGTTCGTGCTTCTACGAGAAGCATATGGATGAGCTCGCGCGTATGCGGACTGTCATGGCTGCCGACCTCAGAGCGGCCGTAGCGCGAGACGAGTTCGAGCTGCACTATCAGGTGCAGCATTCGCTTTTGACGAACGAGATAACCGGTTACGAAGTGCTGCTGCGTTGGCGTCATCCCGAGCGCGGCATGATTCCGCCCGCAGAGTTCATTCCAATCGCGGAAGAGACCCACAGCATCGTCGAAATAGGGGAGTGGGTGCTTCGGACGGCATGTCGTGAAGCGGCGAGCTGGCCCGTACCCTACAAGATCGCGGTCAACGTGTCGGCAGTCCAGCTCCGTCACGGAGACTTGGCGCAATTGCTTCATTCGATTCTTGTCGAAACCGGGTTTTCGCCGTCGCGGCTCGAGATCGAGATCACCGAGAGCTGCATCATCGAGGACCGTGTTCGCGCTCTTCACATCCTCCGCCGCATTAAGGTGTTGGGTGTGACTGTCGCCATTGACGATTTCGGCACCGGGTATTCCTCGCTGGAGACATTGCGCTCGTTTCCGTTCGACAAGATCAAGCTGGATCGCTCGTTTACCCGGGGACTGGAGCGCGACATGCAGGCGACGGCCATTGTCCGCGCCGTGCTTGCGCTTGGCAAAGGTCTGGAGATCAAAGTTCTGGCCGAGGGCGTCGAGACGAATGAGCAATTATTGCTATTGCGATCGGAAGGCTGCGACGAGGCACAGGGCTACTACCTGGGGCGGCCACAACGCAATTTGATGCCGCCGCGATCCGGCCGTTTGCTGGCATCAGCCTAGAGTGCTTCCGGAAAAGTGGGAACCGGTTTCCGAAAAGAAGCGCGATCAAACAAAGACCTAGAGCCGTTCCGCGGTTCCGCTAAAACCGGAGCGGATCTAGGCGTGTCACAGCGAATTGACGAACGCCACGAGATCCGCCCGCTCCTCGGCGCTGAGCGCCGCATAGGCGTCGCGGGCCGCCTGCGCTTCGCCGCCGTGCCAGAGGATCGCTTCCTCCACATTGCGCGCGCGCCCGTCGTGCAGAAGGAACGTGTGGTCGCTGACCGTCTTCGTGAGCCCGACGCCCCACAGCGGCGCCGTGCGCCACTCCCGCCCGGTCGCGTCGCCCTCCGGCCGCCCGTCGGCAAGACCCTCGCCCATGTCGTGCAGCAGGAAATCGCTGTGGGGCCAGATGAGCTGCTTGCTGAGATGCGGCTGCCCCGGCGCCTCTCCCGTCGTGAACGACGGCGTATGGCATGCGGCACAGCCTGTCTTGTGGAACAGCGCCTTGCCCTTGAGCACGTTCGTGTCTCCCGCGCCGCGCCGGGCGGGCACGGCGAGATTCTGCGAATAGAACGTCACGAGATCGAGAAGCTCGCGCGGCAGCTCCAATCCGCCCGCGCGCTCCGAGTTGCCGTTGGGCGCAGCAAGGCACGCCGTCTGCGACGCCGTGCAATCGCCCGCCGGCTTTGGCACCAGCGGATTTGAAAGCCCAACGTCGCCGGCCGCCGCGGACGCACTCTGGTCGATGATCGTCGGCTGTCCGGCCTTCCAGCCGAACCGGCCCAGCATGACCTTGTCCTGCGACAGCGACCACACCTCTTTGATGCGTCCGGATATGCCGTCGCCATCTGCATCGTCGGGGTCGGCCCTGGCGCGGATGTCCGCTTCCGGGATCGCCTCGACGAGGCCGAGGCCGATCATCGGCGGTGCGATGCGGGGTGACAGCATCACGTTGGGATGCAAGGGGCCGTATTTGAGATCGGTGATCGAGTAGGTGGGCTTGCGCAGCGTCACGACCGCGCCACCCGCGAGCGTCACCGGCACGTCCGCGTAGGCGATATGCATCTGCCCTTCGCCATCGAGACCTTGGATGGCGATGTTCTGCAACTGATCGCCGTAAACGGGGTCGGGAATGACATTGGCGCGCCGCTCGGCGAGCAACCGCTTCTGCTCGTCGGTCTCCGGCGGGATCGAAAGGCGCAGGAACATCGAGACGGCGGTCTCATCCGGCCAGTTGGCAAGCGGCGGACGTCCGCGCCCGTCCTTCAGATGGCAGTTCTGGCAGCCGCGTGCGTTGTAAAGCGGCCCGAGCCCGTCCGAGGCCTTCGTGGACGAGGGCGCCGCGACCCACAGCTTGCGGAAGATCGCGTTGCCGACCTTGAAGCGCGCTTCGCCCTCGAAGCCGATGCCGTGCGAGAAATGAGAGAAGGCGTCGCGATCGGTGACGCTCTCGCGCGAGGTCGCTGCGCCCCCAGGCATCTCCTCGCCCGGCTCGAGACCGGTGCCGGCGTCGACAGCGGGTGCCGCGACCAGCGAAACTGTGCCGGCGGCCAGCGGCACGAACGCCGCGAACGCGACCGTACAGAAGATGTGTCCGGGAATACGGACCATGGGATCAGTTGACCTCCAGGTTGCGACGCCAGTCAGCACGCCGCCTCACCGACTTCAAGGTGAAAGCCGCGTCAATGGACCGTTCGCCGCGCCGCGACCTGATCGCGATCAGCTCGTGTCCTTAGTTGCCGCCGCCGACCTTGTCGGGCGCGTCCAGACTGTCCGAGCCCTCGAACTTGATGTCCTTGAGGTCGAGCACTGCAATGGCGCGCTCGAGCTCCTTGGCCTGTGTGATCAGCGAGTCGATGGCGGCTTGGACGACCGCATTCCCCTCGGGGTTGTCGAGCCCGATCATCTGGTCGTAGTGCTCGACGGTTTCGGCACGCTCGACCATCGCTTTCATCTTCCCCATCGTCGCCTCGATGGCCGCCCGCACCTGGGCATCGGTTTCCGGCGACTTGTCCTTGACCAGATCGGAGACGGACGGCCCCGAGACCACGCTGCCGTCGGTGCGCGTATAGCTCCCGAGATAGACGTTGCGGATGCCGACCACGTCGCCGGCGTGGGAGTTGTGCGTGTTATCGGAGAAGCAGTCGTGCTCTTCCTCGGGGTCGTGAATCATGAGACCGAGCTTCATGCGCTCGCCGGCAAGCTCGCCGTAGGACAGGCTGCCGAGGCCGGTGAAGATCGACGTGAGGCCCGCCTTCTCGTCTTTCATGACGAAGCCGCGCGCATCGCCCTTCGGCCCCCACTGCTTCGCCATCCAGTCGAGGTCCTCGACCAGTATGTCGGTCACGGTCGAGAGATACGCCGCGCGCCGGTCGCAGTTGCCATTGGTGCAGGCCTTGAGATCGTAGTCCGTGGCCGGTCGGTTGCCGGCGCCGGGCTCCGTGCCGTTGAGGTCTTGCCCCCAGAGCAGGAATTCGATCGCGTGATAGCCGGAGGCCACGTTGGCCTCGACGCCGCCCGCTTCATGCAGCGACCGGATCAGCTCCGGCGTGATCTTGGACGCATCGACCGTCTTGCCGGCGATCTTGAGCGACGTGCTCGCGATCACGTTGGCGGCGTAGTACTCGTTCTCGGGATTGTCCGACCCATAAGCCTCGGCGACGTAGTCGATCAGCCCCTCGTCGAGCGGCCAGGAGTTCACCCGGCCTTCCCAGGAGTCGATGATCGGATTGCCGAAGCGGAACGCCTCCGTCTGCATGTAGGGCACGCGCGCCTTGCGCCACGCCTCGCGCGCATCAGCCAGCGTCGTATCGCTCGGCGACTTGATCAGCGTGTCGATGGACGACTTAAGCTTGCGCGCCTCCGTGAGGCTGTCCCCGTAGGCCGCTTCCGCGATGTCGTCATAGGTCTTGAGCACGTTCTTGATGGCGGGTGCCTCGGCCCCTGCCGAGCCAGCCCACAATAGAGAGACGGCCGCCGCAGCCGTGACGAAGAAAGACCGCAATACGGCTGTGTACCCTTTTGACAAGAAACGTCTCCTCGGTTGGCAATCTGGGCCAAATCGACTAGGCTTATTGACGCAAGCAGTCAAGAATGCTTAACGGCTGCAGGCGTTTGGACCACAGGATCGCGCGGGCCCTAATCATCCGGAGCGGGATTCGTTGGTCCAATTACAGTTTTGTAAGTGGGGCGCGGCGGGTCTCCTATGACCAAGTATTTGATAGTGAACGGACTATCTCTTGCTGAAGGTTGTAGTTTGGAATTAGTCTAGATTGGGCTACGATAAGAGATCAACAGTGTGAGACCCGCGCGCGGGCGGAGAACCTGGACAGACCATGCGCCTCAGCAAGACAACGAACTACGCGATCCGCATTCTGCTCGACTGCGCACTCGCCGAACCCAACCTCGTGAAAGTCGCTGAGATTTCCGAGCGGCGCGACATCACGCTGCAAAACACGTTCAAGATCGTGCATCTCCTGTCACGCGCGGGCTTCATTCGTGCCGTGCGCGGGCGCCACGGCGGCGTTCGCCTTGCGAAGCCGGCATCCGAGATCCGGATCGGCGACGTGGTGCGCGCCATGGAGATCCTCCACCTCGAGATCGAGCGGGAGGAAGGTGAGCGGACGGGTGTGCAGGGGCAGCTCGCAGCCCTTGATCAATTGTTCGACAACGCCTTGGGTGCCTTCATCAGCGTCCTGGACGAGCACACGCTGGAGCAGATGATCAAGGCTCAGCGCAAGGAAGCATCCGGCGCGCGTACGAAGGCAAAGGTTCAGCGTCGGACCAAGACGTTAGCTGTAAGCGGCAGCGGAGCACGCCGCCAGCAGGCGGGCCACGGCTGATTGCCCTTCTGTACTTTGGAATTCTTCAAAACAAAGGTTTGAATGATTCCAATGGTCTAATGTGGCATCGCCACACTTGACTTAGCCCATCGAAAGAGGTTGCTTTAGCGCAACGACTGCTTATCTGCAGGTCGTGCACCATATCCTTTTCGGGGCCTTGAACCCCGACAATAGGAAGGCTTGATCGATGGTTCTCGCATTGCGCCCGATGAGGGTGTCGCACGTATGTCGTGCGCCTGAGCGTCTTTCCCGAAATAGCGTTGCAGCGTCGCGCCGGTGGGAAGTTTGCCATGCGCAAATCTAACCACCCCGCATTGCGGCTCATCGAGCCCGCGCCGCGTATCGACATCGCATTCTCGGGCGCCCGCGGCGCGGAGCGGCTGATCGGTCTCGGCTTTCGCTATTGGGTCGCGGGATACAAGTCCGGCGACATCGACCGTTGGGAGGATGCCTGGCGCATCTATTCGCAGGCGCTCGGTCCCAACGCCGCGCGCACCGCCGTGTCGGAGCTTTCCGCATGGGTGCGCGCCGTGAGTGCGGCCGCCCGTCGCGAGATCGAGGTCGGGCGCGGCGATTGCGACGGCTTCTGCCGCGACGAGAGCCTGGCCTTGTCCATGATCGCCGCCTGCCAGCACAACACGTGCCCGGCCATGCGGGCCTGCGCCTTCGCCCTGATCGAAAGCTCGCTGATCGACGAGGTGGTCCACCACGCCGAGAGCTTCGCCGTCACCATGCGCGGCCTCGATCAGGTGCTGCCGCCCGCGTTGATCGTCAACGCGGCCGCATACGCCTCCGCATCGCACGATGCGGCGCTGAGACAGTAAGGCAGGAACGTCATGATCGTCTGTTCCTGCCAGCAAGTCTCCGACTTCGACATCGAGCTTGCCCTGCTCGACATCCTGAACGAGCCCGAGGCGCCGATCCCGACGCCGGGCGTCGTTTACCGCTACATGCAGCGGCGCATGCAGTGCTGTGGCTGCGCGCCGCTCGCCGTCGATGTCATTTACGCCAAGCTCGAGGATCTCGAGGCGCGGGGCCTCGTCTGCCCCTACCGCAGCCTCTCGACACGCGAGCGCCTGCAGCGCATCCAGCAACAGCAGCGCGGCAAGCAGACGGCGGCACCCGGGGCCGAGCTGGAGGCCGCGGAATAGCTCGGCCTGAAAGCGCGAGCCCCCCTTTCCCATGCCGCCCGCCAGGCATAAACATCGGGACCTGTCGTTCCCGAGGAGTACCGCGTGATTTCCGCTCCGCTGCCGAGATTGCTCCTGGCCGGCGTCGTGCTGGCTGCTGCCCTTGCTCCGGTGGCCGGAGCAGCCGAAGCCCTTCCCATCCGCAAGACCCACGCAACGATGGTGCTCGACACCATCGACAAGTTTCTTGTCCCGCACCTCGAGACGCTGACGCAGACGACGGGCAAGCTCGCAACCGCCGTTGACACCGTCTGCAGAGAGGGAAATGACGCCCCGCGCCAGGCGGCACGCGCGGCGTTCGCCGATACCGTTCGCGCCTGGGGCGGGCTAGACTTCATCCGTTTCGGCCCTTCTGCGCGCGAGCATCGCTTGGAGCGCATCTTCTTCTGGCCCGACCCGCGCGGTTTCGCCTCGCGTCAGTTGAACGGGCTTCTTGCGGCAAAGAAGCCGGAGCTGCTCGTCCCGGGCGCGCTCGCATCCCAGAGCGTCGCCGTGCAGGGGCTGACCGCCCTCGAGATTCTGTTGTTCGATGAGAAAGCGCCGCTCGGCGCAGCAAAGGACGACGCAGCGCAGTACCGATGCACACTTGCCGGCGCCATTGCGGCGAACGTCCAAGCTGTCGCAGGCGAGATCAGCGACGGATGGATCGGCACGGACGGCGGCTTCCGCCTCAAGATGCTGACCCCCGGCTCCGACAACGCGCTCTACAAAGACGCTGGCGAGACCGTACGCGAGGTCATGAAGGCGCTCGTGGCGGGCATCGAGCTTTGCCGCGATCGCTTCATTCTGCCGGAGCTGACGGCCGTCACCGCGAACCCGCCGCGGCGCGTGCGTCTCGCGTTCGAGACGTCGGGATTGACGGGCGCTTATCTCAAATCCTCGCTCGTTGCGCTGAAGGAGCTTTACGCGGCGATCGGCCTCGACGCCTACGTCCCGCCCGACAAGCCGTGGATGACGAGCTTCCTTCCGACCTCATGGAACAGTCTGCTCGCCGATGTGGACCGGCTCGACAGTCTGCGTGCCAATGAGCGCGGGTCGGAAGCCCACCTTCACGCCTTGCGGAAAATGCGCTTCGACCTGTCCGGCATCCGCCAGATCATCGTCAAGGAGCTGGCGCCCAACGCCGACATCGTGATGGGGTTCAACGAGCTCGATGGCGATTGACCGGCGCCAGTTCCTGATCGGATCGCTGGTGACGCTCGCCGCCGCCAACAAGGCGTTGGCTGCCGAGGGACTGGCAGAAGCATCCCGTGATCTTTACGCATCCGGCGCCCGGCTGGCGGATGGCTCTTACGCCGTGCTCGTCATTGCCGACGACGGCCGCATCGTGCGCGAGATCCCGATGTCCGCGCGCGGACACGACATCGCCATCGACCACGTCGCCCGCCGCGCCGTCATCTTCGCGCGCCGGCCCGGCTTCTTCGCACTCGCCTTCGACGTCGACGATCGCCGCGAGCCCGAGGTGTTCGCGCCGCCGCCCGACCGCCATTTCTACGGGCACGGTGTCTTCGCGCGCGACGGCCGGCTTCTATATGCGACGGAGCACGACGTCGAGACCGGCGACGGCATGATCGGCATTTACGACGCGACCGGTGGCTGGCAGCGGGTCGGCGAGTTTCCGTCCTATGGCGTCGGTCCTCACGAGGCGATCCTGCTCTCGGATAGCCGTACGCTCGCCGTCGCCAACGGCGGCTTCGGCAACGATCCCGCCACGGGACGCGAGAGCATCGGCGTCGCCGACATGCAGCCGAACGTGGCCTTCATCGACGTCGCGACCGGCGCGCTCAAGGGGCGCCACGGCGTTCCGGACGCCATCAACCTTCTGTCGCTGCGCCACCTCGCCGAGACCCCGGCGGGCGACATCTGGTTCGGCGCCCAATGGCTGGGCGGCCTGGAGGATACCCCGGCGCTGATCGGGCGCGTCGGCCCCGACAAGCCGATCGCCGTCCTGGAGACGGCCGATCCGCTCGGCGTCGCCTTGAAGGGCTACGTCGGCGCTGTTGCTGTGAGCGGCGACGGCCGCCTGCTGGCGGCGTCCGCTCCGCTGGCGGGCCAGATCGTCTACGTCGATACCGAAACAGGGAAAATCGCGCACGAGATCCGCATCAAGGACAGCTCCGGCATCACGGTAGGCGGCGGCGCGGACGTGTTCGCCATGAGCACCGGCCAGGGCGTCGTGCGCGTCGAAGGCCGGGACGGCGGCGCCAAGGTCGTGAATTTCTCCGGGATGGAGTTCGACAACCACCTGCGCCGCGTTTGACGGCCGGCGCGTCCGACCTTAGAAGCGTCGAAGTCCTCCGCCGCGGCCGAGACGACATGCGCCTTTCCTCACTGATGATAGATACCGGGATCGTCGCCCCGCCGGCCGGCGCCGAAGCGATCGACGTCGCCCGCATCACCGCCGACAGCCGGCAGGCGGTCCCTGGCGCACTGTTCGTTGCGCTCGCAGGGACCAAGGCCGACGGCAGCAAATTCATTGCCGACGCCGTTGCGAAAGGCGCCGTAGCCGTGCTGGCGGGAGACGGGGCGACGATCCCGGAAGGTCTCGCCGTCCCGGTGCTGCGGGCGAAAGAGCCGCGCCGCGCGCTGGCACTGATGGCCGCCCGCTTCTACGGCGCCCAACCTGAAACGGCCGTCGCCGTCACGGGGACGAGCGGCAAGACCTCCGTCGCCGAGTTCACGCGCCAGCTCTTTGCCGCCGCCGGACACAAAGCTGCCTCGCTCGGCACCATCGGCGTCGTGAAGCCCGACGGCGCCGTCTACGGCTCGCTGACCACGCCCGATCCGGTGACGCTGCACGAGACGCTCGCCGCGCTCGAACGCGAAGGCATCACACATCTCGCGTTCGAGGCCTCGTCCCACGGCCTCGACCAGTACCGCCTCGACGGCGTGAAGATTGCGGCCGCCGCCTTCACCAACCTCGGCCGCGATCATCTCGACTACCACCCGACGACCGAAGCCTACCTCGCCGCCAAGCTGCGCCTGTTCGAGGAGCTGTTGCCGGAAGGCAGACCCGCCGTCGTCAACGTCGACGGACCACGCGCGGAGGATGTCGCGCGCGTCGTACACAAACGCGGCCTGCCGCTCATCACCGTCGGCGCAGCCGGTAAGACGGTACGCCTCGCGAAGCTCGACCGCGACGGCTTCGCGCAACGCCTCACGATCGAGCACGCCGGCCGCACCTACGACGTCCGCTTGCCCTTGATCGGCACCTATCAGGTCGCCAACGCGCTCGTCGCCGTGGGGCTCGCGCTCGCCGTCGGCGAGAACCCCGACGTCGTCATACCGGCGCTGGCGCAACTCAGCGGCGTCAAGGGACGCCTCGACATCGTCGGCGAAAGGAACGGCGGCCTCGCGGTGGTCGACTACGCCCACAAGCCCGAGGCGCTGGAAGCGGCCCTCGATGGCGTGCGCCCGTTCGCGACCGGAAAGCTCATCTGCGTCTTCGGCTGCGGCGGCGACCGCGACCGCGGCAAGCGCCCGATCATGGGCGCGATTTCCGTGAAGCGCGCTGACGTGACGATCATAACGGACGACAATCCGCGGACAGAGGACCCGGCCGCCATCCGCGCCGAGATCTTGGCAGCAGCACCGGGCGCAACCGAGATTGGCGATCGCGGCGAAGCGATCCGCACCGCCGTTGCCATGATGCAGCCGGGGGATGTCGTCCTCGTCGCCGGCAAAGGCCACGAAACGGGCCAGATCGTAGGCCAGAGGGTGTTGCCCTTCTCGGATCACGACGCCCTACGCCAAGCGTTACTAAGCCCCTGAGCACAAACAAGAAGAGGGCGTCTCGTACGAGACGCTTGGAACACGATCGATGTCGAACGCCCCGTTGTGGACCTTTGACGAGCTTGTTCGCGCCGCAAACGGCCGGTCCGAGAAAGCGCTCACGCCGCCGATCACAGGCCTCTCCATCGATACGCGCACGCTCCAGCCGGGCGATCTCTTCGTGGCTTTGAAGGACCAGCGCGACGGCCACGCGTTCGTCGGCAAGGCGTTCGAGGTAGGTGCGGCCGCGGCGCTCGTGGCCGAAGGCTACGAGGCCCAAGCGGCCGACGGCCCGCTGATCCGCGTCGCCGACACGCTGACCGCCCTCGAAGCGATTGGACGCGCCGCCCGCGCGCGTCTCGCACCGGAGGCACGCGTCATCGCCGTCACCGGCAGCGCCGGCAAGACCGGCACCAAGGACATGCTGCGCGCAGCGCTCTCGCGCATCGGTCCCACGCACGGCGCCGACAAGTCCTTCAACAACCACTGGGGCGTACCGCTGACGCTCGCGCGCATGCCGGCGGAAACGCGCTTCGGCGTGTTCGAGATCGGCATGAACCACGCAGGCGAGATCACGCCGCTGGTCAAAATGGTCCGCCCACACATCGCCATCATCACCACCGTCGAGCCCGTGCATCTCGCGCAGTTTCCAAGTGTCGAGGCGATTGCGGAAGCAAAGGCCGAGATCTTTCTCGGTCTCGAGCCCGGCGGCACCGCCATCATCAACCGTGACAACGCGCATTTCGAGATCCTGCGCGCGCGTGCCGAGGCGGCCGGTGCGCACGTCGTCTCCTTCGGTCAGGATGCTCGCGCCGACGTGCGGCCGAAGGTGCTGGAGCTGTCGTCGGAGGGGACGGTCATCGAGCTCGGTATCGGCGGCCGCGACATTCACTTCCGCGTCGCCGTGCCCGGCATTCACATCGCCCGTAACGCACTCGCCGTTGCCGCCGCCATCGACGCCGCAGGCGCCGACGTGGACGAGGCACTGCCCGCGCTCGCCACGCTTCCGCCGCCGCCGGGACGCGGCTCGCGCACCGAGCTGCCGTTGCGCGGCGGAAAGATCCTCCTGATCGACGAGAGCTACAACGCAAATCCCGCTTCCATGCGTGCGGCCCTCGCTGTGCTCGGCACCGTGCCGCGATCTGCGTTTCCGCGCCGCATCGCCGTGCTCGGCGACATGCTGGAGCTGGGCGCTCAGGAGAAGACTCACCACGTCGCGCTGAAGGACGCAGTTGACGCGGCGGGCACGGATCTGGTTTTTGCCTGCGGGCCGAATATGGCCCATCTTTTCGAGGCGCTCGCTCCGGAAAAGCACGGCGCCTGGGAGGCAGCCTCTGAAGCGCTCGGCGAGCGCCTGTTCGCCGCGCTGAAGCCGGGGGATGTCGTCATGATCAAGGGATCGAACGGCAGCCGCATGGGGCCGGTCGCCGACGCCTTGCGGCAGAAGTTGAATGCCGGAAGCTGAGTTGAGTAGTGTAGTGTAAGGGGGCCTCGGCATCCGAGGGGGAAAGGGAAGACATGCTGTACGAGCTCGTAGCCTTCAGCGATCAGATCGGCATTCTGAATGTCTTCAAGTACATTACCTTCCGCACCGGCGGCGCTATCTTCACCGCGCTTCTGTTCGTGCTGCTGTTCGGGCCCGGAATCATCGACCTCCTGAGGCTGAAGCAGGGCAAGGGCCAGCCGATCCGCGAGGACGGCCCCCAGTCGCACTTCTCGAAGAAGGGCACGCCTACCATGGGCGGCCTGATGATCCTTGCGAGCGTCACCGTCGCGACGCTGCTTTGGTCGGACCTCTCCAACGGCTACGTCTGGGTCGTCCTGCTGGTCACGCTCGCCTATGGCGGCATCGGCTTCTATGACGACTACCTGAAAGTGACGAAGCAGCAGTCGAGCGGTTTTGGCGGCTGGGCGCGGCTCGGTCTTGAGATGGCGGTCGCCGCGGTCGCGGTCTATGCGATCATGGCGCTCTCGGTGCCGGAGCTCTCGGGCAAGCTCGCGCTGCCGTTCTTCAAGACGGCGCTGATCGATCTCGGCGCCATGTTCATCATCGTCGGCATGTTCGTCATCGTCGGCGCCGGCAACGCGGTGAACCTGACCGACGGCCTCGACGGCCTCGCCATC
>CAZDUD010000026.1:0-38447 GCA_964508485.1 uncultured Hyphomicrobium sp. | reverse complement strand
TGCAGCGAATGGTAATAGTTTCACCATAGATCGACAGGTAGTTGCCGATCACGGATTTCGTTGTCGCGCCTGCGGATGCGACGGTGTGCAGATGCTGTTTCTCCACCCCGGGACCCCGATCCATGCGGCGCAACTGCGGGGTGGGCGCCTCGGCCGGCGTCGGCTCGGGCTTGCGACTGAATACCATGCTCACTACTCCCTGACGCTACTCGTGATCCGCACACGCCATGTGTGAGGCCTGAGTTGGTCGAAACGATGTCATTTTCCTCCGTCTTCATCCGTCCGACCGGTACGCGCGGACAACAGTCGCACCCCGACCATTGTCGGATGGATTTCGTGGGCGTTGAATCGCAGGCTCGGAAACTGGAGCCGACATGGGCGCAATCGACGACGAGATGCGGGCTTACCGCGAGACGATGGTGCGCGAGGTGGAGACGATCGGGGCGAACGTTGCCCGCAGGCACGGACGCGCGGGGCTTTCGCCGCGCGTGCTGGCCGCGCTCCGCGACGTGCCGCGGCATCGTTTCGTCGCGCCGGAGCATCTCGGGGATGCCTATCTCAACCGGCCAGTGCCGATCGGCTATGGGCAGACGATCTCGCAGCCGTTCATCGTTGCGCTGATGACGGACATCCTGGATCTCAAACCGGACGACCGGGTGCTCGAGATCGGAACCGGGTCGGGATACCAGACCGCCGTTCTCTCCCGGCTTGTCGATACCGTCTTTACGATCGAGATTTCGGCGCCGCTCGCCGAACGCGCCCGGCGGACGTTCTCGGAGCTCGGGCTCAGCAACATCCAGTCCCGCGTCGGCGACGGGTATCTGGGTTGGCCGGAGGCGGCGCCGTTCGATGCGATCCTCGTTGCGGCCGCGCCGCCGGACATCCCCGAGGCCCTCATAGCGCAACTCGCGCCCGGCGGACGGCTCGCCATTCCGGTCGGCACCGAGGCGCAACAACTCATTCTTGTCGAAAAGCGGAGCGATCAATCGACCGTCTTGAGAGACATCATTCCGGTGTGCTTTGTTCCGCTCACGCGGCAGAGCAGCCCTCCGGATTAGGCCTCGAGGTGCTCGCGGGGCGTCCGGTGCATGTCCCGCGTGGGGTGGAGCAGGAGAGTAGGGTCATGGACGATCTCGACCGGTTCGAACCGGGACTACATAACTTCAGCGGTGTCGTACGCGTTTGGGCCACGAGCACGGCCGAGGTGGTAACGGACAGCGGGCTGGTGGTCTTTCTCGATACGCGTGGGCAGCAGCCGGTGGCACCGGGAACGCGTGTCTCAATCGAAACGCGCAAATATCGTCCCTGCCACTTCTTGACCAACGTGACGGTGCGGTGAGTCAGATGCGTGCGACGAAGCTATCGACGACGCGCTTACGGCCGGCGTGATCGAATTCGATGGTCAGCTTGTTGCCGTCAACCTCCGTCACCGTTCCGGGGCCGAACTTCTGATGACGCACGCGGGCGCCGACGCTATAGCCCGCACCCTTCGCCGATGACGAGGCGATCAACTCGCCTTCGATGGTGATCGGCGGCTTCATGGGCTTCAGCCCAGACTGGCGTTTCCGCTCAGCGTCGCGCGACCATCCCTTCTCGGACGATTGGGCCTTCTCATGCGATTTCGCACGCTGCCAGCCCGGCGTGTCGTAGCTCGACGCGAAGCGCGGCTCGGCATTGTCGAAACGGCTCGCACCGTATGTGTTACGGCCGAAGCCGCCGGTCTCGAACGGGTTGCCGAAGTTCTGATAGGCGCCGCCGAACGGGCTCTTGGTCTCGATCACCTCGACGTCACCTTCCGGCAGGTCGTCGACGAACCGCGACGGGATCGCGGACTGGTAGAGCCCGCGGGTGCGCCGGTTCTGCGCAAATGACACCTTGGCGCGGCGGCGCGCGCGCGTGAGGCCGACGTAGGCCAAGCGGCGCTCCTCCTCGAGGCCTGCTTCGCCGCTCTCATCGAGCGCGCGCTGGTGCGGGAACAGCCCCTCCTCCCAGCCGGGGAGAAAGACCGTATCGAACTCGAGGCCTTTGGCGGCATGCAGCGTCATTAGGCTCACGCGGTCGCCGTCGTCGCCCTGCTCCGCATCCATGACGAGGCTCACGTGCTCGAGGAAGCTTTCGAGGCTTTCGAACTCGTGCATAAATCGCACAAGCTCCTTCAGGTTCTCGAGGCGGGACTGGGCCTGCGGGCTCTTGTCCGCCTGCCAGTGCGCCGTGTACCCGCTCTCATCGAGGATCAGCTCGGCAAGATCGGTGTGCTTCATGGTGTCGATCAGGCTCTGCCAGCGCCCGAAGGCGTTGACCAGATCGGAGAGCGACTTCCGCGCCTTGCCGCCCAGCTCCTCAGTCTCGACGATCTCGCGGGCGGCGCGAAACAGCGGCACGCCGCGGGCGCGCGCCAGCGCATGGATGCGCTCGACGCTGGTGTCGCCCAGTCCGCGCTTCGGCACGTTGACGATGCGTTCGAACTTCAGGTCGTTAGCAGGATTGTGCGTCACCTCGAGGTAGGCGAGCGCGTCCTTCACCTCGGCGCGCTCATAGAAGCGCGGGCCGCCGATGACGCGATAAGGGATGCCGGTCGTGACGAAGCGATCTTCGAAGGCGCGCATCTGGAACGAGGCGCGGACGAGGATGGCGACGCCGTTCAGGCGGTGGCCGTCCTTGCGATATTCCTCGATGTCGCGCGTGATGGCGCGGGCTTCCTCCTCGTCGTCCCAGACCCCCATCACGGTGACCTTCTCGCCGTTCTCGCCGTCGGTGAAGAGCGTCTTGCCGAGGCGGCCCTTGTTCTGGGCGATGAGGCCGGAAGCAGCGGAGAGAATGTGCCCCGTCGAGCGGTAGTTGCGCTCGAGGCGGATGATGCGGGCGCCGGGGAAGTCGATCTCGAAGCGCAGGATGTTGTCCACCTCGGCGCCGCGCCAGCCGTAGATGGACTGGTCGTCGTCGCCGACGCAGCAGACGTTGGGGGAGCCCTGCGCCAAGAGCCGCAGCCAAAGATACTGGGCGACGTTGGTGTCCTGATACTCGTCGACCAGGATGTAGCGGAAGCGGCGGTGGTAGTCGGCAAGCACATCGGGGTGCTCGAGGAAGAGCCGCAGCGTCTCGAGCAGGAGATCGCCGAAGTCGGCCGCGTTCAACTCCTTGAGCCGCTTCTGGTAGGCCTCATAGAGCTTCGCGCCCTTGCCGTTGGCGAAGGCGAAGCTCTCGTTGGCCGGCACCTTGGCGGGGGTCAGGCCGCGGTTCTTCCAGTCGTCGATGAGGCCGGCGAGCTGGCGGGCAGGCCAGCGGTCCTTGTCGAGCCCTTCGGCCTCGATGACCTGCTTCAAGAGGCGGAGCTGATCGTCGGGATCGAGGATCGTGAAGCCCGACTTGAGGTCAACTAGCTCGGCATGGCGGCGCAGGATCTTGACGCCGATCGAGTGGAAGGTGCCGAGCCACGGCATGGCCTCGACGGCGCCGCCGACGAGCGTGCCGATGCGCTCCTTCATCTCGCGCGCGGCCTTGTTGGTGAAGGTCACGGCCAGGATCTGGCTGCCCCAGGCGCGACCCGTGGCCAGAATGTGGGCAATGCGCGTGGTGAGCACGCGGGTCTTGCCGGTGCCGGCGCCGGCCAGAACGAGCACCGGCCCTTCGAGCGCCTCGACGGCCTCGCGCTGCTCGGGGTTGAGCCCTACAAGATAGGGCGGCATGGCGGCCGCACGCGCGCGCTCCGAGATGGACCGGCGCTCGGGCGAAGCGGCCTCTGCCGCCGCTTCCGTCCTTTCCGGATCCGCTCTCTTCATATCGGCTCCGGGCGCCAACGGAAGGTCGAACGGCGGAAGGTCGTCCTCCCCGTTGGCTGGCGGATGGCCCGCGTTCGCGCCGGCGTGCAGGGCGCGCCGGGCGGCGTCTTTCTCGTCGTGCGGCATTCACTCGGCTCTATAGCACGTACCTTAAGTTGGACCGATGATTCACGCTCCGGGCGGATAGGGCCCGAAGCGATCATGGTCCGGCGACGACAATCGGGCGCGCAAATCACCCCGCGTGACAAAAATATAGGTTGTGCCTGAGGTTCCGGGAGCGGGACACATCATCCTCCCCAGGAAAAAGCCCCAATTGGGGGTCACACTTGTCATGCTTCTTGGGCTATGGTGGCGCCCGCGTCGGTCATCGCTTCGCGCAATGGCCTCGTATCCCAACCGGTCTCCCCGATTCGACCCGGGGCTGGCAACCGACGCATCCGGCGTGCCGCCCATCTTGCGCGGTGCGCCGATCTTGCGCGGTGCGCCCTGGGCCAGAGCAGAATTTTGAGCAGATAAGACGCGGATGAACAACGCCCTTCTCTATCTCGGCGGCATTCTGATCACGGCCTTGGCGGTACTTTTTGCGGTTCCCCGCTTCGTCGATTGGAACAGCTACCGCGGCATTTTCGAGGAGGAAGCCACCCGCATTCTCGGCCGTGAGGTCCGCGTCGGTGGCGACGTCAATCTGCGCTTCCTGCCGGCTCCGTTCGTCTCGTTCGAGAAGCTTCGCATTGCAGACGTCGGCGACGACGGCGGCAACTCGATCATCCGCGCAGAGAGCTTCACGATGTGGCTGTCGGTGCCGCCTCTGCTGCGGGGCGTGCTCGAAGCGCACAAGATCGAGCTCAAGCGCCCGGTCATCAATCTGGCGATCAACGCGGAGGGAAGCGGCAACTGGCGCACACTCGCCGTCACGCCAGGCGCCGTTCCGTTTGCGCCGAAGGAGGTGGCGCTGCAGTCCGTCGCCATCCAGGGCGGGGCTGTGATCATCACCGGGCCGTCGCGCGACGAGCTAGCCCGCTTCGACGACATCAACGGCGAACTCAACGCCGAAGCCCTCGAAGGGCCGTACAAGTTCAAGGGCAATGTGAGCTGGGATGGCGCACCCCGGTATGTGCGCATTGCCACCGCCAAGCCCGGCGACAACGGAGATCTGAGATTCAAGGCCGCCGTCGATGTGGCCGGCAGCGCCAATGCCTATGTGCTCGACGGCAAGCTCTCCGACCTCAAGGAGGCGCCGGCGCTCGAAGGCGACCTCACGGCCAAGCTCAATCTCGGCGCCAAAACGGTCGCCACCCCTCCGGAGACCACGGACCTCACGGTCGATCCCGAGTCGGCACCGAACGTGGCTGCGGGCGGAAGCTCTCAGACTCCTCCTGCCGCTTCGACGACGGCGGGCGGCCCCAAGGGCTTCGAGCTCAAGTCCAAGGTGAAAGGAACGGCGCTCGGCGTCGCGCTCAAGGACATCAGCGTCTCGCTCGAGGCTGGCGCGACGCCGCAACTCATCACCGGAGAGGCGACATTCGGCTGGGCGAACAAGACGCAGCTCGACGTCACCCTCGCGTCGCGCTGGCTCGATCTCGACCAGCTCGCGCACACGAGCGAATCCGGAATGCCGCTCGAGGCCGCGCGCGGTTATTTCGAGATGCTTGCTGCAGCTCTCCCGGCCGCATCCGGCACCAACGCGTTGCTCGAGTTCGATCAGCTCACGCTCGGCGGGGAGCCGGTCAGCAACGTGCGCCTCGCCGCCTCGCGATCGGGCGGTCCGCTCGAGCTCAAAGGCGTCCGCGCGGACCTGCCGGGCGGCGTGCGGCTCGATCTCGATGGCATCCTGACGCCCACAGCCAAGGTTCCGGAGCTCGACGGGACGCTCTTCATTTCCGGCAAGAGCCTCGTACGCTTCCTGGCGTGGGGGCTCGGCAAGCCCTCGATCGGGCGGGACCGCAGCGATGGACCGTTCTCGCTCGACGGGCATTTTGCGCTCGGGAACGGGACGCTGGCGCTTACGGATGCCACCGTCGACTTCTCGGGAACGCCGATCCAAGGCGACCTTAAGCTCGACCTCGGCGAGCGCCGCAAGGTCGCCGTTGCAATCGAAGGGCCGCGCATCGACGTGGCGCAGTTCGGCTCCGGCCTCGTGGACCTCGCAAACCTGCGGCGGATTCTGTTCGGCAGCGATGCGCCGACCGAAGCTGCTGAGGCGCCGCCTGCGTCCGAAGCGCTGTCGTTCGACCCGGCCGGCGGGGATCTGACGCTGGACCTCAAGGTCGCCGAGCTTATCGACGGCGACCGCACGCTCAACGATGTCGATGCGGACATCCGGCTCGAGCGCGGCAAGCTGTCGATCCCGCGCCTCAGATTTGCGACGCCGGAAGGTCTCTACGTCGATGCAGAGGGCGAAGCGACCGATGTGCCGGCCAATCCCAAGGGCGCCGTGCGCGGCCTTCTCTCCGCGCCCAACGCGGCGGCGGCTCGTGCCTTCGTCTCGCTGCTCGGTGCAGAGGACAACGCCTCGAACGCGCACCTGGGCCGGATCGCCGGTCTCGCTCCTTTCCGGCTTGCAGGTACGTTGCAACTCGCGGGCGGCACTGCCAACCCCAATACGCTTCAGGTCAACGGAACGCTCGGCGGCGGCCAGCTTGCCGCATCCCTCCGCCTCGACGGCGGACGGGCGCTGTGGCGCACCTCCCCGCTCGACCTTCAGGCTACGATCGACAGTCCGGACGTCGCGCAGTTGGTGGCTTCGCTTTTCGATGCCAGCGTCAAGCGCCGCGGCGCTCCCTCGCCTGCAAAGAGCGGCCACCTCGTGATCAAGGCTGCGGGCATTCCTGCCGACGGGCTGCTCGCGTTCGCCGACGTGACGGCCGAAGGCCTTTCGGTGGGCTATCGCGGAAATGTTCGTCTGGCCAAGCCCGAAGAGACCGGGCTCGACGGCGAAATCAAGATTGCGACCTCGGACGCCCGCGTTGCATTGGCGCTGGCAGGGATCAGCGTTGCCGAAGGTGCATCCGACATCCCGCTCAACGGAGCGATTGGGGTTCGCCGCGATGGGGCAGTGCTGCGGCTCGAAAGCGAAGCGCTCATTCTCGGCAACAGCACGCTTTCCGGCCAAGTGTCCTTGAGCGCCGGCGAGGGCGCGCGTCGCACGGTCGACGCGACGCTCTCGGCGGATAAGGCGTCCTTCGCCGCATTGCTTGCGCCACTCATCAGCACGTCTGAGTCTTCCGACGTGCTCGCCGCCGTCGTTCCGCCTCAACCCCAGCCTGCCCAGGCGCCTCCCTCGACCCCCGAGCAGGAGACCGCGACCCCCATCTGGCCCGATCGCGCCTTCGACCTTGCGCTGCTGGACCAGCTCGACGGAAAGATCGCGCTCACCGTTGCCTCGCTCGCACTCGAACCCGGTCTCACGCTCGGCAATGCGCGCCTTGTCGCCGCGCTTTCCCGCGAGGGCGTCAAAGTCGAGAGCCTCGAAGGCGATGCTGTCGGCGGACGGCTCACCTCACAGTTCGACATCACGAAGGCGCCGGCCGGTGTCGGCCTTTCAGGAAAACTCCGGATCGACGTTTCGAGCAAGCCCGGCGCGGGCAGCGAAGCGCAACCCGGCGACACGGCTGCCTTCAGCGTGACCTTCTCTAGCCGCGCCTTGAGCCCGGCCGCGCTCATGGCGGCGATGACGGGCTCGGGCGAGCTCACGGTCGGCAATGCCTCGCTCAACGGCAACTCGCCTGCCGCCGTTTCGGCGGTTGCGCGTGCGGCGCTCACCGGCCAAGGGCCAAGCGGAGGTGCTGCGTTGGCCGAGTCCATCGGTGCGGCTCTCAAGCAAGGCGAGGTCAAGCTCGGAAAGATTACCATCCCGGTCGAAATCAGCGACGGCGCGCTCAAGCTCAAGAAGGTTCGGATCGACATGGCCGAGGGCCGCTCGACATTCATCACCGTGGTCGAGCTCGCCACGATGAAGATCGACAGCGAGTGGCAAATCGAGCCGAAGCTCGACAAAGGCCTTGCGGCCAACCCGTCGCGGGCTCTGCTGCCGCCTGTGACCGTCGTCTACACCGGCAAGCTCAGCGCCTTTGCTTCGCTTGCGCCGCAGGTTTCGGCGGGCGCGCTCGAGCGCGAGCTCGTCGTGCGCAAGCTCGAGATCGATGTCGGCGAGCTCGAACGCCTCCGCAAGCTGGATGAAGTCCGGGCGCAAGAGGACAGCGGACGGCGCAAAGCCGACGAGGAGCGGGCGCGGCTCGAAGCAGAGCGGCGCAAGGCCGCCGAGGAGGACGAACAGGCTCCGCCTCCGGCGGATTTCCCGCAGACCGGACCGGACGGGGTTCAGCGCGAAAATCTCGCCGCACCTCCGGGCGCCAACACGTCCAGCGTCTACGACAATAGCGTGGTCGACGCGCCGCAGGGCGTTCCGATCGAGCAGGACATCGAGGCCGCGGCGCCGCCTCCGGCCGCTACGCCCTCACCTGCCACCCAGCGCCCGCGCCGCAAGCCGCCACCCGAAAAGCAATGGCAGCCGTTCAATCAGCTATCGCCGTTCTGATGTACATCAGACGCCGTCAATCGCGGTTGCCACCGTCGTAGCTCGCTGCCGCGCCGACCGTGCGCACGTAGTCGAGGATCCATACGCGGACGGCGCTCGATAGACCGGCGGCGCCACGGCTCTCGTCGATGCGGGCGATCAGGCCGGCAAGCGACACGCGCTCACGCGCGGCGGCCTGCTTCAGGGCCTCCCAGAACGGCTGCTCGAGCGAGATCGACGTGCGATGCCCGCGGATCGAGAACGAGCGCTTTACGGGGCGAACCACCGGGCCGTTCATCGCTCCGCTGCACCGTCGTCGTCGCCGCCATCGCCCGTGTGCCGCCGGTGTGCGTCGAGACGGCGTGCCGCAAGGTCCTCGTCCGCGCGCGCCTGCTGCCGCTCGGCCTTGGTGCGGCCGAACCTGGCGCGGTTCTCCTCGGCGCGCTTCTCCTTCGCCACGCGATCACGCGCTTTGCGTGCCTTGCGGAGGTTGACGATCTCTGCGGACATGACTGCAGCTCCGGGAATTGTCTACTCCGACGGCGGATGCTAGAAGGTATCTTATTCCGTTTACCAAGCAATTTATCTGGCGCTCTGCGCTCTTTTTATTCGGTTGCATTTCAAATGGACCCTATTTCTCCCGCTCGTAAACCGGGACGGCTTTTCAGCACTGCGGCTGTCGTCCTCGCCGCTTCTTTGGGTGCCGCTTTCGGAGACCTGCTCCTTACCGCACTCGCGTCCAACGAACCGTCAGGCCTGATCGCAATCGCAATCGCCGTGCCGTTGACGTTTCTGGCTTCACGATTTTTTCTCGACCCACTGTCGAAAGGTGTTCGGAAGGTCGTCAAGCTTACGCCGGCCCCGGCCGCTCCTGACGCTCCGAAGGGCCCGGGACTATGGGCGCTCAGCGTCGGGTGCGCCGTCCTTTTCGGCTGGGCCGCGAACGTGCTCGGCGATTTCACCCAATCCCATCCCGGCACCGTGCTCGCAACGATCCTGGCGTCCGTTGCCGTCGTGGGGAGCACGACGCTCGCATGGATCATTGGTGCCCGCTCGCCCATTCCCCTATCGGGCGTGCTCGGCGCGATCACAGGGTTCGCCGTCAATACGCTCGCGACCGTCGCCGTATTTTCGTGGTTCGGGCAGCCGATCACTCTGCCGCTTGTCGAAGCGAGCGCGGCCAGCGGGCTCACCGTCGGCCTTTCGGGACTGGCCGGGGGACTGGTGATCGACATCGGCCGTGCGCGCCGTCCCGCCTTGGCCGCGCCGCTCGCGGCGTTGTTCGTGTTCGCCGTCACGGCCGGGATCGGCGGCTGGCTCAGAGGTAGCCTCGGCTCGGAACTCATTCCGCCGAACGTCATGCTCGGGCTCGGCTGGCTGCTGGGTCTCTCCAACAGTCCGTATGCAAATGCGCTCCTGCAGCGCAAGAGCTCAAACAGCGCCGAGACCCGCGTGACGGCCTGACCCGCGACGCTCATTCCGGACCGATCATCTTCTCCGGTCGCACGATCCGATCGAAATCCTCGGCAGGGATGCCGTCCGCGATGGCCTCCTCGCGGAGCGTCGTTCCTTTCTTATGCGCCGTCTTGGCGATCTTGGCAGCGCGGTCGTAGCCGTACTTCTCCTTGAGCGGGGTCACGAGCATCAGCGAGTTCGCGAGGCCCTCTGCGATGTTGTCGAGACGCGGCTCGATGCCGACGACGCAGTTGTCCGTGAAGGACACGGCCGCGTCGGCCAGGAGCCGCACGGACTGCAGGAAATTGTAGGCCATCATCGGGTTGAACACGTTGAGCTCGAAGTGGCCCTGGCTGCCGGCAAAGCCGATGGCGGCGTTGTTGCCGTGGATGTGGGCTGCAGCCTGCGTCAGCGCTTCGCACTGGGTGGGGTTCACCTTGCCCGGCATGATGGACGAGCCGGGCTCGTTCTCGGGCAATGCCAGCTCGCCGAGGCCCGCGCGCGGTCCCGAGCCCAGGAAGCGGATATCGTTCGCGATCTTGAAGCAGCTCATGGCGACGGTGGCGCTGGCGCCGTGCGTCATGACCATCGCATCGTGGGCCGCTAGCGCCTCGAACTTGTTCGGCGCCGAGGTGAATGGCAGCTTGGTGATGGCGGCGATCTGGGCGGCCACCTTCTCGGCAAAGCCTTTCGGTGACGCGAGGCCGGTGCCGACGGCGGTGCCGCCCTGCGCCAGCTCCATGAGGGCCGGAAGCGTCATCTCGATGCGCTTGATGCCATTCTCGATCTGCTGGGCGTAGCCGGAGAACTCCTGACCGAGCGTCAGCGGCGTTGCATCCTGCGTATGCGTACGGCCGATCTTGATGATGTCCGCCCACGCCTTGGCCTTCGCCGCGAGGGCGCCGTGAAGCTTCTTCAGGGCCGGGATCAGCCGGTGGGCGACCTCCTCGGCGCACGCGATGTGCATGGCGGTCGGGAAGGTGTCGTTGGACGACTGGCTCATGTTGACGTGATCGTTCGGATGCACGGGCTTCTTCGAGCCCATGACGCCGCCCAGCATCTCGATGGCGCGGTTCGAGATCACCTCGTTGGCGTTCATGTTCGACTGCGTTCCGGATCCGGTCTGCCAGACGACGAGCGGGAAATGATCGTTGAGCTTGCCGTCGATCACCTCCTGGGCGGCCTTGACGATGACCTCGCCAAGCTTCGGATCGAGCTTGCCGAGCGCCATGTTGGTCTCGGCGGCGGCGCGTTTCACGATGCCGAGGGCGCGGATCACGGGAGCCGGCTGCTTCTCCCAACCGATCTTGAAGTTGCCGAGGCTTCTCTGGGCCTGGGCGCCCCAATAGCGATCCGCGGGAACCTCGATCTCGCCGAAGGTATCGGTCTCGATGCGAACGGCGGGCTCGGCGGCGGGTTTCTTTTCGGTCATGGGCGAAGTCCGTATTTTTCTGCGAAAGACAGTCGGCCGTGGCCATAGCACGAGAGGCTACCCCGAACCAAATTCCTTCATCTCTGCGCAACCTCACAGGTCACAGCCCGCCCTTATTCAGAGATAGACTGAATACAGATCTTCTCCGAATGTTTACGGCCTCGTGCCTATAGTTCCAGCAATCGGACTCCGAGTTTCGAAGCGTGTTCACGCGTGAGTCAGCATGTCAGGGTTTGTTAATCCGTTCGTCTCCGGACGACACCTTCGGCTGGTCGGGCTCGGCATCTGGCTCGGCGTTGCCGGAATTCTCGTCGCCGGGGGATGCTGGCTGGGAGTTCACCAGCTCCGCGAGTCGTTGCGCCGCGAAGCCGGCGCCGATTTCGCTCGTCTCAACAAGCTCCATGACGACCTCGTCTTCGCATTCGGAGAGCTGGACCGCACCGTTGTTGCCCCGCCGTGCTCCGCCGCATTCCGTCAACAACTGCGACAAGTCGCATTTCTCCCCGACGGGCTCAACGAGTTCATGTACGCACCCGAAGGCATCGTCATGTGCTCGACCAGCCGTGACGCCTCCCAGGCGCCGGTGCCGCTTGGCTCGCCCAACATTGCCAAGTCTCCGGGCGACGGGTTCGATGCCTGGATCAATGCGCCCCTAGATCTGATCGGACACCCCGGTGAGACGGGCACGATCCTTTTGAAAAACCCGTTTGCGATCGTCGTGCCGACCCAGGCTTTCGGCGTCGAGACGTCCGACTGGCTGAAGAAGGAGATCGCCGTTTCCACGCCTTCGCAACGCGTCTGGCACGTCAGCGGCGAAAAAGGTCTTGTGCAGCGTGCAATCATCGAGCGCGGCAATGGGGGGTTCGGCAGTCCGATCGAGGCGGTGTGCGGCGCCGGTCATCCGATCTGCGTTGCCGCTCAGGCCGATCTCTCCGACTTCGCGTTCAAGTGGCGATATGAGGCCGCGATCGCCGTAGCCATGCTGACGTTCTATGCTGCCTGGCCAGCGTCCGCTGTCTATCGCGCGCTCGATCACTACTGGTCATTCGAGCAACGCTTCCGGCGCAATCTCAACAGCAGCTCCGTCATCTGCGCCTATCAGCCCATCCTGGACCTCAGGACGGGGCGAATCTCCGGCTGCGAGGTGCTTGTGCGGTGGCGCGACGTGGACGGCTCCATCGTTCCTCCCGACAAGTTCGTCGATATCGTCGAGCACTCGCAAAACACCCTGACCTTCACGAAGATGGTCGCCGAACGGGCATACGCGGAACTGTCTCAGAACCTGCCGCAAAACGCGCGGCTGCAGATCAACTTCAACATCTTCCCGCGCGACCTCGTGAGCGAAACACTCAGCGATGCATTCGCCTGCTTCGGCGTCGAGCGCGACAGGTTCCAGCTCGCGCTCGAGATCGTCGAGAGCGATGCGGTGGCCGTCGACAGCGCCCAGTCCGAGATCGAAGCTCTGGCACAGCTCGGTATCCGCACCTATATCGACGATTTCGGAAGCGGATATTCGAGCATCCATCGCGTCGCCTCGCTTTCCATCCACGGGGTCAAGCTCGACCGGTCTTTCGCGATGGCGCCGAACGAAAGCCTGATGGCGCGCATGCTGGTGCATGCACTCGATATGATCGGATCGTCGGGACGCGAGATCGTGGTCGAGGGTGTCGAGACGCAGGAGAGGCTCGATCTGCTTGTCGCGACGCAGCGCGTCGCCTATGCGCAGGGCTATCTCATCTCGCGGCCGCTCTCGATCGAGGGCCTGGTCCAGTTTCTCGCCGCGCACGACCCGGCCGAATTCCTTGCGCGCAAAGAGCGCCTGGCGGCATAGGGCGACCGGCCTTTCGGGGACGCAGATAAGGTCAAGGGCCGCGCAGGGGCGCGGCCCTTTTCCGTGATCAGCACTGGTCACCCATTACGTGCGATAGGCGCGGGCGACGAGGGCGTTGTGACGGCGCTCGGCATTGTTGAGCATGATGCGCTCGGCGAACGACACCTTGCCGTCGCGCCATACGCGGTGCTTCAGCGCAGCGAGGTTGGCGGCGCTACGGGCGATCTGCGCGCGCTCGAACGGGCTGATGCCCTTCTTCTTCACGACCTTGCCGTAGCCGGGCTTGCCGAAGTCGTTGTGATTGTAGTGCTTGTTCGGAGCCGCGACGGATACGCCGGCGGTCATGACGAGAGCAGCAGCGGTCAGAAGGGCGGTCTTGATCTTGGTGTTCATGGTCGTCTCCAGTCTGTTTCGGGCCCGGCGCTGCGGGGGCAGCGTCTTCTCTCGGGCTTACATGAGGGAGAACGACGGCACGCCCCTGCTTCCGTTGCTAAAAACGTAAAAAATTTCAGTCACTTACAGTTCATCTACCTGAATGATCGTTCATCGATCCGGAACTCTTGCCAGGTGCAATCGATTTGTTCTTCTGAAGTGGAGCTAGTCAAAAAAGCATCCACGAGGAGACTGGCATGAGCACATCAAAGATATTTGGCTCGGCGATTGCGGCGGCAATAATTCTCGGCACAACCGCGCTCGCCGATGGCGCGGCAGCGGCTCCGATGTCGCCTGCAGCGACGACCATCGACCCAGAATCTAACGGTGCTGCCATGCAGCCCGTGCGGCATCGCCGATGGGGCGGGGTCGGGATCTATATCGGCCCCAGCTACGGGTACTATCCGAGCTACGACGGCTACTACGATGACGACTATTACGACTACTATCCGCGGCGCAGCTACTATTACTACGACCGGTACGACCGCCCCTACCGCAAGCATAGCCGCCGCTGGGTGAAGGAGCGCTTCGAGCATCCGCTCGGACGGCGATAACGCATCAACAGCCATGTAGCGACGAACGTGCGGCACCCATCGGATGCCGCACGTTTTCTATTAGCTGCTGCAGCCTATTTCTTGCGGAACTTGTCGAGGCTGACGATCTCGGCGCCGCCCGACCTGGCGGGGGCCTCCGCCTCGGCGGTGCCTGCCGTCTCGTCATCGGCTGATGCGGCGCGTTTCGAACCTGCGTTGGCGGCAAGCGGTGTCGGCGGCGGCGGCTGTTGTGCCTCGTCGGCGGAGGTGTCGGAGACGGACGTGGCCTCGCCGTTCGTCGCGGGCGGCTTTGCGTTGTCGGCCTGGGATTTGCGCGCCCGGGTCGCCTTGCGGGTGTGGCCCGCACGGGTTGCGCCGGCGCGCGTGGAGAGGCCGTCGAACGTGGTTCCCGCCGACTGCGCGCGCGCCTCAGGCCCCGCATTCGGATCCTCGAACTGAAGGCCGAAGCGAACGGACGGATCGAAGAAGACCTTGATGGCATCGAAGGGAACGACCAGGCGCTCCGGGATGCCGTCGAACGTCAGCTTGACCTCGAAGCGCTCCTCGGTCACGGCGAGGTCCCAGAAGCGATGCTGGAGCACGATGGTCATCTCGTGCGGATACTTCTCCTTGAGCCGCCGCGACAGCGAGACGCCAGGCGCTTCCGTATCGAAGGAGATGTAGAAATGATGATCGCCGGCCAAGCCCGACTTGGCCGTGCGGGCGAGAACCTTGCGTACGACTCCGCGCATCGCCTCTTGCGCAAGTCCCTCGTAGTCGATCGTCGACTCAACCGTCATGCCGTGCCGCTTGCCCCGATCGCGCCTCACTCCTTCCAGCGGACGCGCGTAAGTGGGAGGCTTCTGTTGCCCGGTGCCTCCCAGACCGCGCCTTGCTCGGCTAGGAGCGAGGACTTTAGTAGTTAGGCATTTCGCGCCGCATTACGCAGCGAGAGCAGCCTCAGCATAGTTGTCATTGGCAACTATTCTGAATGACCCGATGACGGCGGTATCATGCCGGGCAAAAGCTAAACCCTTTACACCCTCGTCGATCCTAGTTCGCCCCCATCACCAGCTCACGGAGGAGGGTCCGTGGCCGAGTCCCAAGGAAGCGCTAAGCCCCATGAGCTCGTGGTGGAGGCGCCGGGTACTGCCCCCGGGTCCGAACGGCTTATTACGGTCGCGTTTATCGCCATAGCCGGACGAATCCGGCAGGCTAAATATATGCTGGCAGTGATTGAATTAAAAGTGCCTGGGCTCGGACCCATTCCGAGGGCAAAGTGACGCCGCCACGCCCATCCGTCGAAGCCGACCGGATGCCCGACATCAAACCCCACGTCCAAGGAAATTTCCTTCATGTCCGCTGTTCTCGAGGACGTTCCCCGCGTTGCCTATCGTCCGGAAACGCCCTGGACACCATGGGCCGCCCTCGGCGTTGTGCTCGCGGCGAGCTTCGCGCCCATGCTCATCGGGCTCTTGGCCTGGGTCGCCGAGGATGCCGGGCTGGTCGGCGCGGGCGGGCCGGTCCTGAGAGACGGAATTCCTTCCCTCGCCTCGCCGTTCGTGCTCGCACAGATGATCGCCGGGCAGCTTCTGTCGCTCGCGATCGTGTGGGCTGCTGCGGGCTGGAAGGGTGCGCGTCCCGAAACGCTCCGGCTCATGCCGCATCAGACCGACTGGCTCACGGCTGTCGGGTACGGGGTCCTGCTGATCGTGCTCATCGGGCCGGTCGAGCTTCTGCTTTATCACCTGGCCGGAGTCCCGCTATTCACCGACGGGCGGTGGATTCTCGATGGCCTTACCTCGTCTTACTGGCTGGCGGTGATCGTTGCGGCCGTCGTGCTGGCGCCGCTCTGGGAGGAGATCGCCTTCCGCGGCTTCCTGCTCTCGGCGTTTGCCAAAAGCCGGCTTGGCTTCTGGCCTGCGGCCATGCTGTCGGTCGGGTTGTGGACCGCACTTCATATCGGGTACTCCTGGCCGGGGCTCGCGAGCGTGTTCCTGGCCGGTATCGGCATGAGCTGGATCATGCTGCGGACGGGCTCGATGCGCGCGGTTGTGGTGGCGCACGCGGTCGTCAACGCCTTCTCGCTCACGGTTATTTCGCTGTTTGCGCCTGCCTGATGCAGCGGGCGTGAAACCGGCCTGGAATCGGCTTACATCAGACCCATGCAGCAGTACCTCGATCTCCTGCGCCGTGTGCGCACCGAAGGAACGCCCAAGTCCGACAGGACGGGGACGGGGACGCTGTCGATCTTCGGCCATCAGATGCGGTTCGATCTGGCGGACGGCTTCCCGCTCGTCACGACCAAGAAGCTGCACGTGAAGTCGATCATCCACGAGCTGATCTGGTTCCTCGCAGGCGACACGAACGTCGGCTATCTCCGAGCCAACGGCGTTCGTATCTGGGACGAGTGGGCGCGTCCGGACGGCAGCCTCGGCCCCGTCTACGGCAAGCAATGGCGGAGTTGGGCGGCGCCCGATAGGGGCCCGTCTCCGACGGGACACGGTCGGACGATCGATCAGATCAGCGAGGCGATCGAGACGCTCAAGACCAATCCCGACAGCCGGCGCATCATCGTCTCGGCGTGGAACCCGGCCGACATTCCCGACATGGCGCTCGCGCCCTGTCACTGCCTGTTTCAGTTCTATGTCGCGGAGGGCCGGCTCTCGTGCCAGCTCTACCAGCGCTCGGCGGACGTGTTCCTCGGTGTGCCGTTCAACATCGCAAGCTACGCGCTGCTCACCATGATGATGGTGCAGGTCACGGGCCTCGAGCCGGGGGAGTTCGTGCACACGTTCGGCGACGCGCACCTTTATACGAACCACCTGGAGCAGGCAGACTTGCAGCTTTCACGAACGCCGCGGCCGTTGCCCAAGATGTCGATCAATCCGGACGTGCGCTCGATCTTCGCCTTCCGCTACGAGGACTTCGCGCTCGAGGGCTACGACCCGCATCCTCACATCGCGGCGCCGGTGGCAGTTTAGACATGCGTGTCTCTCTCATCGTTGCCGTTGCCGAGAACGGCGTGATCGGTGCCAACGGCACGCTGCCCTGGCGGCTTTCGGCCGACCTCAAGACATTCCGGCGGCTCACCATGGGCAAGCCGCTCATCATGGGGCGCAAGACGTTCCAGTCGCTCAAGGGGCCGCTCGACGGTCGCGACAACATCGTGCTCACGACGGATCCCTTCTTCGAGGCCCAGGGCGTGAGCGTGGTCAACACGTTCGCGGACGCGATAACGCTCGCCCGCACGCTGGCGCTCACGCGCGGGGCAGAGGAGATGATGGTGATCGGCGGCGCCGAGGTGTTCCGCGCGGCGCTCCCGCTCGCGAACCGGATCTACTGGACCCAGGTGCACGCCAGCCCCGAGGGCGATGTCCACTTCCCCGACATCGACCTGTCCGAGTGGACGGAGGTGGAGCAGAGCCCCCTTCCATCGTCGGAAAAGGATGACGTAACAGCCACCTTACGGGTGCTCGACCGTAAGGGCTCAGCGTTGCAGGGCTAATTGGTTTGCCGTCCGTCTTGATTCATCCCCTCCGCAAACCAATCTCCGTGGCGAGGGTTTGCGTCGCCGGGGGTCCTCCCCTATAAGCAAAGCGCAATTGCCATCCGGGACTTACGCGAACCGAGGCGCCCTTGCCCGGTCCTTCCCTCCGCGGTTCCCGACCATCATCACAAATCAAAGGGCCAACGACATATGCCTTGGAGCAATCAGAGCGGCGGTGGAAACGGCGGCGGCTGGAAAGGCGGAGGCGGTGGCGGCCCGTGGGGCCAGGGGCCAGGGGGCAATCAACCGCCTGACCTCGAAGAAATGCTGAAACGCAGCCAGGACCGCATGAAGCAGGTCATGCACGGCGGCGGTATTCCGGGTCCGCTCGCGTTCCTTGCTGCGGTGGCGGCTGCGGCCGTCGTCGCGTGGTACGCGTTCTTCTTCCGCGTCGACCCGGATGAGCTCGGCGTCGTCATGCGCTTCGGCGAGTACGTGCGCCAGGAACCGCCGGGCCTCCACTTCCGCCTGCCCTACCCCATCGAGGAGGTCGTCAAGCCCAAGGTCACGCGGCAGAACATCATCGAGATCGGCATGCGGTCGGCGGCGTTCGATCGCGGCTTCGGCGGCGCGGGCGTGCAGGACGTCAAGGAAGAGAGCCTGATGCTCACCGGCGACGAGAACATCGTCGACATCGACTTCGTCGTCTATTGGCGCATCAAGGATGCCGCCCAATATCTCTTCAACATCCAGAACCCCGACAACACCGTGAAAGAAGTGGCAGAGAGCGCCATGCGCGAGGTGGTCGGGCAGTCGAACATCCAGCCCATCCTGACGGAAGCGCGCCAGAAGACGGAAGCTGCCGTGCAGGCGCTGATCCAGCAGACGCTGGACAGCTACAAGGCGGGCATTCAGATCGACCAGGTGACGCTGCAGAAGGTGGATCCGCCGATGGACGTCATCGACGCCTTCCGCGACGTGCAGGCGGCTCGCGCGGACAAGGAGCGCTTGCAGAACGAAGCCTTCGCCTACGCCAACAAGGTGGTGCCGGAAGCGCGCGGCGAAGCCGAGCGCATTCTGCAGGCCGCCGAAGGCTTCAAGCAGGGGACGGTCGCCGAGGCACAAGGCCAGACGGCGCGCTTCCTCAAGGTCTACGACGAGTACAAGAAGGCCCCCGACGTGACGCGCAAGCGCATCTTCCTCGAAACGATGGAGCGCGTGCTCGGCGGCACGGACAAGGTGATCATCGACAGCAAGAGCGGCCAGGGCGTCGTACCTTATCTGCCCCTGGACCAGCTCCAGCAACGGCGGCAACAGCCGACCGAGGGAGGCAACTGACATGCGCGCATTTCTGCTGTTCCTCCTCGTCCTGATCGGCGCCGCAGCGGCTGCCGTCTATGCCTCGGCCTTCATCGTGCACCAGAACGAGCAGGCGCTCGTGCTTGAGTTCGGCAAGCCGAAGCGCGTCGTGTCGCAACCGGGCCTCAACTGGAAGCTGCCGCTCGTCGAGACCGTCGATATCTTCGACAAGCGCATCCTCGATCTCGATACGCAGGCGCAGGAGGTCACGGCCTCCGACCAGAAGCGCCTGATCGTCGATGCGTTTGCGCGATTCAAGATCGTCGATCCGCTCAAGTTCTACCAGACGCTGCGCTATGAGGGTGCGGTGCGCTCGCGCCTCGGACCGATCGTCGAATCCGCGCTGCGCCGTGCGCTCGGTGCGGCGACGTTCCAGGATGTCGTGAAAGACAAGCGCGAGGCGCTGATGAAGCGCATCGCGGCCAACGTCAACGAGGAAGGGCGCGACTTCGGCCTCGAGGTCGTCGACGTGCGCATCAAGCGCGCCGACCTGCCCGAGCAGAACCAGAAGAGCGTGTTCGAGCGCATGCGTGCCGAGCGTCAGCGCGAGGCCGCCGAGTTCCGCGCCCAGGGCACCGGCGAAGCCAACCGCATCAAGGCGACCGCAGACCGCGAGGTCACGATCATCAAGGCGGAGGCGACGCGCAAGGGTGAGGAACTGCGCGGCGAGGGCGAGGCGGAGCGCAACAGGATCTTTGCCGACGCGTTCGGCCGCGATCCCGACTTCTTCGCTTTCTATCGCTCGATGCAAGCCTACGTGCAGGGTCTCCAGCCGGGCGACACGCGTCTCGTCATCTCGCCCGACAGCGATTTCTTCAAGTACTTCTCCGATCCTCAGGGAGCCGCTAACCCGAGACCACAATGAGCGATCTCATCGTCGCCTTTGGGCTGGTGCTCGTGATCGAGGGGCTGCTTTGGGCGCTCTCCCCTGAGCTCGGGCGTCATCTTCTGGCCTTGGCCGCCGCCACGCCGGAAGAGAGCCTGCGCAAGGCGGGATGGGTGGCCGTTGCCGTCGGCGCGCTCGTTGTCTGGATGGTCAGGGGGTAACTGTCGGCGGGGCATTTGCCCGAACTGTCGCGGGGTGGCCGCGTTGACAGCCTACCGGCGATCTCACACTTTGGACGGCGACCATGAAAAGAGACCGGTCCGCGTGTCAGATCGCCAGGATCCGACAGGCAAGGACCAGCGAAGGAGCGTCTGATGATCACGACCCTCGGGCAATGCGCGACGGCCGGATACTGTGACAAAACGCGGGCGCCGAATTTCAAGGCTTTCGCCCTCGCGGCCCTCGTTACCTTCGGGCTCGGCGCCGGGCAGCCGGCGGCGGCGCAGGAGAACGGGCCGAAATCGGTGGCGCCCGTCGCCGAGAAGCTCATAGACGCGGTAGTCAACATCTCGACCAGCCAGATCGCAAAGGGTCCGGAGGGTGTGCCTCTGCCGCAAGTGCCCAAGGGCTCGCCGTTCGAGGACTTCTTCGAGGACTTCTTCAATAAGAAGGGCAACCGGGTACCGCCCTCGGAACGCAAGGTCTCGTCGCTCGGCTCCGGCTTCGTCATCGACGGCACGGAAGGACTCGTGGTTACGAACAACCACGTTATCGACGGGGCAGACGAGATCATCGTCAACTTCCATGACGGCTCAAAGCTCAAGGTCGACAAAGTGATCGGCCGCGACACGAAAACCGACCTTGCGCTGCTCAAGGTGACGCCCAAGAAGCCGCTTACGGCCGTGGGCTTCGGCTCGTCGGCCAACCTCAAGGTCGGCGACTGGGTGATGGCAATCGGAAATCCGTTCGGGCTCGGCGGCTCGGTGACGGTCGGCATCATCTCGGCCAAGCAGCGTGACATCAACGCCGGCCCCTACGACGACTTCCTGCAGACCGATGCGGCGATCAACAAGGGCAACTCGGGCGGCCCGCTCTTCAACATGGACGGCCAGGTCGTGGGCGTGAACACGGCCATCATCTCGCCCACGGGCGGATCGATCGGCATCGGCTTTGCCGTTCCCGCGGACACCGTCACGGCCGTCATCTCGCAGATCAAGGAGTACGGGCAGGTCAAGCGCGGCTGGCTCGGCGTCAAGATCCAGTCGATCAGCGAGGACATCGGCGAGAGCCTCGGCGTGCCGGAGAACACGGGTGCGCTGGTTGCGGGCGTCACGCCCGACAGCCCGGCGGCCAAGGGCGGCATCGAGCCCGGCGACGTGATCCTCAAGTTTGATGGCAAGGACGTCTCGACCATGCGCGGCCTGCCGAAGCTCGTCGCGCAGGCGCAGATCGGAAAGTCGGTCGAGGTCGAGGTGCTGCGGCAGGGACAGAAGAAGACGCTGACGGTGGCGGTGGGCATGCTCGACGATGAGGAGAGCAAGCCCGAACCAGCTTCTAAGAGCGGCGAGGAGCAGCCGCCTGCGCCCTCGACGACGGTGCTCGGTCTGGTGCTCGCGCCGCTCTCGGACGAAGCACGCAGCCGCTTGGGGTTCGACGCCAAGATCAATGGCGTGCTCGTCACCGATATCGACCCCGCGAGCGAGGCCGCGTCGAAGAACATCCGGCCGGGCGACGTGATCACGGAAGCCCAGCAGGAGCCTGTGCGCGAGATCAAGGACGTCGAGGCGGCGGTCGAGAAGGTCAAGAAGTCGGGCGGAAAGAGCGTGCTGCTTCTTGTGGAAGACGCCAAGGGCGATACGCGGTTCGTTGCGATCCCCTTCTGAGGGGGCGGAAGCGCGCTATACTCAGCTCGCCGCGCGGTCGGCGGATCGGGAGGACGGAGTGTCGGATCGCCATTCTTTGCTGGACACCATCGCTGACAGCCTGGCGCCCGTGCATCGCGATGGGCACAAGTTCATCGCCATCGGCCTCGTCGTCACGCTGCTGCTGTTTCTGCTCTGGTCCTCGCTCGGCTGGATCGCGGCGCTGATCACGGCATGGATCATCTACTTCTTCCGCGACCCGGACCGGGTGACGCCGCTGCGCGACGGGCTCGTCATCGCGCCTGCGGACGGAAAAGTGTCGCTGATCGAGAAGGTGCGTCCGCCCGCAGAGCTCGGCCTCGGCGACGAGGAGCGGGTGCGGATCTCGATTTTCCTTTCCATCTTCGACGTGCATATCCAGCGGGCCCCGGTCGCGGGCAGGATCATCCGCTCGCTCTACATCCCCGGCGCTTTCCTCAACGCGGCGCTCGACAAGGCGTCGGAGGATAACGAGCGTCGCTCGATCGTGATCGAGACGGCGACGGGTGTTAAAGTGGGCGTGGTGCAGATCGCGGGGCTTGTCGCGCGGCGCATTGTGACGTTCGCGGCGGAGGGTGACAGCCTCGGCGTCGGCGAGCGGTTCGGACTGATCCGGTTCGGCTCGCGTGTCGATACGTATCTTCCGGTCGGCGCCTTTCCGGCCGTTGCCGTCGGGCAGCGGGCGATCGGCGGCGAGACCGTGCTTTCGGACCTGAAGTCAACCGAACCCGAGCGCGAGGCGCGCCGGCATTGATTTGGGCAATTGCGCCCTGAACGAGGAGGGCTCCTGATGGACCCCATCGTACCGCAACTCGAGAAGCACACCCGGCGGCGGCGGCGGCGGCGCATGTTCAGCCATGCGCGCATCCCCGTGCGCATGATGGTGCCGAATTTCTTCACCTTGCTCGGACTTTGCGCGGGCTTGACCTCGATCCGCATGTCGATCGAAGGGCGTTACGATTTCGCGCTCGCGGCGATCGTATTCGCAGCACTCCTGGACGGCCTCGACGGGCGCATTGCACGCCTGCTCAAGGCGTCGTCGCGGTTCGGCGCCGAGCTCGACAGCCTGGCGGACTTCGTCAACTTCGGCGTCGCGCCTGCCATCATGATCTTCACGTGGGGGCTCGGCGAGCACCGCAGTCTCGGCTGGATCGCGGTGATGCTGTTCGCGCTCGCCTCCGCGCTCCGGCTCGCGCGCTTCAACACGCTGATCGACGACGAGCGGCCGAAATGGCAGTCGGACTTCTTCATGGGCGTGCCGACGCCTGCTGCGGCCATCCTCGTGCTTCTACCGATCTACATCGGGCATCTCGGCCTCGACCTTCGGGCCTCGCCCATCCTGCTCAACCTCGTGCTTGCCTACGTCATGCTGATCGGGCTGCTCATGGTGTCGATTGTGCCGACCTACTCGGGCAAGCTGCTCGGGGAGCGGATCGGTCGCGAGTGGGTGCTGCCGCTGTTCATCCTGTCGATGATGGCGGTCGCATGTCTGCTCACCTACCCCTACGTGACGCTCACCATCGTCTCGGTCGCCTATCTCGCGGCGCTGCCGTGGACATGGAAGCGCTTCCGGGAGCTCGAGCAGCTGCACGCGGTGCCAGTTGCGGGTGCTCCGCCCGCGACGCCTCCCTCACCGGCCGGCGACGCCGTAGCACGGCCGGCCGAGAGCGGAAGCCCGCGCATCATCGAGATCCGGCCGGGCGAGCAGAAGCGCTGATCGTCCGGAGGGTGTGTCCGTTGCGCCGTTGCATCGCCAGCCGGGCGCCCTTGCCGGGCGAAGGCCCGTGCGTCGGGACATCCCGCTAAAATTCCCCTACATTCCGGCCCGCCGGGAGCATCTGTACGGGGGTATTGCGTCATGCCGGAAACCGCATCAGCGCCGATCAGGGCGCGCCGAAAGACACTCGACTACATCCTCGGCCGCAACATGATGATCGGCGTCGCGTCGCTCATGCTGCTGTTCCTCTCCGGCTACGCCACCTGGCACGGCATGCGGGACTTCATCATCGGCGTCTCGGACACGCCGACCGATGCCGGCTCCATGTCGATCCCCAACGACGTGCTCGTGATCGGCGTCGTGGTGGCGCTGACGTTTCTCATGTGGCTCGCGCTGCGCGAGACGTTCGGCGCCGGGCGCGACTTCAGCGACCGCATCATCATGTTCGTGCTCTACGTGTTCCTTGCCATCTGGTCGATCGGGTTCGGCTACGGCTTCTGGTGGAGCCTGATCTCGGGCTCGGAGGCGACGCGGACGGGGCTCTCGGGGCTACAGGAGGATGCGCGCGACGCGAGCGCGGTCGTGGCGGCGCGGCTCGATGCCGTGCGCTCGCAGCTCGACAACGTCGTCTCGTGGTCGGAAAGCCAGATGGCGCGCGAGGAGACGAGCGGCGGTAGCTGCGGCACGCCTTCGGGTGCGGGGCGCGGACCGCTCTACAATGCGCGGCGCGGCGTGCGGGATTCGGTCGCGACGCTGCGCGACGGCATGGTGCGGAGCTGGCTCGAGCCAGTGCAGGCGGAGGTGGAGCAACTTCGCCAGGCCGCGCAATCGCTCGCGGGCTCGAGCCTCGAGGAGCGGCAGCGCAACTTCGAGACCATGGCGTCGCAGATCCGCGGCTCGGCGCGCAACATCGCGGCGCGCTCGAACGAGCTCGGCAAGTCGACGGCGGCTGAGATGCGCGCGCTTGCGGAATCCGTGTCGGTCGCGCCGGGCCAGGCCGGCTTCTCCTGCTACGACCCGACGCTCGCGCAGCGGCTCATCCAGGCTGCGGATCAGGCGGACCAGCCGGCGGAAGTAAAGCTACGCGACGCAGCCTTCAGCGAGGGCCCCGCGGGCGTCGCGAACGCCGTCAAGAACCTCTGGAAGAACCTCGGCGCCTATGGCTATAGCCTCGGTCACTATATCGTCACCCTGGGCTCGGACCCCGCGACGACGACGGAGCAGGGCGATCCGATCACGGGGCGCGACCTCATCGCGCTGCTCGCCTCGATCGGCATCGACTTCGGCCTTCTGGTGCTCGCGATCCTCAACCCGCCCGCGCGGCGGCCCGAGATGGCCGGCGACAAGCGGCGCGCGATTCAGGCAGCCATCGCCACGGCCATCGCGCGTGCGCCTGAAAAAGATATCGAATGGGTGAGGCAGCACTTCATCTATCACAAGACGCACTCCTATCTCGTGATCCCGAACCTCTACAGTTGCGACACCGAGGCGGAAGGGAAGATGGCGCTGGCGATGAACCAGCTTGCGGGTGTGCTCGACGATCTCGATCTCGTGGAGTGGCCGAAGAAGGGGTGGCTCAAGCTCACAAAGAGCGAGTTGCAGAAGCTCAAGGACGAGGAAGCGCAGGCGAGCGACACCGATCTCACCGCCATCCGGAAGGATTGGCTCGATAAGCACGGCAAGACCAGCGGACCCGATGCTGAAGCGCGCGACGCGGCGGTGCGCGATGCCGCACCGCTCCGCAACCACGGCCTGTTCTCCAAGGCGGAGAAGGCGCTCACCATCGCCGGCTGGAGCGAGCAGGCACGGCGTGACATCGAGGTGTACCGGCTCGTCGATGTCGAAGGTCTGACGCCGATCCTCGACGTGCTCAACGATTGGAGCGACGGCGGCAAGCCAGCGAAGAGCGAGGCGACCGTCTGACGTTCATGATCAGCGTGGGACGTGCGGCCGCAAGAGGCGCTCGCGGAGTGCCAGGCGGGCGTTGCCGGACGGAGGCGGCTGCTCCGCGGGGCGTGCCTCGGGCGCAGGCGGCAACGGCGGCGGCTCGTTATGCGCTGCAGGTGCAGGAAGCACTGGCGGCGGCGTGACGGGCTGCTCCCGATGAACGGCGGACGGCGCCACGGCGTGGGGCGGCGGCTCGGCGGCGAGATCTGCCTGCTCAAGCAATGATGGCTCCTCACGTGGCGGGTTCTCAGCCGGTTGGCTGGTACGCCGGCCGAGGTACTCGCTCACCTCGCGCTCGATGGCGGCCCGGTCGACGGGCGGCCGTGCGGGTTGCGGTGCGGGCGCTTCAGGTTCCGCGCGCTCTGCGGTGGCCGGACGGTGCGTGGCGCCTGCCGACAGCCTTACCGCGTCGGCGAGCTGCTGCGCCTGCGTCGCGGCGTCGAGCTGACCACAGACGCCGGCGGCCCGCCAGCGCTCGATCACGGTCTCGAGGAACGCTTCGTCGCCGAGCGACTCCTGCCATTTCTCGGTGAACTGCGCCGTCGTCGAGCGCGGAAGCGCGTGGACCGGCAGCTCGTCGAACTTGATGCGGACCGGGATCGGAACGCCCTCGCCGAACGCAATCGCCTCGCGGGCGCCGAGCGCGGGCAGGAACTCGATGAGCCCGGTGCCGGTGTCGGACACGGCGGAAGCGACGATGGCCTGGTCGCGGTCGTTCGACATGCGCAGCGCGAACACGGTGTTGCATTGGGACAGGATGGTCGGGTCGATCTCGGCCGGGCGCTGCGTCACGATGCAGAGCGATGCGCCGTATTTGCGGCCTTCCTTGGCGATCTTAGCGATGGCGCGCTTGCAGGGCTCGAAGCCCATCTCCGGGTTCAGCGGCACATAGCGGTGCGCTTCCTCGCAGACGAGCGTGACCGGGACCCGGCCCTCGCCCCAGAGCGCGAAGTCGAAGGCCATGCGGCAGAGCACGGACACGACCACGTTGACGACCTCGGGCGGCAGACCCGTGAGCTCGAGGATGGTGATGGGCTTGCCGTTGACCGGCACGCGGAAGATCCGCGACAGCACCTGGCTCATGTTGTCGTAGACGGTGACGGAGCCGAACATGAAGCCGTAGCGGCCGTCCTGGGCCAGCGTCTCGATGCGCGACTTGAGCTGGCGGTAGGGCGTCAGATCCTTGCGGCTCTCGAGCTTGCCCATGCGCTCGTCGATCAGGTTGGTCAGGTCCGAGATGCGATAGGGGATCGGCGTATCAACCGTGAACTTGCCGGCATCCAGCCTGCGGGCTTTCTGCGCGTCCTGACCCGTGCGGCCAGCGGCGTACCGCACCTTGGCGAGCGGGATCAGGTCCTGCAGGATCTCGATCTCGGCCTTGTGCTCGGCGTTGCCGACCAGAACCTCGACGGCTTCCTCGAAGTTCAGGAGCCACAGCGGAAGCTGGAGCGTGCGCGGCGAGATGACCTCGGCGCGCTCGCCGAATGCCGTCGCGTACTCGTTGTGCGGATCGAGCAGCACGATGTGCGCATTGGGATTGCGCTCAAGGATGGCGCGGAAGATCAGGGCCGTGGAGCACGACTTGCCGGTGCCGGTCGTGCCGAGAACCGCGAAATGCTTGCCGAGCAGCTCATCCACCCGGATCATGGCCGGGATCGAGGGCTCCTGTCGGATCGAGCCGATGCGGACCGTCTCCCGCTCGTTACCCGTATAGGTGAGCTGCAGCTCGTATTTGGTCGCGAAGCGCACGCGGTCGCCGAGCGTCGGATAGGTCGCCGTGCCGCGCTGGAAGCTCGACGGCTTTCCCTCGGCGCCTTTGACGATCTCGCCGACGAGACCCAGCTCGGCGATGCGAACCTCGTGCTCGTTGCCATGGGCCGGCAGCGGCACGCTCAGCGCCGAGACCGTGGCCAGGATCGTGGCCGAGCCGGTGTCGATCGCCAGCAGTGTTCCCATCTCCGGGCGATCCGCCCGGCTCTTCGGGTCGTTCTCGCTCGTCGCGTCGAGCAACAGAATGGCCTTTGAGCCGGTTACCGACGCAATGCGGCCGATGGAGCGCGGCAGCACGTGATACTGGGGTTCTTTGGGACTCACGCCCGAATACATGACATCAACCCGACTTTATATGACGGCACCGTTGCCGATCTGTACGTCGCGCGGCTCGAAGATCGCAGTCTGTTGCACCGGCGGCAGCTTGACGGTCACGTCCGTGCCGGCGCCCTTGACGCTGGTGATCATCAGCTCTCCGCCGTGCAGCTCTACAAGACACTTGGCAAGCGTGAGCCCCAGTCCGGCGCCTTCGCGCCAGCGTGTGCGCGCCCGGTCCACCTGACCGAACGGCTCAAGCGCGACCTCAATATCCTCCGGCGTCATGCCGATGCCGGTGTCGCGGACGGAGGCCATCACGCCACCATTGCCCTGCTCGAGGACCTCGACGGTCACGGCTCCGCCGCCGGGCGTGAACTTGATGGCGTTGGAGATGAGATTCGTGAACACCTGACTGAGCTTGGTATCGTCTCCCCGCACGTCGGGCAGCGACGAGGCAACGCGCAGGGTGAGCGTCACGCCGGCCTCGGCTGCTTGTGGCTCTGCTGCCGCCACGCAATCGCGCAGCACGGAGGCGATATCCACCTCGAAGGCATCGAGCGCGTAGAGGCCGCTCTGGATCTTCGAGATGTCGAGGATGTCGTTGACGACCGTCAGCAGATGCTCGGCGGAGTCCTTTATGAGGTTTGCATACTGGACGACCTCGGCCTCGGGCAGTGGGCGGTCGCCGTGCTCGCGCAGGAGCTTCGAGAAGCCAAGGATCGTATTGAGCGGCGTGCGCAGCTCATGGCTCATGTTGGCGATGAATTCGGACTTGAGGCGGTTCGCAAGCTCGGCCTCGAGACGGGCCTGGCGTTCGGCCAAGCGCGTCCGCTGACGCAGAACGGCGTCTCCGACGAGCGCCGAATACTCCTGCATCAGGCTGTTCGTCCTGCTCTTGTCTGGTCCGCCTTTGAGCATGTCGACAGAACGCAAAAACTCACAATTGGATCGCCACGTTAGATTCCCAATGGATAAGACGTGGTTAATCTGCATCTATTGCCGGATAGAGGAACAAAGGGCCGCCGGAGCGGGGCTTGAGGCCGTTGTTTTCGGCCTTGGCTTGGGCTTTGATGCGGGCCTCATGCAACCCGGGAGGGGGAGGCGGGCCCATGGATCGTCGCGAGTTCCTGATTTCCAGCGGTGGCGCGGCGGTTGCAGCCGCATCCCCGGCCGCCGCCGCCCAGGCAGAGACCGCTTCTGCCCCGCCGGTGTCTCCAACCGGGGCTGGCACCCAGCTCCAGCTCTCCATGACCTGGGCCGATGCACCCCATGGTCCGGCGGACAGTGCGCGGCGGCTCGCGCGGCGCATCGAGACCATGACGGACGGACGCTACCGGATCGAGGTCCAGGCCGCCGGCGACGGGAGCCAGGACATACCCGATCTCGTCCACGGCTCCGCCCACGACTTTTCTTCGCTGCATCCGGCCTTCGCTTATTTCGCTGGCCTGCCCGGCTCGGCCGGGCTTGCGCCTCAGGACCTCGCGCACTGGATCGCCGTCGGCGGCGGGCAGATGCTCTGGGACGATCTTGCCGGCCGTCACGGATGGAAGCCGCTGCTCGCCGGACACTCGGGCGATGCCCCTCCGCTCTGGTCTCGCCGGCCGATCAACGGTCTCGCCGATCTTGCCGGTCAGCGTATCGCGGCGCCCGGCCTCGGGGCCGATGTTGTGCGCGCGCTCGGCGCGGAGACACACGAGGCGTCCGGCGTGCCGCACGAGGCTGTTGCCGCGTTCGCGGACGGGTCGGTGTTTGCGGCGGAGACGGGTGGACTCACGACGAGCCTTGTGAGCGGCATTGCCGCGTTCGCGCCGCATGCGACGGGTCAGGGCCTCAACGGTCACGGCACGGCACTGGCGCTCAACGTGCGGCTCGCGCTGTGGGAGCGTTTGTCCGAGTCCGACAAAGCTATTTTCGTTGCGGCCGCGGCGGAAGAGCTCCAGCTCTCCGTTGCGGAAGAGCGTGCGCATGCGGGGATTGCGCGCCGGGTGCTCGAAGGTTCGAAAGGCGTTCGCTTCGCTCCGTGGCCCGCCGACATCGCGGAAGCGCTCGACAGGGTTGCGGAAGCGACGATTGCGCATGTGGCGGGGCGGGACGATATCGCCCTTCGCATCGATCAGAGCTACATGGCTTTCCGCAGCCTGCTCTCAGGAACGCCTGCGCCGCGGCGTTCTCCTGCCATCGTGTAGCGGGCACGGTCGGCGCGCCCGATCGCGCCGGCCCCGACCGATTGCCGCTCTATTTCTTCACGAGCGCGTCGCGGATCTCGCGCAGGTAGACTTCCGACGGCGACGGGGGCGGCGCCTCGGCGGCCTTGGGCTTTTGGAACTTGTTGATGGCGCGGATCAAGAGGAAGATCGCAGCGGCGGTGATCAGGAACTTGAAGACCGCGTTGAGGAACAGACCGTACTTGATCTCGACGCCATCTCCGGTGGGTGTCGGCAATGTGATGGCAAGGGCGCTGAAATCTATGCCGGCGAGGATGTAGCCGATCGGCGGCATGACGATGTTCTCGACCAGCGTCGAGACAATGGGGGAGAAGGCAGCGCCAATGATCACGCCGACAGCGAGGTCAATGACATTGCCCCGCATTGCAAATTCCTTGAATTCGGACAGTATCGACATCCCAGATTTCCTTCCGTCATCCTAATCCCGACTCGCTTGCGAGCCGTGCGCGCGATGCTAGGGGACCGGGGGCGGCCCGGCAATTCTTCAAAGAGCGAACCAATCGCCTCAAAGGGACCACAAGTCCAACGCAGGTGGTTCAGGGCAGCACGACAACAGGGGAACCCGTCATGATCGAACGGCGCGAGCGAAAACCCTACTGGCGGCATACGAAGTGGCAGATGCTTGCGAGCCTGGTGCCGTTCCTGGCTGTCATCATCATCCTGCCGCTCTATGCCGACCGCCTCAACAGCAGCAAGTTCATGGGCTTCCCGCTCGGCTACTTCCTTTGCCTGCACGGCATCGTGCTGATCGCGGTCATCACGGTCGCGAGCTTCGTCAACCGGCAAGATGCCATCGACCATTGGCACGGTGCGCATGAGGACGCTTGAGGATCGTCTGCACCGGTGGCGCTCTGGTGCCCGGACGGAGCGCTGAGACATGCCGTTCACCCGCCGGACCGGCTACGTCAATCCCCGCCTCGGGACGTATTTCGGCATTTTCATAAGCGCGTTCGCTGCGATCGCACTGATGACGCTCATCCTCGAGGGGCTGGGCGTCAGCGACGAGGCCCTTCGGCTCACCATGTTCCTCGGGCCGATCGCGCTTTACGCGACTATCGGCATCGCGGCGCTCACGCGCGAGCCGATCGACTATTTCGCGGCGGGGCGGCGCGTGCCGGCCTTCTACACCGGACTCGTCTTGGCGCAGACTGCGCTCGGCGCGACCGGGCTCGTCGCCTTGACGGGCATCTTCTTCCTGATCGGCTTCGACGCCCTCTGCATCGTCATCGGCGGACTCGCGGGGTTCGTCGTGATGGCGGTGGCGCTCGCAGCCTTCTTCCGCAAGTTCGGTGCCTTCACCGTGCCGAGCTATCTCGGCAAGCGCTTCGATAGCCGCGCGCTTAGACTCGTCGCTGCCGCCATTCTGGCCGTTCCGATGCTGCTCATCATGGCTGCCGAGCTCAGGATCGGCGCGTATGCGGCCACCTGGTTCTATCCGATGCCCAAATCGGCGGCCGTCATGGCGCTGGTCGGGATCGTGGTGCTCACGCTCGCGGCCGGGGGCATGCGCTCGCTCGCCTGGTCGTCGGCGGCACAAAGCCTTGCCGCGCTCCTCGCGCTTCTGGTTCCGGTCGCCATCGTTGCGGTCATCGTCACCAACCTGCCGTTGCCGCAGCTTTCTGTGGGCCCGGTGCTGCGCATGGTCGGGCGCGCGGAGGCGGCACAGGGACTTCCCATCATCCTTCCACCGGCGCTCGCCTTCGACATGCCCGGCGAGGGCCTGTCGCTGATCGCCAAACGCTATTCCGACGCCTTCGGTAGCGTGGGACCATTGGCTTTCGTGATCGTCACGCTTTCACTGGCCTCTGGTCTCGCGAGCGCACCGTGGCTACTGCCGCGCGTCGCCGGGACGCCCGGCGTCTACGAAGCGCGCAAGTCGCTCGGCTGGGCCACGCTCCTGTTCGGAATCGCGATGCTGACCGTCGCCTCGATCGCGATCTTCATGCGCGACTACCTGACCGACATCGTGACGGCAGCCGGCCCTATTCGCTTTCCGCAATGGTTCGAGATGCTGCAGGAGCGCGGCATCCTCTCCGTGGCCGCGGAGGCGGGGCGTCCCACGCTCGCGAGCTTCAGCGTCTCGCGCGACGATGTGCTGCTCAGCCTCCCCATCGTTGCCGAGATGCCGGCGGCGCTCGTCTATCTGGCGGCGGGCGGTGTCGTCGCCGCGGCGCTCGCAACGACCGGCGCGGTGGCGCTCGCGCTCGGCAACATCCTCTCCGAGGACATCGTCTACGGGCTCGCCCAGACCCCCGTGAAAGCCGGCTCACGGCTCGTCATGTCGCGATTGGCGCTTGGCGCTGCGGCAGGGCTGGCGGGGCTGATTGCGGTCACCGCCCCGACCGATCCCTTGAAGCTCCTGCTGTGGGCCATCGCGCTGACCGGCGCTGCGGCGTTTCCCGTGCTCGTGCTCTCCATCTGGTGGAAGCGGCTCAACATGTTCGGCGCGATGGCCGGACTTATCACGGGTTTCGGCGTGACGGTGCTTGCCATCATCGCGGGCGAGGCGGGGCTCACGGGGACCGACGGGGCACTCGCGGCCGCCATCGGGCTCCCGGCCGGCGCGGTCGCCGCCATCGCGGTCGCCTATGCCACGCCGGCGCCGGCGCGCCATCTGCTCGAGCTCGTGCGCGATATCCGCGTGCCGGGCGGCGAAATCCTCTACGATCGCGAGATGCGCCATCAGCGCCGCAAAAAGATCTGAGACGCACCGTTAACGAGACTTGCGATTGGTGCTTCAGGCCGACGGCGCCCGGGGCGACCTTATACGGGACCTAGCGCCCACCGCAGAATTGGATTGGAGGACCATGTCGTCCCGAGACCGCCTCACGCCTTATCCGGCGCGCGAGCTTTTCAACGAGGGCTTTCTCGATACCGGCGACGGGCATTCGCTCTATTTCGCCGAGTGCGGGAACCCGAACGGCGCGCCCGTGCTCGTGGTGCACGGCGGCCCCGGCGGCGGCTGCAATCCGGCCATGCGACGGTTTCACGATCCCCGGCACTACCGCATCATACTGCTCGACCAGCGCGGCTGCGGACGCTCGACGCCCAATGCCTCCATCGAGAACAATACGACTTGGCACCTCGTCGCCGACATGGAGCGGCTCAGGCACCATCTCGGCATCGAGCGCTGGCAACTGTTCGGCGGCTCGTGGGGCTCGACGCTGTCGCTCGCCTATGCGGTGACGCATCCGGAGCGCGTTGCAGCACTCGTGCTGCGCGGCATCTTCCTTCTCCGCAGGAGCGAGCTTCTCTGGTTCTACCAGGACGGCTGCAGCGCGCTCTTTCCCGAGGCGTGGGAGGCCTTCGAGCGGGTCATCCCGGAAGACGAGCGCGGCGACATGATCGGCGCCTATTACAAGCGCCTCACCGATCCCGATCCCAAGGTTCACATGCCGGCCGCGGAAGCCTGGAGCGTGTGGGAGGGCTCGACGCTGTCGCTGATCGAGGACCCCGTCCGCGTGCGGTCGTTCGCAAATCCGTCCTATGCGCTCGCGTTTGCACGCATCGAGTGCCACTACTTCATCAACGGCGGCTTCTTTGCCGAGGACGGCGCGCTGCTCAGAGAGGCGCACCGCCTTGCCGACATCCCCGGCGTCATCGTGCACGGGCGCTATGACGTCGTGACGCCCATCCGCAATGCCTGGGACCTCAAGAAGGTGTGGCCATCTGCCGAGTTGCGTATCGTCCCCGACGCAGGGCATGCCATGACGGAGCCCGGCATCATTCACGAGCTGATCCGGGCCACATCGCACTTCCGCGAACCGGGGCAGATGCTGGGTCTTTAGGGCGTAGCTATCACTATCGCGCTTTTTTGGGGACGCCCGCGCGGGGCTCGTTCGCCATGCGCCACGATGGTGCTGGCTCGATCGCCCCCGGTGCAGATAAAGTCGCATTGAAACCGGCAGCCGGGTCATCCGGCACGTCCCGCTTTGGTGAACCGCTCAATTCCGATGCCAAAAGAGATCCGCCGCACAATTGCGATTGCCGACAAGAACCCCGTGGTCCGCACGGGGCTCGTCGACATCATTACGCGCGACGGACGCTTCACCGTGACGGCAGCCGTTGCGACCGGGTCCGCGTTCCTGGATCTCATGCAAGCGCATCCGGTCGAAATCGAGATTGCGATCATCGGCTGGGCTCTTCCGGACATGACGGGCGGCGACATTCTGGCCGAGCTCAAGAAGCGGCGCAGCGACGTGCGCACGATCGTCTACACGGGTGAGCCCGGACTCGACGTACTGCGGCGCACCATCAAAGCCGGCGCGTGGGGCTTCATGTCGAAGAGCGACGAGCCGGAGGTTCTGCTGGAGACGATCTCTTCCGTCTCGCATGGGCGCGTCTCGTTCCCGTACGTGGACATGGAGGCGGCGAGCAAGGATCCCCTCGATGTGCTTACCGTGCGCGAGCGCGAATTGCTCGCGGCACTTGCGGACGGCTGGTCAAACCTGCAGATTGCAGCCCGCATCGGCATTTCGCGCAACACGGTCAAGTACCACCTCAAGAACCTTTACGATAAGCTCAACGTCAATAACCGCGCCATGGCGGTGGCGTTGTTCATGGCACAGCAGGTGCAGCGCGACGCGCGCTGAAAGACCCGGCGTCCTTTCCCGAATTTGCCGCAGGGTGGGTAGGCAGAAACTACCCAACTGGGCAATTCCCAGCCTCGTCGTCCCGGCCCATAAGCCTACCCAAGAGATTTTCTGCCGTTGCCCGTCCGGGTGTTGTGCACACTTAAGAAGCTGTTAGGAGTTACCGCCAACAGGCGTTCAATTCTGCTTCAGCAGAGCGTGCCCGGGGAACTCACGGCGACCAGCGAACCAGGACTTCCGCAGCGAGGCGAGAGCCTTTTTTGCGAGGTGTCCGCGGCAGTTTAGGCTGACGCTTCGCGGTCGAAGCGCTAAGGTCAGGGCAAAGAAACTCGAAACGTTACACTGGAGGAGACGCTCATGACTATGGTGAAGCCGCACCTGTTCATCCCCGGCCCGACCAACATTCCCGACGCTGTCCGCATGGCCATGAACCTGCCCATGGAGGATATGCGCAGCCCTGAATTTCCCAAGTTCACCCTGCCGATCTTCGAGGACCTGAAGAAGGTCTTCAAGATGAAAGACGGGCGCGTGTTCATCTTCCCGTCGTCCGGCACCGGCGCCTGGGAGTCCACAATCGAGAACACGCTCGCTGTCGGCGATAAGGTTCTGATGAGCCGCTTCGGCCAGTTCTCGCTGCTCTGGGTCGACATGGCCGAGCGCCTCGGCCTCAAGGTAGAGCTTTGCGACGAGGAGTGGGGCACGGGCGTGCCGCTCGAGAAGTACGCCGACATCCTCGCCAAGGACAAGAACCACGAGATCAAGGCCGTCTTCGCTACGCATAACGAGACGGCGACCGGCGTCACCTCCGACATCGCGGGCGTGCGCCGCGCGCTCGATGCTGCCAAGCATCCGGCGCTGCTGTTCGTCGATGGCGTATCGTCGGTCGGCTCGCTCGACATGCGCATGGGCGAGTGGGGCGTGGACTGTTGCGTCTCGGGCTCGCAGAAGGGTTTCATGCTACCGACCGGCCTCGGCATCCTTGCGGTCTCGCAAAAGGCGCTCGACGCCAACAAGAGCCTCAACGGCCGCATGAACCGCTGCTTCTTCTCTTGGGAAGACATGATCAAGACCAACGATCTTGGCTACTTCCCCTACACGCCGGCGACGCAGCTCATCCGCGGCCTGCGCGCCTCGCTCGACCTCATCTTCGCCGAGGGCCTCGAGAACGTGTTCGCCCGCCATCACCGCCTCGCCTCGGGCGTGCGCGCCGCTGTCGACGCCTGGGGCCTCAAGCTCTGCGCAAAGGAGCCGAAGTGGCACTCCGACACGGTGTCGGCGATCTTCGTACCCGAGGGAATCGACGCCAACAACGTGCTCAAGACGGCCTACTATCGCTACAACACGTCGCTCGGGACGGGCCTCAACAAGGTCGCCGGCCGCGTGTTCCGCATCGGCCATCTCGGTGCGCTCGACGAGGGCATGATCGGCGGCGTGCTGTTCAACGTCGAGATGGCGCTCAAGGATTGCGGCGTGCCGATCAAGTTCGGCTCGGGCACGGGAGCCGCGGCTGAGTACTTCAGCAAGACGGCGACCAAGCCGGCCCTTTCGAAGGCAGCTTGATTTTGGAGGCGGCGCGCGATGAGCGCGTCGCCTTCGCTCATTTCATGGGGTTGATCGCGATGGTCTGCGGCTGCGGCCGGATCGGACAAGCCCAAGGTGTCTCAAAAAACGCTCTAACGCATAGGGAAACGTTCCGATGAGCTTCACACTGTACCCCCTCAAGAAGCAGCGTCTGCAGCGCTCCGAGCTCGCCGTGCCGGGCTCGAATCCGACCATGATCGACAAGGCGCTGACCAGCGCCGCCGACTACGTGTTCCTCGACTGCGAGGACGCCGTGGCGCCGCCCGACAAGGAGCAGGCGCGCAAGAACATCATCCAGGCGCTCAACGACCTCGACTGGAAGGGCAACGGCAAGACGGTATCGGTGCGCATCAACGGCCTCGACACGCACTACATGTACCGCGACGTCGTGGACATCGTGGAGCAGGCCGGCTCCAAGCTCGACACCATCCTGATCCCGAAGGTCGGTACCGCGGCCGACGTCTACACGGTCGAGTGCATCGTGAGCCAGATCGAGGTGGCCAAGGGCCTCACGAACCAGATCGGCACGGAAGCACTCATCGAGACCCCGCTCGGCATGGCGAACGTCGAATCCATCGCCTCCGCCAACAGCCGTCTTGAGGCCATGCACTTCGGTGTTGCCGACTACGCCGCCTTCAACAAGGCGCGCACGGTCGTCATCGGCGGCCTCAACCCCGACTATCCGGGCGACCAGTGGCACTTCGCGCTGTCGCGCATGACGGTCGCCTGCCGCGCGTTCGGCCTGCGTCCGATCGACGGGCCGTTCGGCGACTTCTCGGATCCGGCTGGCTACACGGCAGGCGCCAAGCGCGCCGCAGCACTCGGCATCGAGGGCAAGTGGGCCATCCATCCGTCGCAGATCGAGCTCGCCAACGACGTGTTCTCGCCGACCGCGAAGGAAGTCGAGCGCGCCGAGCGGATCATCGCCGCGCTCAAGGAAGCCGAGGCGCAGGGCAAGGGTGCCGCTTCGCTCGACGGCAAGATGATCGATGCCGCTTCCGAAAAGATGGCGAAGAATCTCATCGCGACCAATGCCTCCATCAAGGCGTCGGCTGCCGCCCGCGCAAAGTAAAAAGCGACAGGAAACGGTTCCCCCCAAGGAGGTCCACATGGACATTCACGAGTACCAGGCAAAGGAGCTTCTCGCGAAGTTCGGCGTGCCCGTCCCGCGCGGCGGTCTCGCCTACAGCCCCGAGCAGGCCGTCTATCGCGCGCACGAGCTCGGCGGACAGAAGTGGGTGGTGAAGGCACAGGTGCACTCGGGTGCCCGCGGCAAGGCAGGCGGCATCAAGGTCTGCAGCGCGGAAAGCGAAGTCGAGGCGGCGTCCGAGGGCCTGCTCGGCAAGAAGCTGGTCACGGTGCAGACCGGCCCCGCCGGCAAGCTCGTCTCGCGCCTCTACATCGAGGAAGCGACCGACATCGACAAGGAGATCTACCTCTCCTTCGTGATGGACCGCGCGGCCGAGCGCATCGTCGTCGTCTCGTCGGCGGCAGGCGGCATGGACATCGAGGAGATCTCGCATAGCCAGCCGGATACCATCATCAAGGTGCAGGTCGACCCGGCGGTCGGCATGCAGGCGTTCCAGGCTCGCGAGGTCGCGTTCGGCCTCGGCGCGGACCCGGATCTGATCGGCAAGCTCGAGCGCGTCATCCTCGGCTGCTACCGCGCGTTCCGCGATCTCGACGCATCCATGCTCGAGATCAACCCGCTGGTCATCACCAAACAGAAGACCGTCGTCGCGCTCGACGCGAAGATGAGCTTCGACGAGAACGCGTTGTTCCGCCGTCCGCAGATCGCGGAGTTGCGCGACAAGAGCCAGGAAGACCCGCGTGAGACTTACGCCAACGACCGCGGCCTCTCCTACGTGGGCCTCGACGGCGACATCGGCTGCATCGTGAACGGCGCGGGTCTCGCCATGGCCACGCTCGACATGATCAAGCTCGCCGGCGGGGAGCCTGCGAACTTCCTGGACATCGGCGGCGGCGCCTCCCCCGAGCGCGTCACCAAGTCGTTCAAGGCGGTGCTGCGCGACAAGAACGTGAAGGCGATCCTCGTCAACGTGTTCGCCGGCATCAACCGCTGCGACTGGGTGGCGAAGGGTGTCGTCGACGCGATCAAGGAGCTCGACATCAAGGTTCCGATCGTCGTGCGCCTCGCCGGCACCAACGTCGAGGAGGGCCGCAAGATCATCGATCAGAGCGGTCTCACCATGATCAGCGCCGAGACGCTCGCGGATGCCGCCAACAAGGCGGTCTCCGCGGCCAAGAAAGCCGCGTAAGCGCGTCAGGAGGAAACAGACATGGCCATTTTCATCAACGAGAATACGCCGATCCTCGTGCAGGGCTTCACGGGGCGCATCGGCACCTTCCATGCCCAGGAAATGATCGACTACGGCACCAACGTGGTCGGCGGCGTGACGCCCGGCAAGGGCGGCACCACGCACCTCGGACGTCCGGTGTTCAACACCATGAAGGGCGCCGTGGATGAGACCAAGGCCGAGGCATCGATCGTGTTCGTGCCGCCGCCGTTCGCGGCGGACGCGATCATGGAGGCGGCGGACGCGGGCATCAAATACTGCGTCTGCATCACCGACGGCATCCCGACGCAGGACATGATCCGGGTGAAGCGCTACATGCGCCGTTACAAAAAGGAGAACCGCATGGTTCTCACGGGCCCGAACTGTGCCGGCACCATCTCGCCCGGCAAGGCCATGCTCGGCATCATGCCCGGCCACATCTATCT
>CAZDUD010000025.1:0-40079 GCA_964508485.1 uncultured Hyphomicrobium sp. | reverse complement strand
GCTTCGCCGACGTCATCCAGGGCCCATGGCTCATGGAGCAGATGAAGGCGCAGGCCGAGCACGTCGGCACCGAGATCATCATGGATTACGTCGTCAAGGTGGACCTCGGCGTGCGGCCGTTCCGGCTCGAGGGCGATTCCGGCGACCGCTACACGTGCGATGTGCTCATTATTGCGACGGGGGCGCAGGCGCGGTGGCTCGGCATTCCGAGCGAGGAGACGTTCAAGGGCTACGGCGTCTCCGCTTGCGCAACCTGCGATGGGTTCTTCTACAAGGGCAAGGAAGTCGTGGTGGTCGGCGGCGGCAACACGGCCGTCGAGGAAGCGATCTTCCTCACCAATTTCGCAAGCAAGGTCGTCGTCGTGCACCGGCGCGATCATTTCCGGGCCGAGAAGATCCTTCAGGACCGCCTGTTCAAGAACCCGAAGATCGAGGTGATCTGGGACAGCGCCATCGAGGAGATCGTCGGCCAGGGCGAGCCGCGCGCGGTCAACGCCGTCAAGATCAAGAACGTCAAGACGGGCAAGGTCACCACGCGCAAGGTGGACGGCGTGTTCATCGCCATCGGGCACGCGCCGGCGACGGAGCTGTTCCGCGGCCAGCTCGAGATGAAGCCGTCGGGCTATCTCATCACGGCGCCGGATTCGACGGCGACGTCCATCCCCGGCGTGTTTGCGGCGGGCGACGTCAAGGACGACGTCTATCGCCAGGCCGTGACAGCCGCCGGCATGGGCTGCATGGCCGCGCTCGAAGCCGAGCGGTATCTCGCGCACGAGGGCTCCACGGCCGCGGCTGCGGAGTAAGGCTTCCCTCTCCCCGCGTGCGGGGAGAGGGCCAGGGTGAGGGGCGGGTTCTTGCGGAACGCGAGTTTCTGCCCCTCACCCCGACCCTCTCCCCATCGCACGTGCAGGGCGCTGGGGGGAGGGAGGAAGAGATCAGAACTTGTAGGCAACGACCTTACCGTCGACCATCAGCGGGATGATGGCGGTGCGCGTGTCGCGGTTGAAGTTGAGGTCAGCGTTACCTTGGCCGAGCGACAGCAGCACCTTGGCGTCGCCCGAGCGGGAGATCTGGAACACCTTGCCCGCCATCCAGTCGGTGACGATGAAGCTGTCGGCATCGAATGCCTCCAACCCATCGAGGTTGCCCACCGGCGTCCCGTTGCCAAGGTCGGCGATCGTTTTGTCGGCGAGGCTCACGGTCAGGAGGTTGCCGGGCGTCTTGGTGGAGAAGTCCGGCTGCATATCGATGCCCCAGCCTGAGACCACCAATTTGTCGCCCTCGACCAGGAGGCCGTTCGGGCCCTTAAGGTCAGGGCTCTCCACCCACTTTTCGAAAGTCCCATTCTCAAGCCGCCAGATGGCGTTGCCACCGGTGTCGCTGACGTAGATGCGCCCTTCGCTATCGGCCACGGTATCGTTCATGAATTTGGAGCCCGCCGCCGGATGGCGCGCAGTGATGGTGCCAGTGGCCGTGTCGATCACCACGAGCTGGTCGATGTCGGCGACGTAGAGCTTACCGCCGGCGAGGGCGAGGCCTTTTGGCGCGTCGAGACCGGTGACCCACTTCTCTGTCGTGACTTTTCCGTCAAGCGAGAGCTTCGAAATGTAGCCGTTGCCGTCCTTGTCGACCGGGCTGCCGGCGACGTTGCTGACGTAGATCACTCCGCCGGCCGCGTCGGGCAGGGCCGATTCCGGGTTCTGGAAGCCCGACGCCTCCCAAAGCTTTGTCGGCTCGTCGGAGCCCCACCGCAGGCTGTGAGGGATGCGGCGAGGACGAGGGCTGCGAGAGGAGAAAACCTCATGATGGACATGACCTTTGCTGAAGACGGGGGTTTGGCTCGGCGGGTGCTTCTGCCCGCCTTATAGGCAGTCGAGGTGTCGTCTGCCAACTCGACTTCCGTCGGTTGCGGGGGCCGCGTCGATATGCATTTTTCGATGGCTAGGTATGATTTGCTATCTAATAATCGCAATGCTTGGGCAGACAGTGCGTGTGCGTGCGGATGGGCTGCCTGATCCAGGTATCGGCATGCGGGCCGAGCGAAGCGGGGTTCACTCATGGATTGGGACAAGCTCAGAATTTTCCATGCTGCGGCGGCGGCCGGCAGCTTCACGCACGCTGGTGATGCGCTGCACATGAGCCAGTCAGCCGTCAGCCGCCAGGTGTCGGCGCTCGAGCGCGACCTCAAGGTGTCGCTGTTTCACCGCCATGCGCGGGGCCTCGTGCTGACCGAGCAGGGCGAATTGCTCTACACCACGGTGGCCGAGGTCATGAGCAAGCTGCAGACGGCCGAAACCCTGCTTGCCGATACGACGACCAAGCCGTCGGGCGTGCTGTCGGTCGCGGCGCCGGTCGGGCTCGGCACCGTGTGGGTCTCCCAGCGGTTGCGGGAGTTCATGGACCTTTATCCGGAGATCCGGATCGAGCTGCTGCTCGACGACGACCAGATCGACATCGCCATGCGCGCTGCCGACGTCGCGATCTGGACGCGCGAGCCGGAGCAGGCGGACCTCATCCGGCGGCCGCTGTTCACCTCGGGTGTGCGGCCCATGGCCTCGACGAAGTATACGCGCCGTTTCGGCGTGCCGGAGACGTTCGCCGATCTCGATACCGCACACCACCGCGTGCTGTCCTACAGCGGACAGACGGCGCAGCTCCTGCCTGCGATCAGCTGGCTCGAGACGGCGGGGCGCGGGGATGGCGATCCGCGCGAGCCGGTGCTTCGGACCAATAGCGTTGTTGCCATCAAGCAGGCGGTGCTGGCCGGCATCGGCATCGGCATGATCCCGGACTACATGACCGAGCAGGACAGCGACCTCGTGCCGGTGCTCATGAAATGCGGGGTCGACAAGCCGAACCTGCCGGTGCTCTTCGTCTATCCGGAGGAGCTCAAGAGCTCGAAGAAGGTGCAGGTCCTGAGGGATTTCCTTGTCGCCAAGGCGCGCCATTGGCGGGAGTGAATTTTTTCGTCTGCTTTCAAATCCGTGAAGCTTTTCGGCCGTATCGGAAACATCCGGTGCGGTGCGGTCCTGGGGTTCCCTGCCACCACCTCAGGGCACGCCGCACTGGCCACCTTGGGCCGGGCTGCCGTTTTCGGAGGCCCGGCCCCTCTGGCCCAGCCCGTCCGTGCGCGGTCAAAACGTCGCGCGGCTGGCGGAAAACGCGTCAGATTTCCATCTTATGGGGGTGGCGAGGGCGGCCGATTTGCAAGGCGGCCCTCAAGTCGCTATTTGAAGGGTTCTAATTCCCCGAACACTCCGAGCCCACCCCTATGGCAAAGACGCTTTACGACAAGATATTCGACGACCATGTCGTCGACCGGCAACCCGACGGCACGTGCCTGCTCTATATCGATCGCCACCTCGTGCACGAGGTGACGAGCCCGCAGGCGTTCGAAGGGCTTCGGATGAGCGGGCGCAAGGTGCGCGCGCCCGAGAAGACGCTGGCGGTCGTCGATCACAACGTGCCGACCACGGACCGCACGCGCGGCATCGCGGACGAGGCCAGCCGCATCCAGGTCGAGACGCTGGCCACCAACGCGCGGGATTTCGGCGTCGAGTACTTCAACGAGCTCGACAAACGGCAGGGCATCGTTCACGTCGTCGGCCCCGAGCAGGGGTTCACGCTGCCGGGCACGACCATCGTCTGCGGCGACAGCCATACCTCGACGCATGGCGCGTTCGGCGCGCTCGCGCACGGCATCGGCACGAGCGAGGTCGAGCATGTGCTCGCGACCCAGACGCTGGTGCAGAAGAAGGCCAAGAACATGCGCGTCAGCGTTGACGGGACGCTTCCCGCGCACGTGACGGCCAAGGACATCATCCTCGCCATCATCGGCGAGATCGGAACCGCGGGCGGCACCGGCTCGGTGATCGAGTACGCGGGCGAAGCGATCCGCGGGCTTTCGATGGAAGGCCGCATGACGGTCTGCAACATGTCGATCGAGGGTGGCGCGCGCGCCGGCATGATTGCGCCGGACGAGAAGACCTTTGCTTTCATCAAGGGACGGCCGAAGGCGCCCAAGGGCGCGGCCTGGGATGCGGCTCTCAAGTACTGGGAGACGCTCGCTACCGATGAGGGCGCGCACTTCGACCGCGAGGTCCGCCTCGACGCGGCCAAGCTGCCGCCGATCGTCTCCTGGGGCACGAGCCCCGAGGACGTGGTGTCCATCACGGGAGTCGTTCCCAATCCGGCGGACGTGACGGACGAGAACAAGCGCGCCTCCATGGTGCGTGCGCTCGACTACATGGGTCTCGCGCCCGGCACGAAGATGACGGACATCCCGCTCGACGTGATCTGGATCGGCTCGTGCACCAACGGGCGCATGGAGGATCTGCGCGAGGTCGCGAAGATCGTCGAGGGCAGGAAGATCTCGGAGCGGCTCGCGTATGCGATGATCGTGCCGGGATCGGGTCTCGTGAAGCAGCAGGCCGAGGCCGAAGGTCTGGACAAGATCTTCAAGGCGGCAGGCTTCGAATGGCGCGAGCCCGGCTGCTCCATGTGCCTCGGCATGAACCCGGATCAGCTCAAGCCCGGCCAGCGCTGTGCTTCGACCTCGAACCGCAATTTCGAGGGACGCCAGGGCTACAAGGGGCGCACGCATCTCGTGTCGCCCGCCATGGCCGCGGCTGCCGCGCTCGAAGGGCATTTCGTCGATATCCGGAGCTGGTCGAACTGACGTTCCGCCAGGCTGGCGCGCACTTCGACTCTTGAACGGACCCGCCCGAAGCGCCTATCTCTCCCGTTCGCGATCAACGCGGCGGGAGAGCACGGCATGGCGGATGTCACGGATTGGAAAACGGCGACGCCGCCTTCGCTTGCGGACTTCGAGGTGATGGCCGCTGCTGCCTGGGGACGGATACAGCCTGAATTCCGCGAAGTCTGCGACGATCTGGTGATCCGCATCGAGGAGTTCGCGCTCGACGAGGTACTCGATGAGCTCGGAATCGACAGCCCGTTCGATCTCATGGGCCTCTACCAGGGCCTCTCCCTCGACAAGAAGAGCGTGCTCGATGCGCCGCGGGAGCCCGATATGGTGTTCCTCTACCGGCGCGCGATCCTCGATTACTGGACCGAAAGCGGAGAGCCGCTGGGCGAGATCGTCACCCATGTCCTCGTACACGAGATCGGCCATCATTTCGGCTTCTCCGACGACGACATGGAGGACATCGAGGAGCAGGCGGCGGGGTAGTTTCTCCCGACTGGCAGACACTTAGGGGCAACGGCAAAACAGCCACAGTGTCCGGGCCGTTCGACAGGCGGTGCGTGCGCCTGTGCGAATCTTAACTTTTGCAGCTCATGTTGAAACTGCTAAGCTTTCTTCGGGGCGCGTGCGGGTGTCGCGTAGAGGTGATCATTTGACGTCGGTCTTCCGTCCGGCCGTTTTATTCCTCTGCCGTTCCATTCTTGGGGCGTGCCTTATGGCATTCGCGCTCGCGCCCGGCGCTGCCTCGGCGGACGATGTGCCGTCGCCCGAGGAATACGCAGAGCACGTGGGCGGGGATGCGCACGTGCTGCCGCCGGGCGAGCTCAAGCTCGATGGGCGCCAGCAGATCTGCGGTCAGCGTCCGACCGTCATCGACAGCCAGCTCGACGATTACGGGGCGGCGTATCCGGGCTTCCTGATCCTCAATCCGAGGCTGCTGGCCAAGGTTTCGACGCCGGTGAAGCTCTGGATCTTTGCCCACGAGTGCGGGCATCAGTTCCGCGGGCCGGACGAGGAGACCGCCGACTGTTTCGCTGTGCAGCGCGGCCGGCGCCAGGGGTGGCTCGACGAAGGAGGGCTCGAGGAGATCTGCTCGTTCATTTCGCCGGCCAAGGGCGACGGCATGCATTTCGCGGGCTCGCATCGCTGCGAATACATGCGCAAGTGCTTTGCGGATCCGTCGATTCGCTAGTTACGCAAACGTCTCGGAGCAGTCCCTGGATGGCCGCCTGTCGATGCGTAGCATCGCTTCGCGATGACGGCGGCCATGGGGTGAAGGCTGGCGCTTGTTATCCCCGCGGGCGGTTGAGGGCTTAGGATCGGGCGTTCGATCAGCCTCACCGGCCGCCAGCCATGCAACTCCTGGAGTATCCGAAGCGGCTCCTTTCGATCGCCGAGACGGTCAACCGGTGGGCCGGGGCGCTGGCGGCGCTGGACCGAACGCGCCGCGCCAAGGTCGCCCGCTATGCCCAGTCCATCGCCGAGACCCTGGGGCGGGCGGCGCGGTTCTCGGTGCGGCTCACCGTGGCGCCCGACGACACGGAAGCGCGGCGCGGGATGATCCGCGAATTCGGCCGGATTACGGGCTATCTCGAGACCTTGGTTGGCGTGCTGCAGCACCATCTTGACGGACGAAAGCTTGCTGGCGTTAAAAGGCGGCTGGAACAGCTCGGTCCCGGCCGGACGGGCAACGGGCACGAGGCGCAGGCGGCGAAAATCCGTGTGGATCGCCTGCTGGCCGCCGAGGGCTACTTCCAGGCGCTGGCCGACAGCCTGCGCGTCTAGTTTGACGTGCTTCTTTTCGGACTTTTGGACCTGCATGGCTCCGCCATTACCGGCTCCCACTTTTCCGGAAGCACGTCCGAGATCAGGAACAGGTACACATGCAGAAGTTCACAAAGCTCACGGGTGTCGCCGCTCCCTTTCCGCTCCGGAATGTGGATACGGACATGATCATCCCCAAGCAGTTCCTGAAGACGATCAAGCGCACCGGGCTCGGCAAGGCACTGTTCTACGAGCTGCGCTACGACCAGGGCGGTAAGGAAAACCCGGACTTCGTGCTCAACAAGCCTCAGTACCGGAGCGCGGAAATCCTGGTCACGGGCGAGAATTTCGGTTGCGGCTCCTCGCGCGAGCACGCGCCGTGGGCGCTTCTGGATTTCGGCTTCCGCTGCGTGATCGCGCCCGACTTCGCCGATATCTTCTACAACAATTGCTTCCAGAACGGCATTCTGGCGATCAAGCTGCCGCAGGAGCAGGTGGACGAGCTCATGGATGATGCGGAGCGCGGCGCCAACGCGACGCTCTCCGTCGATCTCGAGGCCCAGGAAATCCGGGGGCCGGACGGAGGCGTCATCCATTTCGACATCGATCCTTTCCGCAAGCATTGTCTGCTCAACGGATTGGACAATATCGGGCTCACGCTCGAAAAAGAGAAAGCAATCAAAGCCTTCGAAAGCCGCGATGCGGTGGCGAGGCCGTGGGCATAGGCGACCGACCGCCGCGCCTGCGCTCGGGCGACCACACCTCGGCGGAAACACGGGCCGTCCAATTGCGACGGGCCCGCCGAATATGTTAGGTGCCGACTTGGTTTCCGCATTCAGCAGGGTGCTCATGCGAACCGGATTTCTCTCGGCCGCCGTTTCGGCGCTGACGTTTCTCGTCGGCGGGACCGCGCTCGCAGGCGGTCCGGCGCTGGTGTTCGATCCCGCGGACGGCCGCGTGCTCTACGCGGAGGATGCCGACGATCACTGGCATCCGGCGTCGCTCACCAAGATCATGACGGCCTATCTGACGTTCGAAGCGTTGAAGAGCGGCAAGCTCGCGCTCGAGCAGCGCATTCCCTACAGCGAGCGTGCGCAGAACCAGCCGCCGAGCAAGCTCGGGCTTCATCTCACGGCGACGCTCACCATCGATCAGGCGCTCAAGGCGCTCATCATCAAGTCGGCGAACGATGTGGCCATCATGCTGGCGGAGGCGATCAGCGGCTCGCAGCCGGAGTTCGTGGCGCACATGAACCAGACCGCGCAGCGGCTCGGCATGACGCGCACGACGTTCGTCAATCCGAACGGCTTGCCGGCGCCCGAGCAGGTGACGACGGCGCGCGATCTGGCGAAGCTCGCCCGCGCGGTGACCAAGGACTATCCTGAGTACATGTCCTATTGGTCGATGTTCGACGCCAGGATCGGCAAGATCCATATCGGCACGCACAACGGGCTCCTGCGCACGTTCGACGGTGCGGATGGCATGAAGACGGGGTTCATCTGCGACTCGGGCTTCAACGTGGTAGCGAGCGCAACGAGGGACGGCCGCAGGATCATGGCAGTGGTGCTCGGAGAGGCCTCGGGCAAGCAGCGGACCATCCGTGCGGCGAACCTGCTCGAGCATGGGTTCGAGAGCTACGGCTGGAAGCAGCTCTTCAACCACTCGGACACCATCGACGCGATGCCCATCTCGACCGACGCGAAGGCGGTCACGAGCGTGCGCAAGGCGGTGCTCTCGTTCGAATGCGGCAACGGCGTGAGGCGCAAGAAGCCGGTCAAGAAAAGGAAGAAGTCGCAATCGGCGGATGTTGTGATCGAGCAGAAGGCCGAAGGCTCGGCCGATGCGAAAGCCGATGGGGCTTTGGGCTCGCCCTAGGTGGTCCGCCGGCGGTTCCGGGCCGGTATCTCAGGCTGGGACAGCCGGCCCCGTGCTTCCCGTCAAAATGGGACGTTTCGTCCCGGCAAAGGCGCAAAAGGCGGCTTCCGGCGTCTTCTTGAGCCTTTTTCAGGGCGCAAAGCGTTGGCTTCGATCTTGCTCCTAGAGGTCCGACACTGGACCTAGAGGACGACATGCCCCGCTCGCGCCGCAAGAAAGAAAGCCTGACGACGCTCCAAGACGCCGAGCTGATGGCCGTCGTACTTGAAGGCCGTCATGGCACATGGGCTGCGGACGTCGCGGATTTCTTCGCCCTTCTTCACAAGCAGCTTGGCGATGCGACCCGGTCCAGGGCCTGGGGCGGCGTGGCGCGCTCCGTGCGCCGGCGCGAGCACGACCGGTTGGCGGCCGCGTAACCGGTCACAGGTCAGACAATTTCATTCGATCCGTAGAGCACCACCGCAAGGCGACGCGGGCCGTGGGCGCCCCTGACGCTGCGCCCGCCGATGTCGCTCGTGCGCGACGGGCTCGAGATCAGGTTGACCGCGCGCGGGAAGCGGTCAGATCCGATATCGGCGCTCAGTTGTGCAAACGCGTCCTCGAACGAGGCGGCGATGGTTTCGCGCGCGAGCGCGACGATGTGCACCTCGGGCAGGAAGGCGAGCGAGGCCGGGCTCGCGGCGCTCGACATCATGATCAGCGTTCCAGTCTCTGCAGCGGCGCCCCAGGCGTGCGTGAGCGCGGCGGTGCCGTCACCGAGGGTTTGATCCGGGGTCCAGCGTGCCGGTGCGAGGGTCTCCGGCCAGGGAAGCCCGGCGAGGCGTTCATCATCGCCGACGACGAAACGGGGAGCCGGGTCGATGCTCCCGATCAGCGTTTCGACGGCGCGGGGAATGTCCGCGCGGCTGCTCACGGTCAGGACGGTGCCGCCCTGGCTCTCCAGGCACTGGATGAGCCGTGTCTCGCGCTCTCTTGCGTCCAGTTGAGCGAACACGGGCCGGGGATGGTGTGGCGGATGGGCGAGGCGCCGGGCAACGGCGCTTGCCCGTTCGGCTTGCGAGCTGCGCCATGCGCCGATGGCCGCCTTCACCTGTGCGATCATCGTCGCGCGGCTCATCGGGGCTTTCTCCGTTCGCGCTCGGCCCAGAGCTGCTGGAACGTGCGGCCTTGCGGTGCCGGAAAATCGCGGCCCGCGGTCCAGCCGCTGCCAAGGGGGAGCCAGTGGAAGGCGCCGCGTGCGCGGCCGACCAGTCCGAGCGTTGCCATGCCGAGGCGGGCAGCCAAATGATAGAGGCGCGGGCGTTTGGCGACGAAGCCCCAGGCGCGCAGGCCCGCGCGCTCCCAGCGGCCCGTGCCCGACGCGAGGCTTTTGACGCGCCAGCCGCGCAGGAGCTTGGTGATCGGGATTTTGACCGGGCAGACCTCCTCGCATTTGCCGCAGAAGGACGAGGCGGAGGGCAGGTCGCGGGCGGTGTCGATGCCGAGAAACGCCGGTGTCACCACGGCGCCGATGGGCCCGGCGTAGACCCATCCATAGGCGTGGCCGCCGACGGCATTGTAGATCGGGCAATGGTTGAGGCAGGCCCCGCAGCGGATGCATCTCAGGGCCTCGGTGAGACCCGCCTTCAGCATTTCCGTGCGGCCGTTGTCGACGATGACGATATGGCATTCGGCCGGACCGTCCGGGTCGCCGGGCGCCTTTGGGCCCGTGAGGAGGCTCGTGTAGGCGGTCATATCCTGGCCGGTGGCGGAGCGGGCCAGGACGCGCAGCAAGGTCGCGAGGTCTGCGAGCGTCGGCACCACCTTGTCGATGGAGGCGAGGACGATGTGGGTTTTCGGGAGCTGGGAGGAGAGATCGCCGTTGCCTTCGTTGGTGACGATGACGGCCGAGCCCGTCTCGGCGACGAGGAAGTTGGCGCCCGTGATGCCGATGTCGGCTGAAAGGAAGCGCTCGCGCAGCACGGCGCGGGCCTCCGCGACCAGCAGCTCCGGCGTCTCCAGGTTGCGATTCGCGTCAAGGTGCGCGTGCTCGCGGCGAAAGTCGGCTTCCACCTGATCCTGGCTCAGGTGAATGGCGGGCGCGATGATGTGGCTCGGCGTCTCGCCGCGGATCTGCAGCAGGTATTCGCCGAGGTCGCTTTCGAAGATCTCGAGGCCGAGCTTTTCGAGGAACGCGTTGAGGGCGATCTCCTCGGAAACCATCGACTTGCCCTTGGCGATGCGGCGTGCGCCGCGCTCGAGGGCCAAGTGGGCGATGATGGTGCGCGCTTCCGCTGCGTCGGCGGCCCAATGGATGCGGCTGCCGGCCGCCTCGGCTTTGGCGGCGAAGGCTTCGAGATAGAGATCGAGGTTCGCGAGCGTATGGTCGCGGATGTCGCGCGCGGCATTGCGGAGCGTCTCGAACTCCGGCACGCGCGCCTTGGCTGCGGTGCGCTGGGCGACGAGCCCGCCCGGCAGGCCGCGCAGCGCCTTGGCGAGCTTGGCGTCGGCGAGCGCGTGCTCGGATTCGGTCTTGAAGGCTTGGGTGGCGGGGATCATGGCGGGGTGGTCACGTCGGCCCATCCAATGGGCGGTTCGTCGAGTGCGCCGGTGAGCACCTCGGCCACATGGCGGACCGGGAGCGCGGATCCGGTGCGCCTCAACCGTCCCGCGAGGTTCATCAGGCAGCCAAGATCGCCGCCGGTCACAAGGTCTGGCGCGGGGGCTTTCAAGTCCTCGATCTTGCGGTCGGCGATGGCGGCGGAGATCGCCGGGTATTTGACGGAGAAGAGCCCGCCGAAGCCGCAGCAGGGCGCTACCTCGGGGGCCTCCACCAACTCCAGGCCTTCAACGGACGCGAGCAGGCGGCGCGGCTCGTTTCGGATGCCAAGCTCGCGCAGGCCCGAGCAGGCGTCATGGTGCACAACGCGGCCCTCGAACCTGGCGTCGGATGCGGTGGCGTGGCGCACGTTGACGAGGAAGGCCGTCAGCTCGTGCACCCGCTCGGCGAAGGCCTTCATCTCGAACTCGATGTCTCCGCGGCCTTTGAACAGCGCGGGATAGTGGACGCGCAGCATGGCGGCGCAGGAGCCCGACGGAGCGACGACGAAATCGCAGTCGTCGAAGCTTTTCACGGTTTGCAAAGCCAGGTCCCGGGCGGTGTCTGAATCTCCCGCATTGTAGGCAGGCTGGCCGCAGCAGGTCTGGCTTCGCGGGACGACGACGGTGCAGCCGGCGTTCTCGATCAGTTGTGCGGCCGCCAGTCCGACCGACGGCCGCATCAGATCGACCAGGCAGGTGACGAAGAGCCCGACGCGCGGCTTCAAGGTTCGCTCACAGGTTTGGCGGCAACGGCTAAGCCTATCCGCTGGGGGTGGTATTCTCTACCGGGTTCCGCCGCGGCTGTGCAAGACCGGCCGAATCGGCGGCAAGCGCTTCAATGTTGCCGCTTTCCACTCGTCATGCGAGACTCCCGACCCTATCTTTTATGGACGACAAGGCCGGTGCTCAAACGGTGCGTTTCGGCCGCTTCCGGGTCGCGTTCCGGCCGCCGTTCGTCTATCTACGTCGCCAGCGGGCTGGCTTGATTCCGGCGTTGCCCGAGAGGACCGAAGGATGTCGTCGATCGCGCTACCCATTCCCGATCAGGCTATCGTCGCGCGGCGAGACCAGATCGTGCGCGATCTGATCGGAATCTGCGGGCCGGATGCCGTGATCTCGGACGAGGACGGGCGGCGCGCGTTCGAGACGGATGCGCTCACGGCCTATCGGCGGATGCCGCTCGCGGTGGTGCTGCCGACGTCCACCGAGGCCGTTGCGGGCGTGCTCAAGTACGCGAAGGCGAATGGGATCCGGGTCGTGCCGCGCGGTGCCGGGACATCGCTCTGCGGCGGCGCGCTGCCGCTCGAGGATGCAATCGTGGTCGGCATCTCGAAAATGAACCGGGTGCTCGAGATCGATTTCGACAACCGCTTCGCGCGAGTGGAGGCCGGCATCACGAATCTGGCGATCTCCGGGGCCGTCGCGCCCGAAGGCTTCTTCTACGCACCCGATCCGTCGAGCCAGCTCGCGTGCACGCTGGCCGGCAATCTGGCCATGAACTCGGGCGGCGCGCACTGCCTCAAGTACGGCGTGACGACGAACAACGTGCTCGGCGTCAAGATGGTGACGATGGACGGCGAGATCCTTGAGATCGGCGGATCGCATCTCGATGCCGAGGGCTACGACCTTCTGGCGCTCATCGTCGGATCGGAGGGCCAGTTCGGAATCGTGACGGAGGCGACGGTGCGCATCCTGCGCGCGGCCGAGGGCGCGCGGCCCATGATGATCGGCTTCGAATCCTCGGCCAAGGCCGGCATCTGCGTGGCGCGCATCATCGCCTCCGGCATCATCCCCGTTGCCATCGAGTTCATGGACAAGCCGGCGATCGAGGTGTGCGAGGCGTTCGCCAAGGCCGGCTATCCGACCAACGTGGAAGCGCTCCTCATCATCGAGGTCGAAGGGTCGGAGCAGGAGATCGCCGACCGGCTGGCGTACATCGCCTCGATCGCGCACGAGCTCAATCCGATGGCGCTCGTCGTCAGCGGATCGGAAGAGCAGAGCGCGAAGATCTGGAAGGGCCGCAAGTCGGCGTTCGGGGCCATCGGCCGCATCGCGGACTACTACTGCATGGACGGCACCATTCCGCTCGCGCACCTGCCGCATGTGCTGGATGAGATCGCGGAGATTTGCCGCCGCCATGGGCTCCGCGTGGCCAATATCTTCCATGCCGGGGACGGCAACCTGCATCCGCTCGTCATGTACGACGCGAACGCGCCGGGCGAGACGGAGAAGGCCGAGGCGGCGGGCGCGGAGATCCTCAAGCTTTGCGTGTCCGTCGGCGGCTGCCTCAGCGGCGAGCATGGCGTCGGCATCGAGAAGCGTGATCTCATGTGGGCCCAGTTCAGCGAGGACGACCTCGCGGTGCAGCTTCGCATCAAGTCGATCTTCGACCCGGAATGGCTGTTGAACCGCGGCAAAGTGTTTCCTCTGGACGCCGTCGAGGCGGCCATGGCGAGGGATGCGGCTGCGGCGGCGTCCGCGCCGTCCGATGTCGGTCCGGCCGAGGCGGCATGAGGCGGCTCGAGGAGTGGTCTTCATGAACGACATCATGCGGCCCGCCACGGAGTGGGAGCTCAAAAGCATGATGGCGGCGCTTGCCGAGCGCGCGATTCCGGTCGAGATCCTGGGGGCCGGCTCCAAGCGCGGCGTCGGAAGGCCGGTAATAGCGCCGGTCGCGCTGACCACAGGCGCCATGCGCGGGATCTCGCTCTATGAGCCCGCGGAGCTCGTGATGAGCGCACGCGCGGGGACGCCGCTGTCGCAGATCGAGGTGGAGCTTGCCTCGCGCGGGCAGATGTTGCCGTTCGAGCCGATCGATCTCGGCCCCGCACTGGGGGCCGATGCGGGGTTGCAGACCATCGGCGCCGTGTTCGCGGCGAATTTGTCGGGCTCGCGGCGTATTTCGGCGGGTGCGGCGCGCGACTATCTGCTCGGCGTGCGCGGCGTCAACGGACGCGCGGAGATCTTCAAGTCGGGCGGGCGCGTCATGAAGAACGTGACCGGCTACGATGTGGCGCGCGGGCTTGCCGGAAGCTGGGGGACGCTCGCGGTCCTGTCGGAGGTGACGTTCAAGGTGCTGCCGTTGCCGGACGACGTGGCGACGCTGGTCTATCCGGATCTCACGGACGATCTCGCGATCGAGCTCATGAGCACGGCGCTGGCGCAGCCCTACGAGGTGTCGGGCACCGTGCACCTTTCGGCGGCGCTTGCGGGTCGCCTCAAGCACAAAGGGCTTTCCAAGGAGACGCGGAGCCTCACCGCGCTCCGGCTCGAGAACTTCACCCGGTCGATCGTCTACCGCAAGCAGAAGCTGCGGGAGCTTCTGTCGGCCTATGGGGCGCCGCTCGAGCTCGAGCTCGAAAGCTCGCTCGAATTTTGGAGCGAGGTGCGGCGGCTCAGCTTCTTTCCGCCAAACGGGACGCATCTCTGGCGCATCTCGACGACGCCGAGCCTGGGGGCTTCCCTCGTGGCGGCGGTCCGGCGGCACATGCACGTGGAAGCCTTCTACGACTGGTCGGGCGGTCTCATCTGGCTCGAGGTGCCGGCCTCTGCCGACGCGGGCAGCGCCGACATCCGCCGCGCCGTTGCTACGCATGGGGGGCATGCGACGCTGATCCGGGCGGACGAGACCGTGCGCCGGTCGGTCGAGGTCTTCCAGCCGCTGGGGCCTGCTCTCGACCGCATTACACGCGGGCTCAAGGACGCGTTCGATCCGATGCGCCTGCTCAATCCGGGGCGCATGTACGCTACGATGTAGAAATCCTGGCGCGGACGTCCGGTCCGCGACGAAACGAAACGAGCACCGATGCAGACGAACTTTGCGCCTGAGCAACTTTCGAATCCGCGGATCGCCGAAGCCGACCGGATTCTCAAGCGCTGCGTGCATTGCGGGCTCTGCACGGCGGTGTGCTCGACGTACGTGGTGCTGGGCGACGAGCGGGACAGCCCGCGCGGGCGCATCTACCTGATCAAGGACATGCTGGAGCGCGGGCCGAAGCACGCACCCACGCACCAGGTGCGCCATCATATCGACCGGTGTCTCACGTGCCTGTCCTGCATGACGACCTGCCCGAGCGGCGTCGACTACATGCATCTCGTCGATATCGCGCGGGCGGAGATCGAGGAGCAGACGACGCGCAGCTTCAAGGACCGGGTGCTGCGCAACCTGCTTGCCTCCGTCATTCCCTATCCGCGGAGGTTCCGCCTTGCGCTCAAGGCGGTACCGATCGTCCGCCCGTTCATTCCCCTGCTCGAGCGCGTCGGTCTCAAGGAGGTGGCGGCGATGCTGAAGCTCGCGCCATCGTCGATCGTCACGCGCGAGGGGCGGTTCAGCGGCGCCGGCACGGCGGTGACGCACAGCGAGCGTCGCGCCCGCGTGGTTTTGATGACGGGGTGCGTGCAGCAGGTGCTGAGACCGGATATCAACGACTCCACCATCCGGCTACTCGCCCGGCGCGGTGTCGACGTGGTTGTCGCCAACGGCTCGGGCTGTTGCGGCGGCATCGTGCAGCACATGGGCGACGAACGAGAGGCGAAGTGGCTCGCGAAGCGCAACATCGATGCGTGGTGGAAGGAAATCGGCCGGGGCGAGATCGACGCCATCATCATCAATGCATCCGGATGCGGCACGACGGTGAAGGACTACGGACACCTTCTGCGCAACGACCCGGCCTATGCGGATCGTGCCGAGACCGTGTCGCGTCTCGCCAAGGACGTCTCGGAGTTTCTTGATGATTATAAGCTCGGTGCGCCCGAGCGCTGGTCCTCGATCCGCGTCGCGTATCATTCGGCGTGCTCGCTGCAGCACGGCCAGGGCATCCATGATGAGCCGCGCGCGCTCCTGAAACAGGCAGGCTTCGGCGTTGTGGATGTGCCGGAAGGTCACATTTGCTGCGGATCTGCTGGAACCTACAACATTTTGCAGCCCGAGATTGCGGGCCAGCTCAAGAAGCGCAAGATCGACAACATCCGCACGACGCGGGCCGATGTCGTCGCGGTCGGCAACATCGGCTGCATTACGCAGCTCGGGCCGGGCCTCGACATTCCCGTCGTGCACACCGTCGAGCTTCTGGACTGGGCTTATGGCGGGCCGGTGCCGGCGGGTCTCGAACACCTCGATGCGTTCGTGACCGACGTGCCGAAGCCCAAACGGGCGGTCGAAGATTTCATTGAAACGTAGTCGTCACGCGCTCGACATTGTGCGCTCCTAGACCACCCGCCGATGAGTAGACCTGACCTCGATCCCGATGAGTTTGCCCGCTGCGACCGGAGAAGCGACAGCGGTCCGTTCGACATCATCGGAGACGTTCACGGCTGCGCGGGCGAGCTCGAAGCTCTGCTCCTCAAGCTCGGCTACGACGTGGCATGGCGCGCAGCGCCCGATGGGGCGCAGGTCGCGGTCACGCCGCCTCCGGGGCGGCGCGCCGTATTCGTCGGCGACCTCGTCGATCGCGGACCGCGCGCGCCCGACGTGCTGCGCATCGTCATGGGCATGGTCAGGGCGGGTACGGGCCTCGCGGTGCCCGGCAATCACGACGTGAAGTTCCAGCGTTGGCTCGACGGCAAGGACGTCAAGCCGACGCATGGTCTCGATCGCACCATCGCGCAGTTCGAGCCCGAGCCGAAGGCGTTCCGGGCCGCAGTGCGCGCCTTCTTCACGACGCTGCCGATCTATCTGTGGTTCGACGGCGGCGCGCTTGCCGTCGCGCACGCCGGGATCAAGGAAGGCATGCTGGGGCGCATCTCGGGCGAGATTCGGCGCTTCTGCCTCTATGGCGAGACCTCGGGCGAGACGGACAAGTTCGGTTTGCCGATCCGCTACCACTGGGCCGTCGAGTACGAGGGGCGCGCGGTGATCGTCTACGGCCATACGCCTGTGCCCGATGCGGATTGGGTCAACAACACGATCTGCCTCGACACCGGCTGCTGCTTCGGGGGCAAGCTCACGGCCTTGCGCTGGCCCGAGCGGGAGATTGTGACGGTGCCTGCGGCGGATATCTACACCATGCCCGTGCGTCCGTTCGGCCATCCGCCGCCGCGGCCGGGCGTGGTGGTGTAAGTTCTTCCATCCCGAGAGGCCGCGCCAGTTGCGCTCCCTCACCCGGAAGCGATCTGCGATCGCTTCCCGCCTCTCCCCGGAGGTGAGAGGCGGCGAAGTTGATACGGCTCAATTCGTGGTGGTGGCCTTCACCGGCTTGGCCTTGGCATCAGGCGGCGGCGGCGCGGCCGTGTTGACGGTGACGTCCTGCTCGGGACCGGCGTCCTTGCTCTTGTCGACGAGCGTCTTGGGCTCGGTCGGAGGCACGTTGCCGCCGGCGGTCAGCACGGTCTTGCAGTCCGCCGGAAGGTCGGCAAGCGTGATCTCCGGCTTCGGCTTTGCCGGCTTCGCCGGTTGCGTCGGCTTCGCCTCGGTCGGTGGCTTCCTGGGCTTCGGCGCGACGCGCTTCAGCCAGTCCGTAAGCTCCGTGCCGCAGCCGTCACCGCCCGGAACTGCGGGTTGGCTCTGGCAATTTCCTGAGCCGTTCGGACAGCCGATGCGCATATGGAAATGATAGTAGTGCCCGAAGTAGGGGCGGACCTTGCTGAGCCAGCCCTTGTCCTTGGTCTCGGCTTCGCACAACGCCTTCTTGAGGGCGGGGTGCACGAGGATGCGCTCAACCTTGGAATAGGAGGCGGCGCGCTTGATGAGCTTGACCTGCCCCTCGCCCCAGACTTTGGAGTCCACCTCGCCCGCGTTCTTCAGCATCGACACCGCCGACATGTCCTCGCGCTCGCGGCGCGTCAACGTGCGGTCCGGCATGGGGGTCAGCCAGATGTCGGCGTCGAGGCCGACCTGATGGCTGGCGTGACCGGAGATCATCGGTCCGCCGCGGGGCTGGGACATATCGCCCACGAGCAGGCCGGACCATTCCTTTTTCTCCGTCGTCTCGCGTGCGAGACGCTCGATGAGGGCGACGAGGTCAGGGTGGCCCCAGTTGCGGTTGCGCGACAGGCGCATGACCTGCCAGCCGGGTCCATCCACGGCGATCGGCTTGCCGCCGGCGAGGCAGCCACGCGAGTAGAAACCGACTGCGCGAGCCTTGAGAGGGGCTGCCGACTTGACGCTGCCGAAGAGCTGCTTGGCGGTAAGCGCAGTCTTCTTCTTGTCCGCGTCCTTTTTGGCGGCCTTCGTGTCCTTCTTTTTTGAGTCCGCCTTGGCCGCAGGCTCGGCCTCTGCGGGCGTGGCCTCTTTCGCGGCCGGAGCCGGTGCGGCGGCCTTTGCGGGTGCGGGATCGGGATTTTCCGTCGGGCGCTGGGCCGGCTGAGGCAGCGGCGGGACGACGGCTTCCTTCGCGGCCTGCTTTGCGGCTGCTTCGGCGGCCGCTGCCGCAGGGCCTTGCCACGAGTGCGTGGGCTCGGCGGCGGTCGCGGGCGAGGAGGGCGCCGGTGCGTCGGCAGGCGTGCTCTCGCCCTCGGCCGCGAGGGACCGCACGGCCAGCGGCACGAATAGGGCGCTCAGCACCAATCCGGTTATGATGCGTGGGGCGAAAGCCATGAGTCCCCGCAGCAAATCAGTTGGCGCATCTTAGCGCAGGGCGGGGCCAAATTGCGACCTCCCCATCCGAGGGCTGACAACCCGCGCTCCGGGAGGCTGGAAAGGCGCCGATGACGGTTTTTCTTTCAGTGGGACCGCTGGGCGCCCGTACAACGCTTCTGCTCGCGCCGGGGGCCGGTGCGCCCATGACCAGCCCGTGGATGGAGCTGGTTTCGGGGCTTCTCGCCGGTGCGGGGCTTCGCGTGCGGCGCTTCGATTTTGCCTACATGACCGCCCGGCTTGCCGGATCGCGGCGCCCACCCTCCAAAGCAGAGGCCCTGGTTGCCGAATACGAGGCCGCCGTTGGCGAGGCGCTGGCGGAGATGCGCTCCGGAGGGCGGCTTCTGATCGGCGGCAAATCGCTCGGCGGGCGCGTGGCAAGCCTCGCTGCGCAATCTCTATTCGATGGGGGGCGGGTCGCAGGGCTCGTCTGCCTCAGCTATCCGTTCCATCCGCCGAAGAAGCCGGAGCAGCTACGGACACGTCACCTCAAGGCGCTCACCTGTCCGACGCTGATCGTGCAGGGCGAGCGGGATCCGTTCGGCGTGCCGTCCGAGGTCGCGGGGTATGGGCTTGCGCCGGCGATTGCCGTGCACTGGGCGGTGGACGGCGACCACGACCTCGCGCCGCGCAAGAGCTCGGGCGCGACGCGCGAGGGCAATCTCGCGGACGCCGTGCGTGCGATCGTCGGGTTCGCGGATGCCATGACGTCGGAACGACGCTGAGTTTTTTGGCGTGGCGCGGGAGGTCAGGCGCGCTGATGGCGGGCGCGGGCGCCACGTTCGAGTGCCGCGCACGTGGCCCGGTCGAGGTCGAGCGCGTCGGCCAGCAATTCGAGAAAGTGCGTCTCGTCGGCGTGCACGGAAAGATCCGACGCGGCGACCTCGGCGCAGAGGACGTAGGCTGTCTCGTAGAGGCGTGGCGGTAGGCTCGTCTTGATGACGGCGAGCACCTGGTCGATGCCGCCCGGCTTCCTCAGGAAGTTGCCGCATTGCTGTGCGGTGTCGGCAAGCCAGTTGCGCGTGAAGTCATGAAACGGCGGCAGCTCGCGGACGATGGAGCCGATGCGATTCAGCTCCTCGGTCGTAATCGTGCGGTCGGCGGCTGAGACCGTGACCATGGCGTAGATCAATGCCTCAGGAGGCGAAATGCGTTCCGACATTTGCTTGGTTGCTCATTGCGGGGGTGGATCTCTGACGTGAGGAGCGGCGTCTTCAAGGCGGGGGCAGCTTGCCAAGTGCCGCAAGCAGGGCTTCGTTGAACTTCGCCGGTTCCTCGACCTGGGGAGAGTGTCCGAGGGTCGGAAAGGTGATCAGCTCGGCATTGGGGATGCGGTCGGCGGCCTCGCGTGCGAGCCTTGGATAGTCGCCGAGCATCTTGGCGATCTCGGGCGCGGCGCGGTCCCTGCCAATTGCGGTGGTGTCGCGCTCGCCGATCATGAGGACCGTCGGCACCGCGACGCGTGGGAACTCGTGCACCACGGGCTGCCAGAAAATCATGTCGGAGGCGCGAGCCTGGGACAGGGCCGTGCGCTCGCGGTCGGGCTCGGCGTACATCGACGCCAGCATGTCGACCCAGCGGTCGAACTCGGGCCGCCAGCGGCCGTCGTAGTAAGTTTTCTGCTGGTAAGCCTTGATCTTTGTCGCGTCGGTCTTGCGCTCGCCGTCGAGCAGCTGGTCGATGGTGCGGCCCGGCACGCCTTTTGCGCTCCAGTCCTCGAGGCCGATCGGGTTGACGAGCACGAGGGCGCTCGTTGCTTGCGGGAAGCTCAGCGCATAGCGCGTCGCCAGCATGCCGCCCATGGAATGGCCGATGAGGATCGGGCGAGCGACGCCGAGGCTTTCAAGCAGAGACTTCGTGTTGGCGGCGAGCTGATAATAGCTCATCTGGTACGAGGCGGGCTTCGTCGATTTGCAGAAGCCGATCTGATCGGGGACGACGACGCGGAAGCCTGCGGCGGCGAGCGGCGCGATCACGCCTTCCCAGGTCGCGCCGCAGAAGTTCTTGCCGTGGAAGAGAACGGCGGTCCTGCCGTTTGCGGGTCCGGACGGGGCAATGTCCATGTACGCCATGGCCAGGGCCTGGCCCTGGGACGTGAAGGCGTGATCCTTCACCGGATAGGGGTAGGCAAAGCCGCTCAGCATGCTATCGGCCTGGGCGTTGTTCGTCGGCATGAGCGCCGTCAGGAATGCGAAAAGTGCGGCGCGTCGTCCCTGCATCGTCGGGTCCCCTTTTGTTGGCTCCCGGGATATGGCGTTCTTGCCGCGGCGCACAAGGCTCCCTGGGGCCGGCTGTTAATCATGGGCGGCCGGATCGGCCGTTCTTCTCTTCCCTCCAGCGCCCACTATGTTAAGGGGAAGGCTCCGGCCGGCTCCTTCTGGCGGGCCTTCTCGCGAGGCCTTTCCCGCAAAATCGTCTGATCCGCGGCTTTGCCTAGCCCGTATCGACCGCGCACGTTTCCCCTAGGTTCACTGAGGCAATTGTCCCCGCTCATGAAGAACAAGACGATCCAGGTCCCCGACGCCGCAGCGGTTCAAGCCGTGACCTCTCCGACGCGCGAGGAAGCCGAGGCCGCTGTGCGTACGCTGCTCCGCTGGGCCGGCGACGATCCCACGCGCGACGGGCTGATCGAGACGCCGAAGCGCGTCGTGCAGGCGTTCGAGGAATATTTCCGCGGGTATCATCAGGACCCCGAGGCGATCCTGCAGAAGACCTTCGAGGAAACCGAGGGCTACGACGAGATGATCGTGCTGCGCGGTATCCGTTTCGAGAGCCATTGCGAGCACCATCTGGCGCCGATCGTCGGCAAGGCCTGGGTCGGCTACATCCCGAACGGGCGCGTGGTCGGCATCTCGAAGCTTGCGCGCGTGGTCGAGGCCTACGCCAAGCGTCTTCAGATCCAGGAGAAGATGACGGCGCAGATCGCCAACGCCATCGAGAGCGCGCTCAATCCGCAAGGCGTCGCGGTGGTGATCAAGGCCGAGCACCATTGCATGACTACGCGCGGCGTGCACAAGCCGGGAACCGACATGGTGACGAGCCGTATGCTCGGGATTTTCCGGGACAGCGCCATCACGCGACAGGAATTCCTGTCGATGATCGACTGATCTCGCGGTCCGGGTCGGATGGTCCGCCGGGGTTCGCTTCCGGCGGCTTTTATTTGTGGAGTAGAGCGTTGAGCAGCGCCAAGACCGTTCTCATCACAGGCGCCTCGAGCGGGATCGGCCGGGCGACGGCTGAGCTGTTTGCGTCCAAGGGCTGGAATGTCGCCGCGACCATGCGGACGCCCGAAAAAAGCGATCTCGCGACCCTCTCCGAGCGCATCAAGCTATTCAAGCTCGACGTGACGGATCAGGCGTCGGTCGATGCGGCGGTGCGGGATGTCCTTGCTCAGTTCGGGGCCATCGACGTCGTTGTGAACAACGCGGGCTACGGCCTCATGGGGCCGTTCGAAGCGCAGACGGATGCACAGATCCGCCGTCAGTTCGAATGCAACCTGTTCGGCGTCCTCAATGTGACACGTGCGGTGCTGCCGCACATGCGCGCGCGCCAGCAGGGCCGCATCGTCAACGTGGGCTCCGCGGCGGGGCGCATGACAATGCCTCTTTACTCCATGTACAGCGCCACGAAATGGGCGCTCGAAGGGTTCTCCGAAGGGCTTTGGCTGGAGCTTCGCCAGCACAACATCAAGGTCAAGATCATTGAGCCGGGCATGATCAAGACCGACTTCTTCGAGCGCTCGCGGGAGATCGCGTCCAAACCGGGGCTCACGGCGTACGATACCTTCGTCGACACCGTGATGCCCAACATCAAGGCCTGGGAGGACGCGGGCGCGGAGCCGATCGTGGTCGCGCGCAGCATCTGGCGCGCCTCTACCAGCATCTGGCCGCGGCTGCGCTATCAGCCGAACGCGACGTTCACGGTGTGGGGGCGCGGCTGGGTGCCGGGTCACCTCTATGTCCGGCTCATCCGGCGCATCTTCAACGCGTGGTGAGGTAAGACTCGGCGGGCGTTTCCTGCGTCTCTAGTGTTGATCTTGCTCAATGTCGGCAGACCTCGGCTGCTGCGATGCTTTCATCCATAAAAAACAACGAAAGAAAGGGTGGAAGATGACCAAGATCCTGTGCGCGATCGATGATACCGACCATAGCCTGTCGGCTATCGATACTGCAGCGAAGCTTGCCGCTGCTCTTAATGGCGAGCTAGCGATTCTCATCGTCAATCAACTCGTCGGCGGATATGGCCGCGGCGGTGCGCCGACGCTGATATGGACCGCCAAAGAGGTCGAGGGCGCGCTTTCAAGGGCTGCTGCCGAAGCGGAAAAAGGCGGCGTGCCCAAGGTCAAGCTGGTGGGTGTGGAAAGTCGCGACCTGGGCCAGGCGATCACGGGCTACGCCGAGCAGAATGGGTTCGACCACATCGTTGTGGGAACGGGCGGCAAAGGTGCGGTATCGCGCATGATGCTGGGATCGGTTTCGCGCGATGTGGTTTCGCGCGCGCATTGTCCTGTTACGGTCGCGCGCTAGTAATCGACCGCCATCAGGTAGAGGCCGGCCGCGGGAGCGACAGGTCCGCACGCGGTGCGGTCGCGGGCCTCGAGCGCGGCGAGAAGGTCGTCGCGCGTCCACTTGCCGTCGCCGACGAGCTTCAGGCTGCCTACCACCGAGCGCACCTGGTTATGCAGGAACGAGCGGGCGGAGGCTGCGATGCGTATCTCGTCGCCGTCTTGCGTTACGTCGAGCCGGTCGAGCGTGCGTACGGGTGATTTCGCCTGGCATTGGACGGCGCGGAAGGTGGTGAAGTCGTGGCGGCCGACGAGCACGGAAGCTGCCTCGCGCATGGCATCCGCGTTGATGGCGCGCGGGATCCACCAGACGCGGTGACGTTCGAGGGCCGGCGGCGCGCGCCGCGCCAGGATGCGATAGAGATAGTGGCGCGCGGTGGCGCTGAAGCGCGCGTCGAAGTCGGCCGGTGCGTCGTTTGCGGCGAGGACGACGATGGGCTGAGGTTTCAGGTAGAAATTGAGGCCGTCGCGCAGCTTGTCCGCGGGCCATTCCCTTTCGAGATCGAAATGGGCGACCTGACCGCGGGCGTGAACGCCGGCGTCGGTGCGGCCTGCGCCGCGCATACCCGTCGCTTCGCCCGTGAGCTTCAGGATCGCGGCTTCCAGCGCGCCTTGGATGGAGGCGCCGTCGGGCTGGACTTGCCAGCCGACGAACGGCGTCCCGTCGTATTCAATCATGAGGCGATAGCGCGGCATGGGCTCGGAGCAGCTTTGTTCGGAGGCCCTGCCTAGAGCGCGATCGGTTTCGATTGAATCGGGATCGCGCTCTGGTTTTTGACTAGACCGATGATTCACGCTTCGGACTGATAGGGTCCGCAGCGATCATGGTCTAGCTTGCCGCGGGCGGTGCCTCAAGAGGCACCTTGGCGTCGAAGGATGCTCAGCGGCGCTCGCGGACGAGCGGCACGCCGGGCTCGTAGACGTTGAGGCTCAGCGGCGTGCGGTTGGCCGGGTTGACGATCACGTGGCCGTCGGCCGGCAGCGGACGGAAAACGCGTACGCCCTGCTCTACGGTCACGGTCGCGCCATAGGCGTTGTACGGCAGAATGCGCGTGGTCGTAGGCTCCTCGGCACTGGCGGAGGCGGTGATCAGTACGAGCGCGGCGGCGCTGGTGAGGATGCGGATCATGGGGCTCTCCATGCGGGTGTTCGTCCCGAACTTAGGAGAAACGCGGGTGCTGCGGGGAGCGTTCGCTTGCGATGCTTAACCGGTGCTTCGCGCGGGAATGCGGGTGCCGCGCGGCATGGTAAAGCCGCGCAGGAACTCTTCGGCCGTCATGGCGCGCTTGCCGGCGCGCTGGACCTCGAGCAACCGTACGGCGCCGTCTCCGCAGGCGATGGTCAACGCGTCGTCGAGGACCTCGCCGGGCTGGCCGCGGCCCTCGCCGAGGGTTGAGCGCAGGATCTTGATGCGCTCCGGCTTGCCGCCCTGTGGCGTTACCTCGCACCATGCGCCTGGAAAGGGCGAGAGGCCGCGGATGTGGTTGTGGACCTCGGCTGCCGGTCTCGTGAAATCGATCCCGGTTTCCTTCTTGTCGATCTTGGCGGCGTAGGTCACGCCGTCGGCCGGCTGGGGCACGGCGTTGAAGGTGCCGTTCTCGAGCGCGGCCAGGGCGGCGACGATGAGCTCTGCACCGCGGCTTGCCAGCGTGTCGTGCAGCTCGCCAGCGGTGGTGTCGGGGCCGATGGGGACCGTCCTGGTCATTCCCACGGGGCCGGTGTCGAGGCCTTCCTCCATGCGCATGACCATGACAGCGGTTTCCGTGTCGCCAGCCATGATCGCGCGCTGGATCGGTGCCGCGCCGCGCCAGCGGGGCAGCGCCGACGCATGGACGTTGAAGCATCCGAGGCGCGGTGCGGCGAGGACCGGCTGCGGCAGGATCAGGCCGTAGGCGATGACGACCGCCGCGTCGGCGTTGAGATCGGCAAAGAGTGTCTGCTGCTCGGCGTCCTTCAGCGAGCGCGGCGTGCGCACGGGAATGCCGAGGGCCATGGCTTTGGCGTGAACGGGCGAGGGGCGCTCGGCGAGGCCCCGTCCGGCCGGGCGGGGCGGCTGGGAATAGACCGCAAGCACGTCATGCCCGGCTGCGTGGATGGCCTCGAGGGCCGGCACGGAGAAGTCCGGGGTTCCCATGAATGCGATCTTGAGCGACATGGGCGACCTTCGGCGCGGCGTCTGGTGCGAGAGGGAGCGGGGCCGTTCGGTCCCTTTGTCAGGCGGAGGCTTCGCGCGCGGCCTTCTTGAATTTGCGCACGACCATGTCACGCTGCAGACGCGACAGGAAATCGATGATCAGCTTGCCGTTCAGGTGATCGATCTCGTGCTGGAGCGCGGTGGCCAGGAGACCGTCCGCAGCCAGCTCCCGCGGCTTTCCTTCGCGGTCGATGTAGCCGACGACAAGGCGTGCCGGGCGCTCGATCTCGAGCCGGAAGTCCGGGATCGAGAGGCAGCCTTCCTCGTGGACGCGGGTCTCTTTGCCGTCGATCTTGAGGATCTCGGGATTGAAGAGCGTCAGCGGGTTCGGCGCGTCATCCTCGTCGGAGACATCGAGCACGATCAGGCGCTTCGGGACGCCGACCTGAACCGCTGCGAGGCCGACGCCGGGTGCGTCGTACATGGTCTCGAGCATATCGTCGGCGAGCCTCAGGAGGTCCGCATCGACCTGCTCGACGGGCGCGGACGCCTTGCGCAGCAGGGGATCGGGCAGGGTGATGATCGGGAGCGTGGACATGGGCATGAAATAAGGAAGTCGGACTTTGCGGTCAATCTGGACGCGGAATGCGTCGCAGAGCCTGGACGTTAATAACTACGTATGATTACCAGGGTCTCAGAAACAGTCTGCATTCCTAACCAACTCTATTGTAACATTCTGTAATATTGCGGGGAGTCTCCGCCCGCGAAATATCGGTGCAGATGAAGCACGACCTCAAACCCCTGATCCTTGGCCGGCGCGAATGGGTCGCTTTGCCGGACCTCGGGCTGTTCGCCATCAAGGCGAAGGTCGATACCGGGGCGCGGACCTCGGCGCTGCATGCCGAGCAGATCGAGACAATCGGTCCAGCCTCTCAGCCGCGCGCACGCTTCCTCGTGCGTCCGCTGCTCGAGGCGCCGGATCTTGCAGTCTGGTGCGAAGCCGACCTTCTCGGTGAGCGCGATGTTACAAGCTCCAGCGGCGAGCGGGAATGCCGCTGCATCATCTCGACGACGCTGCGCGTCGGCGGGCGCTCATGGCCGATCGAGCTCGGGCTCACCAACCGGCATGGGCTTGCGCATCGCATGCTGCTCGGGCGGCAGGCCATTCAGCCGGGTATGCTGGTCGATCCGGCGCGCTCTTTCCTTTTGCCCAAGCTCAGCACGCGGCTCTACAAAGTGTCCGCATAGGCTGCCAGAAGCCGGTCGCCAAGAAGGCAGCGCAAAAAGGCTGTAGGCAATCGCTTTGTCGGCTCAGGCGACGCCTATGATGCGGGCGAGGGCTGCGTTGACGTGCTTTGCATTGAAGCGGCGCTCGGCCTTGAGGCGGGCAGCCCTCGATCCGGTCGCCAGCAGGCCAGGGTTCTTCAGATAGCTTTCCATGGCAGTTGCGAGGCTCGCGACGTCGGCGGGCTCGACCACGCAACCTGAGACCATCTCATCCACCGTGTCTGCGCAACCGGGCGTGCGCGTCGTGATAACGGGCCGTCCGGTTGCGAGTGCTTCGAGCGCCGCACGCGGCATGCCCTCTCCATAGGACGGATAGACGAAGACGTGGCAGGCAGCGAGCGCCGGGCGCACGTCCTCGAGGTTGCCGAGGTACTCGACGGCGCCGCCGTCCGTCAGCGTTTTGGGTGCGACCGCGTCGGGTGCATCGCTCGTCTGGCCGGCAAGGCGAAAGGTTGCGTCCGGCCATGCGGCTTTTAGTTTTTGCGCGGCGGCCTTGTATTCCAGCACGCCGCGGCGGCGCTCCAGCCGACTCAGCATCAGAAAGGACAGTCCATCCTCGTACGGCGGCATGGGGACTGCGGGAAACTGCTTGAGATCGATGCCGCTGCCGGGGACGACGAGCGTCTCAGCGTTCCGCGGCAGAAGGCCGAGCCGCACGAGCGTGTGCTCGTTGTCGCGGTTGTGGAGCACGACGGCGTCGCTTGCACGGATAGCGTCGGCAAATCGCCGCCGTCCCACGCTTTCGATGCCATCGCTCGGCAAGCCGTTGACGACACTGATAACGCGCCGGACGCCAGCCCGCCGCGCGGCGATGGCAGACAGGGTCAGCGTGCGGAGGCCAACTGCGAGCACGACGTTGGGTTGCCAATCGTTGAACTGAGCCACGAGTGTCTTGATCATCTGCCAATCGGCCAGGATGCGCAGCGATGGCGGCGGCTCGACGATGCGATGCTGGGCACCGATGCCGCGCAGAATGCGGATGTAGCGTCCAGGGCCGGGCGGCGTGAGGCAGAGAACACGGTGGCCGCGCTTGGTCAGCCATTCGATGAGGCCATGCCGCAGGATGGCGGCGGCTTCCAACGACGGTGCGACGAGCGCGATGCGTTCCGAAACTGGCTGGGTCACTGCGCGGGGCCGATCATGCCGATTCTGATGGCGCGGATTCTACCCGAGCCGCGCGGGGCGCAACAAGAACGGCGGACTAGGCCTGTGCGTGCATGCACAGGTTCAGGGCGTGCGGTCGATCGTCGGGCTTTCTCCGGCCAGAAGCCGGTCGAAGAGCCGCAGGCAGAGCCAAACCGCGAGACATCCGAACAGGATGCCGCCGGCCATGTGGGCCGTGAGGACGCCTTGGGCGCCTGCGAGCCAACTGCCGAGATGCACGAGCGGGATGGTGCCAATGGTGGCGCGGCCCCAATTCAGCAGCGTGGCGTAGTGCGGGTAGTCCAATGTGTTGAAGACGGCGTTGACGACAAAGAGCGCCCCCATGAACGCGAACAGGGGCGCGAGCCAGACATTGAACAGGGTGATCAGGTCGGCTGCGGTTCCGGTGACGCCGAAGGCGCGGATGAGGGCCGGCGAGAGCAAGGCGAGCACGATCCAGGCGACGACCGTGAAGGCCACGTTGACGCCGAGGGAGAGCTTGAACGCTTCCCGCATGCGGGCGCCTTCGCGCGCACCGTAGTTTTGCCCGATGATGGGTCCGATGGATGACGACAGCGCGTAGATGGCACCGAATGCCACAGGCAGGATGCGTCCGATGATCGCCCAGCCTGCGACGGCATCGTCACCGTGAGTGGCAATGGCGGCGGTGACGTAGGCGTTCGAAACGGGCGTCGCGATGTTGGTGAGGATCGCGGGCACGGCAATCGCGGTGAAGGTCGGAATATCGGCGGCGAACGCGGGCAGGCGCGGACGGGCAATCAGGCGGTGAACGCGGATCACGCCGTAAAGCCCGACTGTCATGAACGCCAGACGGGCGCCGACGGTCGCCCACGCGGCGCCGTCGATGCCGAGACCGAGGCCGAATATCAGGATCGGATCCAGGATCGTGTTCACCGCGGCGCCGTAAAGCGTGACGTTCATGGCGCGACGCGCATCTCCCGCTGCACGCAGGACGGACGCTGAGGCCATGGCGAGCGTGAGCGCCGGCAGACCGACCGTCGCAATCATGAGATAGCGCGCGGCCAGCTCATGGGTGCGGCCGGAGGCTCCAAGGGCGGTGAGCAGCCAGGGGATCGTAAGGAACATGATGAGCGCGGCAACCAGGCCGGCGATGAGGCTCGCGATGTGTGCGTTGACGGAATAGCGCGCTGCGCGCAGCCGCCGCCTTTGGCCGAGTGTCCGCGAGACCATGGTGGTCGCGGCGATGCCGAGACCGATGCCGATCGAGATGGTGAAGTAGAGGATGGAGCTCGCGTAGCCGATGGCCGACAAAACGGCGCGATCGTTCAGCCAGGACAGGAAGACGATGTTCGCGAGATCGCTGAGGAAGATGGCGCCGAGGCCGACGCCGCCTGCGCCGCTCATGATCAGAATGTGGCGCAGCAGCGACCCGACCACGAATTTCGGCGGCGCGTGCGTTTGCGCTTCCGAAGCCGGCCGGGTGTCCATTGTCATCCTCGCGGGAAGGGGCGCAATCGAAGAGCGCGATCTGGTCTAGAGTCTCTTACGGGCCTTGATGGCGGCCGCCAGTGTGCCTTCGTCCAGGTAGTCGAGCTCGCCACCGATGGGGACGCCCTGCGCCAGGCGCGAGACGACGACGCCGGTCGGAGCCAGCTGCTCCGTCAGATAGTGGGCGGTCGATTGGCCTTCAACGGTAGCGTTGAGGGCCAGGATCACCTCCTTCACCTCGCCTGACGCCGCGCGCTCGACGAGGCGTGCGATATTGAGGCGATCGGGACCGATGCCGTCCAGCGGCGACAGGTGGCCGCCCAGCACATGGTACGGGGCGTTGATCACGGCGGCCCGCTCGAGCGCCCAGAGGTCGCCGATCTCCTCCACGACCACGATGGTGCTGCGGTCGCGGCGGTCGTCCCGGCAGATCGTGCAGGGAGACACGGTGTCGAGGTTGCCGCAGGTGGGGCACTCGACGATGGTGCGGACGGCAGTGCCTAAGGCCTCGGCAAGCGGCACAAGCAGATCCTCGCGTCGCTTGAGCAGCACCAGTGCCGCCTTTCGTGCGGACCGCGGGCCAAGGCCCGGAAGGCGCGCCAGGAGCTGGACAACCCTTTCGATCTCGGGGCCGGCGATTTTTTTCGACATTTCTGCTTCGTGTTGGGAGGCGATGTGGCGCCGAACCTAAGCACGAGCTGCGCGCGTTGTCACACGGCGCCACCGTTTCGGCGCCTGCCTCTTAGACCGATTCTCTGGCAATACGGTCGTTGGCGATCTCCGCGGCGCGACGCCGATAGTCCGTCGGCGTCAGGCCATACCGCGCCTTGAAGCGGCGGCCGAAGTGCGACAGATCCGAGAAGCCCCAGTTGAAGGCGATCTCGCTGACGTTACGGTGAGCCTGCGCCGTGTCCTCCAAGGCGGCTCGGCAACGCTCAAGCCGCCGTTCCGCGATATAGCGCTCGATGGACGTGTGCTCCTCGCCGAGCAGAGCGTTGGCGTAGCGCACCGAGATGCCGGCTTCCGCCGCGACCCGCTCCGGTTTCAGGTCGGGCTCGACAAGAAGCCTTTCGATGGTCGCTTTGAGGCGCAGCAGCGTGGTTGCGCGCGGTGAGGAGAGAGTCGCGCCTTTGCTGCTCTCGGCCGAGAAGGCAAGCGCCACGAGATCGAGCAACTGCTCCGTCGCCTTGAGGCTCGCGACCTCATCGAGCGCGCCGGCCTGATCCGGCAGCAGCTCCAGAAAGCCCATGGCGAGAGCTCCGATGCCCGTCGATTCCGTTATCGGGCGGGCCATCCGACCGGCGAGATTGCCAAGGCGCGCTTCTATCAGGCTGCGTGGGATACGCAGGGCGATGTTGTTGCATTCCGTGTGCAGAGCGATCTCGAATGGGCGCAACGGGTCGACCAGGAACATGCCGCGGCTGTTGAACGACGATTGGACGCCGTCCTGGGTGACGCTCATGGTTCCCGAAACGGTCAGGCTGAGCAGGATGTCGTTGGTGTCCGATCGCCGCGCGTTCTGTTCCGACCGGAAAACCCGACCTCTGCCGGAGGAAAACCGTGTCAGCCCGACTCCGCCTCCAAGCGTGGCAATCTCCACCCACGCATTGAATGTGCTGGCGTCATCGGGGCGGAAGTCGTGCTCCACATAGCCGCGAGTCGCAACTTCGACCCAATAGGCGAGCCTTTCCCGCGGGTGAACGTCCTTGGTCGAGAAAATCATGCGTCCTGCTGCTGGATGTCCCCGTCAGTCGACACTTGGCTCCGCGTGGTGAGAGCGGGGCCTTGTCGTTGCATTTAATACAGTTTCTTCACTGAGGAGTCGACTGACGATTGGAGCCGATAGTGCGGCTTGATGCGCAAGATCGTGGTTTCCTCACTTGAAAACAACCAAAGCGCGCAACGACGGGTATTGACATCCATGACGCGAACCTCGGCCGATGCTGATCTCGGGCAATCGCCCCTGCACCTGTTCCACAGGGCGGTGCAGGTGGTGACGGAAATTTACCAAGCTGAGATGGCGAGTTATGATCTTACAGCGCGTCAGTACGCGGTGCTTTTCGCGCTGGCCCACTCGGATGGGCTCAGTCAGAGCAAATTGGTCGATGCAACCGGAATCGACCGCTCGACCATGGCCGATATCGTGCGCCGGATGCTGAAAAAGGGCATCATTCAGCGCAAGCGCGACAAGGACGATGCCCGCGCGTACGAGGTCAAGATCACCGATGAGGGCGTGCGGCTGTTCAAGGCCGTCACGCCGATCGTGCGGCGCATCGAAGAGAGGCTCCTGTCGTCGCTCAACGGCAAGCGCGTGGATGAGTTCCTCGACAATCTCGCCCTGATCGTGGGCGCCGGTTCGCCGCTCACAGCCGCCGCGGCCAACGGACATTTCGGCGGGGTCGAGGCCCGCAAGTGATCCGGACGGGCAGGCGGCGTCCGGCCGCCTGCCCGCGTCCTTAATGCTCCCGTTACCTGTTCACCCCTAAACTTGTCGGAAACACCTTCGCGCGGCTGTGCGGGGGCGGCTTTCGCGTGGGCCTTGTCGGTGCGCGCGGCGGGCCGTCTCGCCGGTTTGCCGGCAGGCTCACATAAGCTCCTGACGGCAAAATCGAATGCGTCGCCGGCGTGATTCGCGGCTCACCGTGTCGCGGGGATCGCAGGCGGCACTGGAGCTGATCGCGATCGGAGAGCCGGCGAAGATGACTTCCACCTTCTTCTCCTACCGGATGTACGTCGCCGACTACGCCAAATCGGTGCAGCGGACGCTCGCGAATGCCCAGGTTGCGCGTGAGCAGACCTATTACCGCGAAAATATCGACAAGGTCACGTCGGTCGACGATTTCCTCAACGATCAGCGCCTCTATGCCTATGCCATGAAGGCGTACGGCCTCGAGGACATGACGTACGCCAAGGCCTTCATGCGCAAGGTGCTCGAGAGCGACGTCACGGACGAGAACAGCTTCGTTCGCAAGCTGACCGATCAACGGTATCTGCAATTCGCACGTGCCTTCAATTTCAAGTCCGACGGTACCGTGCAGACCGGTACGACTGTCGTGCAGGATCAGTCGGATCTGGCCGATCTCGTGGGGCTCTACTCGGAGCAGCGTCTGCGCAAGGGCGTCGCGGTTGCGGCGGAGGTCGAATACTATCAGGACCGCATGGCGTCGATCACGTCGGCTGATCAGCTCGTCTCCGATGAGCGTTTGTTCGAGTTCGCGCTCACCTCCTTCGGCATCGACGCGAGCATTGCATCGGAGAGCGTGATCAAGCAGGTGCTCAGCGGCGATCTCTCAAGCGTTGCAACCTCGACCAACCTCGCCAAGTACCAAGAGCTCGCGGCTGCATTCTCTTTCCAATCCGACGGCACCGTCGCGTCCGGGGGGCAGGCCCAGACGGCGTCGCAGATGCTGCAGACGATCTATCTCAACTACGACGCCAACGGCGCCGGCGCGTCGGCCTCGGCTGCCGCATTCAGCACCGGCATCTACAATGGATTGATCGGCGGGCTCACGTCGGTCGACGATCTCGTCAACAACGACCTGTTGCGGGACTACGCCGCGATCGCTGCCGGGATCGATCCGATCACGGTGTCGGCGCAGATGGTGCGCGACATTCTGACGAGCGATCTCAGCGATCCGGACAGCTACGCGAACACGAAAACCGAATACGCGAAGCTCGCGTCGATGTTCAACTTCAATACCGACGGATCGCTCGATGCCGGCGTGCTCGCGCAGACGACCGAGCAGCAGGAAGAAACCGTCACGCTCTACTATGCGAACTACGAGTCCGAGGAGCTCGCCACCGAGCAGGACAACACCGAGGACTACAAGACGCTGATCGATCTGGTTTCTAACGTCGATGACCTGATCAACGATACCCGTGCCTACAAGTACATCCTGGCGGCTTTCGGCGTCGATCCGGATACGGTAACAAAGACCACGATCCGCAAGGTGCTGACCAGCGATCCCGACGACACCACCAGCTATGCCAACCTGACCCGCGATTCACGATTCAAGGCGATGGCCGCGGCGTTCAACTTCGGGGCCGACGGGACGGCGCAGGGGCCATTGCAAGCGCAATATTCGTCCGCTAAATCCGAGACGATCGCGCTTTATGAAGCAACGCTCGGGGAATACGACTTCCAGAAGGAAGCCGGGCAGGTCGAGATCGACTATTACACGTCCGTGGTGGACTCCGTTGAGACCGTCGACGAGTTGCTTGCGGATCAGCGCGTCGTCACGTTCCTCAAGAAGGCCTATGGTTTCGAAAACGAAACCAGCCCGCTGTTCCTTCAAACGCTTCGCTCTGCCCTGGTCAGTGACGTCTCCGACAGCACGAGCTTCGTCAATCAGTCGGAGAATGAGCGCTTCCGCGAGATTGCGAGCGCGTTCAACTTTGCGTCCGATGGAAGCGTGAAGCGCGCGACGCCTGGCGCGGTGCAGGATCCCAATGCGCTGATCGAGACGCAGGATCTCTATATTCGCCAGACCATGGAAGTCACCGCTGGTGACCAGAACGAGGGTGTCCGTCTTGCCCTTTATTTCCAGCGCAAGGCTGAGGGCATCACGTCGGGCTACTCCATCCTCGCCGACAAGGCGCTGTTTGAAGTGATAACGACCGCTCTCTCGCTTCCGGATGCGGTCGCGAACATGGATACGGACATGCTCGCGGCGCTCATCGAGAAGCGTGTCGATCTCGAAGACTTCAAGGATCCCGAGAAGCTCGAGAAGTTCATCGCGCGGTTCACTGCGCTCTACGACATCGAGAACCAGCAGACGACGTCATCCATTCCGTCCCTGCTGCTTGGCCAGACCGAGATCGTGGGCATCGGCGAGGATCTCCTCACCAGCGTTCAGGCGATGTACACGCGCTTCTAGCGCTGCGGCGGTGGCGGATCGCAACGCCGTTCGTCCGATCCTGCTCTCAACCTAAAGTTATGTCGCTCCATCCGCGGCCGGTGCCGTACCGGCACGTCGTGCGCGTGCCCCTACTGTCGGTTTTCGTCACATCCGATGGCCAATATCCTTCAATCGCTATCAATCAACGTATTGCGGAATTTCCCCAGCTTCCTAACGGATTGCATGATCGAATTACAATTTATGGTTGCATAATAGTTTTCTCACCCGTAAGACTTTTCCAACGGGCGGGGCGTGTCGTTCGCCACGTATCGCGTCTTCGAACTTGCGATCCCTTCTCGCGGACCTCGTTCATCTCAAGCCTCGGGGGAATAGCATGCCAGACTTGGAGACTCGGCTTGCGGCGCGGCCGCTCTACCTGCAAGTGCGTGACGTGTTGGTGCAAAGAATCGTGGTCGGTCATTGGAAGCCAGGGGCGACGCTTCCAAACGAAACGCAGCTCGCCCAGCAGCTCGGCATCAGCATCGGAACCGTCCGCAAGGCGCTGGACCTCATGGAGGTCGAGCGCATTGTGACCCGCCGGCAAGGGCGTGGCACGTTCGTCAACGACTACGCCTCCGCCGAGACGACCTTCCCGTTCTCGATGTTCCACAATTCCGAAGGGCAGCGGATCTCCGGCTTCAAGCAAGGGCGATCGATCTCGCGAGAGCCCGCGGGGGTGGAGGAGGCCGCGCGACTCGGTCTGCGCCGGGGCGACGAGGTGATCCGCATCACGCGCGTGCGCACGCATCAGGACCAGACGTTCATGACCGAGACGTGCCTGCTGCCGGCGAAGCTCTTCCCGCGTCTGCCGGAGGACTTCGGAAGCTATCGCCTCTCGGCGCTGGCTCAGCTCAACTCCATTCTGGTGGGCCGTGCGGACGAGCGCGTCGACATCGCGTCAGCGAATTCCCAGCATGCCGAGGACCTCGACGTGGCGGAAGGGACGCCGCTCTTGCGGCTCGATCGCGTCATCTTCTCCGATCACGAGGACGCTCTCGAATGGCGCGTTGCACACTGCTTCATGCGCAACGAGCGTTATCTCGTCCGGTTCAATTGATCGTTGGCTTCTTCATAGGACCCAGAATAAATGATGGTTTGGCTCCTCCATTCTGCGACTTATTCAGATTTAGGATCACAATAATCGTCTTGTGAGATGGCGCGCGGATGCGCGCCATTCTTTACGCTTGCGTTCATGGTCGACGCCTAGGCTTTCCCAAACCAAACCGTGTCGGAAGGGTTCGGCCATGGGGCGTTCGGGCAAGTCTGTTTTGGGTCGTGTGCGTGAGGATAGCGGCGCAGCGGCCGTCGAGTTTGCGCTCGTCTTTCCAGTAGCGCTGCTATTTCTGTGCGGTCTTCTCGCTTACGGCATCTATTTCGGAGCCGCCCATTCGGTGCAGCAGCTGGCGGCTGACGCGGCGCGAGCGTCCGTCAGCGGGCTCAGCGACGCGGAGCGGACATCGATTGCGACGGCCCACGTCGCAGCGAGCGGGGCTAGCTATCCCTTCCTGCGCTCCAATCGCATTTCCGTGTCTGCACAAGCGCTCCCCTCGGATTCGTCGCAATTCGAAGTGCGTGTCGCGTTCGATTCAACCGATCTCCCGATATGGGCTCTCTCGGGACTTGTGCCGTTGCCGGACAAGACGATCACGCGTGTCGCGATCATCAAGCGCGGCGGATACTGAGGAGCCGACAGTATGCGACCGTCTCTGTTGTCACGCGTACGCTCGGCCGAGGACGGGGCGATTGCCGTCGTCATGGCCCTCTTTCTTGCGGTTTCGATCACCCTTTGTGCGATCGCAATCGATATGGGCTCGCTGTATCTCGAGCGACGGAGCGTGCAGGGAGCCGCCGATCTTGCGGCGATGGCGGCGGCGGGCGATCTCGACCATGCCGAGGCGGCCGCGCGAGCGACGCTTGCAGCAAACGGCTTCGGTGACGTGCACTCGCTAGCCGTGATCAAGGGGCGCTACGAGGGAGATGCGGCTCTGGCTCCAAGCGCGCGGTTCATCGCCGGCAAAGAGCCCTTCAATGCGGTGCGCCTCGACGCGCAAACGGGCGGGCGGCTCTATTTCGCGAGATCGTTCATGGCGGAGCCCGAAATCTCCGTATCGGCGCTCGGCGCGGCGGACGCGCAGGCAACGTTTTCGATTGGGAGCCGGCTGGCGTCGCTCAACGGCGGGCTCGTCAATGCGCTCCTTGAGTCGCTGCTTGGCGGAAACATATCGCTTTCGGCCATGGATTACTCGGCGCTCGCGGACGCCAATATCTCGCTGGACGGTTTTCTGTCCGCGCTTGCGGCGGAGATCGGCCTCACGGCTGGTACCTACAGCGACGTGCTCAGTGGAGATGTCGGGATCGGGAACATTCTGGCTGCGGTCGTCACAGCCGCGTCGGCGGGCGGCGAGTTGCAAGCGGCGCAGGTTACCGCGACGCTGCTTTCTCAAATCACGACGACGGCCACGGTTTCGCTCGCTACGCTCGTAGACCTCGGCCCGTTGGCTCATGCGGAAATCGGCCAGCCGCATGCGGGGCTCGCGGCCGATGTCAACGTGATGTCGCTGCTCTCGGCCGCTGCCGTGGCGGCCAACGGAGAGAACCAAGTGGCCATCAATCTTGGCGGCTCGATCCCGGGATTGCTCAGCCTGACGCTCGATCTTGCGATTGGGGAGGCGGCCCAGCATTCGGGCTGGGTTGCGGCCGGGCAGCCTGGCGCAACCGTGCAGACGGCGCAGACCCGCTTGCGGCTGGTCGCGGAGGTCGGAGGGACGGGTCTGCTTGCGGGTGTTCGTGTGCGTCTCCCTCTCTACATCGAGGTCGCCAGCGCCGAGGCGCGACTGGCCGATCTGACGTGCGGCGTCGGGCAGGCGGGACCTCGTGAGGCGCTCATCGAGGCGCGGCCCGCGGTCGTCCGGGCTTGGATCGGCGATGTCGCGCCTAGCAGCCTTTCGTCGTTCGCGACGAGCGTTCCGGTTTCCAAAGCTGCTGTCGTGCAGGTGCCGTTGATCTCGGTGTCGGCCAGTGCATCCGCGCAAATGACGAACGGGGAAGCGACCGAACTCCTCTTTACGCAAAGCGATGTCGACGGGCATGTGGTCAAGACGGCCAAGGTTCACGATCATCTGTCGTCGCTGGTGTCGAGCCTGCTGCAAGACGCGAATCTGAACGTCAACGTTCTGGGGATTGGCATCGGCGTTTCAGCAATCAAGACTCTGGTTCTGTCGCTGCTGTCACCGGTCGTATCGGCGCTCGATCCGGTGGTGGCGTCGTTGCTCGAGGCCATCGGCGTTTCTCTCGGTGAGGTCGATGTACAGGTCAACGGCATCCGCTGCGGCGGTGCGGTGCTTGCCGGTTAGCGACGCGATCCCGTTTGCATGTCGCGACGGCAACACTCTGCAGAGTGTGGTGCATGCCCCTCGAAATGTTTTCGTAGCTGAGCTATATTGAGGCGCATTCCTAGCGGCTGCATGTGGCCGCCGAGATCTTTGCCGTCAGAAGTCTATTGCTGCTGCTTGCATTTTGAGCAGCTCCGGGGAGGAGCATATGGTTTGGCGCCCGTGGCGCCGCCAGTCCAAGGCGGCCGGGCTGATACGATTGTCTTTTTTGCTGGCCCTTTTTTTCGGGGCGACGCGTGCCGTATCGAGCGCGCTCGCGCAGGACAATCCTGAGACCCCCGCCTTCTCGTCTCCCGACATGCAGGAGTTTCGGGATCAGCTCGACCGTCTGCAGCGCGACCGCCCGCGGGGAGCTGACGGCCCAAGTGATGGGATGAGCGAGGAAGATCAAGCCAGGCTTCTTACTCAGATCATCCAGCGCGGCGGGCCGAAGGGCATTTACGGCACCGACGATCGCAAAGATCTCCACGAGGTCAGGGATCCGCGGGTGAAGACCCGGGCTTTGGCTTCGGTGGCCCTCTTTCGCGAGGATCAGGGACAGATCGAAAGCAATCAACAGGGCGGGATCAAAGTAAAGGCAGCTACCCTCGGTGTCTTGCAGGGTCTTTGTGAGAACGAGCGCTTCCACAGCCAAGTGGCCGGCGCCTTCTGCTCTGCCGTGCTCATAAAGGACAACATGGTCGCGACGGCCGGCCATTGCATCCGGGAGGTCAATTTCGATCCCGAGGAGCCCGCGCCGCACCTCAGCGAGATCAAGTTCGTATTCGGCTATACGACGGCACGCTCCGGCGATCCTGGCCGAACCAGTTTTCCGCGGGACAGGGTCTTTCGCGGCAAGAGCATCATTGCCTCGGGCTTCGACGAGAGCAAAGGCGAAGACTGGGCCGTCGTCGAGCTCACGGACAAGGTTCCCGCTAGCGTCGGTGTTCCGGCTACGCCAATCAGCTCGACGCGCATCGCAGACAAGCGGCGTGTGTATGTCCTGGGGTATCCGGACGGCCTGCCGCTCAAGTACGCTCCCGGTGCATGGGTTCGCAACAACAGCAAGACCAGCTATTTCGTCGCCAATCTCGATACGTTCGGCGGTAATTCCGGGTCGCCCGTGTTCGACAGCCAGACCAATGCGCTCGTTGGTCTCCTCGTTCGAGGAGGAGCGGACTACCTCTATTCCAAAAAGGACAAGTGCTACCGCCCATTCCCGTGTCCGGACATCGGATGCGACGGGGAAGAGGTGATGAGGATTGAACGTATGCAATTGCCTTGAGCCGCACCGCAGGCGCGTGTGGCTGGGAGTTGGTGAATGAGTTTTCGCGTAAGTACACTGTCGTCGTTGCGACGTCACGGCTGCTGGATCGTGGCGCTCCTCGCCGCGGCGTTCGCGCCACCCGTCGCGGCCGACATCCCGGGAGAGCAAGAGCGCCCGGTGCTGCGCATGAAGTCGACGTTTGCCGCTCCGGTGTGGCGTCTCGATGTCGACGCCAGCGAGAATGTTGCCGTGTTGTCTAGCGCCTACAAGGCCGCAACCGTGTGGCAGCTCCCTAGCACGGACGTGGTGACGACGCTGCGTGTGCCTCTGCGGCCGGAGCAGCGCAAAAGAGCTCATGCCGTGGCTATAGATCCCGGCGCCAAAGTCGTTGCGCTCAGTGTGCCGCCCGCGGTCATCGCCAACGGTGCAGCACCAGCGGGGACGAGCCGGATCTACATCCTCGACCGGTCCACGGGGCGCGTGGAGCATATCATCGATCACTTGCCCACCCGTCCGCAGGCGCTTCGCTTCTCTCCTGACGGTGCCTATCTCGGCGCCGTGCTCTCGAGCGCGTGCGGCCTCAGGGTCTGGGCGGTCGAGGGCTGGAAGGAGATCGCGGCAGACGACGCCGGCTACGGAGGAAAATTCGCCGGTGCCCCGGAATGCCAAAGCACGGGCGACGTGACCGACTACGACGACCATCCCGATACAACAGGCATCGTGTTTCCCGCCGAGGGTACGCACGGCGTGTGGCTTGTCACCTCCGGTGATACGGGTGTTCGCAGCTACGTGAAGTCCGGCGAGACCGTAACTTTGAAAGACTATGCGACGCCCGGCGACATCGACCTCGAGCGCCCCTCAATGGTTGCGGCCAGCCCTGATGGATCGCAATTGGTCGTCGGCGATCGCCGATGCCGCAACGACGACCCCGGAGCGAAGTATCTTACCGATCTCCGCACGTGCTCGGATCGCGGGAAGACACCGCGCTTCCGCGTGGCCGTCCTTGGGACCGGCGATCTCGTGCCTATGCGCGCGCCGCTGGAATTGACGGCAGACGATCTGATCGATCCGCGCAAGCTCGATCCGACGCACAATCCCAGCATTCAGCAGGCTACGCTCGATCAGGTGGCCTGGGGCAATATCGACGGCACGGACTATGTGTTTGCCGCGGGTGCCTTTCCTTGCACGATCGTCAAAGCGCTGCTGGCAGCGCCCGAGCAAGAGCGGGAGCAGTGCGTTTTTCGCTGGAAGCTCGCGGAAGAGAGCCCGAGGCCTGCGTTCATTCCGGTGGGGACAGATCGCATATCGGATCTCCGATGGCTGCAGAAGCGCCAAGGCCTTCTCTACTCGACGCTGCGGCGTGTGTCCGCTGTGACGGCGGAGGGTGCTCCTCTGCCCTTCGCCAACGACAAGATGTTCCGCGAAGACAACATCAATGCCGACTTCCG
>CAZDUD010000024.1:0-40668 GCA_964508485.1 uncultured Hyphomicrobium sp. | reverse complement strand
GCTCACGCCCGGCTTCGAGGTGCGGTACATCGAGCGCACGGCGTAGTGGTCGTGGGCCACGACGTCGAACACGAGGACGCCTTTCAGGCGCTCCTTCGCTTCGCGCACGACCTCCAGCGATTTGTAGAACTGCGCGCGCGTGGGGATCAGCGCGGCGCGGTTCTTGAGCGCCCAGGCGTAGTACTGCGTGTTGGCGATCTCGATGCGGCCAGCGCCGACGTCTACGGCGAAGTCGATCAGGGACGCGATGTTGTCGATGTTGTGCCGGTGCACGACGACGTTGATGGTGAGCGCGAGATCCAGCTCGCGGATCCAGCGGCAGACGTCGCGTTTCTTGGGCAGGCCGCCCGGATAGCCCGAGATGCGGTCGGCGTTGGCGGGGTCCGTGTCCTGAATCGAGACCTGCACGTGCTCGAGTCCGCGGTTCGCGAGCCCGGCCAGGCGGTCGCGCGAGAGCGTCACGCCCGACGTGATCAGGTTGGTGTAGAGCCCCACCTCGACGGCGCCGGACAGGATCTCCTCGAGATCCTTGCGCGCGCAGGGCTCGCCCCCCGAGAGGTGCACCTGCAGCACGCCGAGGTCGGCGGCCTCCTTGAAGACGCGCCGCCACTCGTCCGCCGAGAGCTCGCCGCCGCGCTCCATGGCGAGCGGGTTCGAGCAGTACGGGCATTGCAGCGGGCAACGGTAGGTCAGCTCGGCCAACAGGCCGATGGGGGCGAGCGGGCGTCCGCAGGCGGGCGCCCGCTCGCTGCTGTCCGTGTGGGTTCCGGTCGTGAAGACCTCGGTCACGGATGCAGGCTCCCCTTCCTCAGGCGCCATCCGGGCGGTAGGCGCCGGGCGGGATCATGCCGACGACATAGGCCAAGTGCAGCGCGTCGAGCTGGGCCCAGAGCACGTTGCACTTGAAGCGAACCGCGTCGACGCAAGCCTCCTGCATCGCGCGGGTATTGGCGTACTGCTTGACGAACTCCAATGCGAAGGTGGCATCGCGCGGGGCCTGCGAGAGGCGGCGCTTGAAGTAGGCCATGACGTCGTCGTTGACGAAGTCGTAGTTGGCCAGCATGCCGGCGATGCGCTCTCGATGGATCGAGGGAGCAAACAGCTCTGTCAGCGAGGATGCGGCGGCCACGACGAGCGGTTGCTCGACGACGAAGCGGACGTAGGCTTCCACGGCAAAGCGCGTCGCGGGGAGCGCGCCCTGCATGCTCGTCACGTAGTCGCGGTCGAGGCCGAGACAGTCGGTTAGCTTCAGCCAGCGCTCGATGCCGCCGTGTTCCTCTGGAAGCACGCCATCGTGGTCGTGGATGCGGTGAATCCATTCGCGGCGCAGCGCGCGGTCGTGCGTGCGGCTCATGAAGGCGGCGTCCTTGCGCGGGATCGCCTCCTGGTAAACGTACCGGTTGAGCGCCCAGGCGGCGACCTGCCCCTTGTTGAGCTTGCCGCCGTGCAGAAGCTTATGGAAGGGATGAAGGTCGTGGTAGCGCTCGGGGCCTACGGCGCGCAGTTGTGCTTCAAATTCGGCGGGGCTCCAGGGCGCGTTATCGGCTTTGATCTTTCTTACGAACTCGTTCATTGGGGAACCTTTCGTCGGCTGCCATGCTGAGGTTATGCAATGCTGGCGGGAAGCCTTGCCGCCGCTCGGGAAAGCTCGCTTGATCGCGGTCAAACTGCCGCTTCACAGGTCATTCAAAGCCTCGTGTGGTCTGATCTTCGTCATTCAAAAGGGACCGATGCATGCCCGGAAAGCCCATCGTCGTCGTCGGCCACACGGCGCTGGACCGCGTCTACCGTATCGACGCGTTTCCCGCGAAGCCGACCAAGGTCAGCGCGCGCGATCACCGCGAGGAAGGGGGCGGCTCGGCGGCGAACGCGGCGGCGGCCGTTGCCGTGCTCGGCGGTGCGGTCGGGCTCTGGAGCCGCGTCGGCGACGACGATCCAGGTGCTAAGGCGCGCCGCGCGCTCGCGCGGTCGGGTGTGGACGTCAGCGGGGTCATCGCGTGCGAGGGGGCGAAGACACCGACGGCTGCCGTGATCGTCGATGCCAAGGGCGAGCGGCTCGTCGTCAGCGAGGACGATCATGTGCTGCCGATGGAGGCGGGCTGGCTGCCGCTTACGAAAATCTCCAAGGCAGGGGCCGTGCTCAGCGATCTCACGTGGCTCGAGGGCACGCGTGCGGCATTCGCGGCGGCGCGTGCGGTCGGTGTTCCGACGCTGGTCGATGTGGACCTCGGCGGCGGCATCCTGCTCGAGCGGGTTGCCGATCTCACGGACTACGCGATCTTCTCGGCGCCCGCGTTCGAGAAGTTCGTCGCGGGCGCCGACGATGATGCACGGCTCGATGCGCTCATCGGCATGGGTTTGCGTCATGCGGGCGTGACGCGCGGTGCAGCCGGCTATGTCTGGAAAACGCGCGACGGCGTGCGGGGTATGCAGGCGTCTTTCAAGGTGCCGGTGGTCGATACGACCGGCGCGGGCGATGCGTTCCACGGAATTTTTGCGCTGGGCATCGCGTCGGGTTTGACGGATGCGGACTGCGCCTTGGCGGCATCCGCCGTGGCTGCGCTCAAATGCCGGCGGCTCGGGGCGCGTGCCGGGTTGCCGACCGCCATGGAACTCGACGCGTACCTGCTCGAGCAGACGGGACGCGGGCTCCCTGAAGGGCTCTCGTGAGGCTTGTGCGCAATCAAGCGCCGGTTGAAGGTTGCGGGATAGCGTTCGTGCGTGGCCGCTGAACCGCGAAGGATGCGGATATGAAAGAGATCCCCCTGCCGAAGGTTTATCAGCTTCTCGAGCCGGGTCCTGTCGTGCTGCTCGCGACCTCCCACAAGGGGCGTGCGAACGTCATGACGATGTCCTGGCACATGATGGTCGAGTTCGAGCCGCCGCTGATCGCTTGCATCGTCAGCAGCGGGAACCATAGCTTCGCCGCGCTCAAGGCGACGGGCGAATGCGTCATCGCGGTGCCTGCGGTCGGGCTGGCCGAGAAGGTGGTTCGGGTGGGAAACACGTCCGGCCGCGATATCGACAAGTTCCAGTCCATCGGCCTGACGGCGCTTCCGGCATCCAGCGTCGGCGCGCCGCTTGTTAAGGAATGTTTTGCCAACATCGAATGCCGTGTCACGGACCGGCGTCTGGTGAATTCCTACAACCTATTCGTGCTCGAGGCGGGGAAAGCCTGGGGCGATCCCAAGCAACGGAACCCCAAGACTTTTCACCACCGCGGCTGGGGCACATTCGTGGCCGACGGTGAGGTCATGAAGCTCAAATCGAAAATGCGTTGAAACCCTGTTTCGGTGGCTTGGAACGGGGATGGGCGGCCGTGCGCCGTTTTGACTGCCGTCAATTGCGGCGGTTTCACTGCGCGCTACCTATGTATTCAAACGTCGTGATCCCCTTACGCGACGTCATCTTCGAAAGGAGAGCACCTATGGCAACGAACATTCAGGTCTCCAAGCCCGCGAATGGTCCTCAGCGTGTGCCGGATGTCTTCGACGCCCTGCATGGCGAGATGGACCGCCTGTTCCGCTCCTTCGAACGGAACTGGCCACAGTGGCCGAGCCTTCTGCGCGGCGGTATCGAAACGGACCTTGCAAGTCTCGACGTGCACGAGAACGCGAAGTCCATCACCATCGAAGCGGATCTTCCCGGCCTCGATGAGAAAGACGTATCGGTGACGCTCGCCAACGGCGTCTTGACCATAAAGGGCGAGCGTAGAAACGAGCGCGAGGAAAAGAACGAGAACTATCATCTCAGCGAGCGCAGCTTCGGCAGCTTCTCGCGGTCGCTTCGGCTTCCTGACACCATCGACGACGACAAGATCGAGGCGCGCTTCGACAAGGGCGTGCTGACGGTGGTTGCGGCCAAGAAGCCCGAGGCCGTCAAGTCTGAGAAAAAGATCGAGGTGAAGAAGGCTTAGGCCTTGTTCTCTCGCGAGGCCGTGGCGCCGGGAACTCCACGGCCTCATTTTCCTTCATGCCTGAGGGTTGTTTTTCTTCTCGGCCTCCCGCTCTGCCGTCGACCTTGAAAGCTCGGCGATCCTTTGGCGGTAGGCGTCCGCATCGCCGTAATCGACGAACTCGCGGTAGTACTGATGCGCTCCGGCCGTGCGGCGGGCGTGCTTGATCGGGCACCAGTATTGCTCGGTTCGTCCGCCGATCTCGCGTACATAGGCAAAAAGGCCGTTGGCGTACGAGCAGTAGGCGCAGTTCAGCTTCTCGAGCGCATTGAGATAGGCGAGATGGCCGCGGTCGAACACGAAATAGTCGGCCCGGCTGACGCGCGGGATGCCGTAGGCCCGGAAGCATATGGCCTGATAGATCGATACCGAGATATCGAGAATGACGAGCGGGACGATCATCGCGTAGATGACGGGCGCCGTCAGGACGATCATCGGGCGAGCGTTGGCGATGTAGGTCCTGAGACTGGTCTGCAGCTCGCGGTGGCGCCGCAGAAGCTCCTCTTCGAATTGGATCCGGCCTTTCTCGATGCCGTAGCGCAGCTCGGCGCGGTTCTTGGCGTACTCCGCCTCTAGCTCGGCCTCGAGGGCCTTCAACTGGTCCAAAAGGCGGACGATGTGCTCGTTCATTCCGCGTTGCTCCCGATGATTCCGACCTCAATCTAGCCGGAACCGGGGAGCGTTGCGCAAATGAAGACCGGATGCGCTCGAACATTCGGTCCTGCTATCCTATATAAGGGCGCGGCGCTCCTTCGGCGCCGCACGGAGGCTATATGAAACCAGAGCGCGAAGAGACGGTGATCGTCATCGACCGCCATGGTCAGACGACTGAGATCAAGGGCTGGCGGCGGTGGCTCGCAACTGGTGTCGGCTATCTTGTGGCCGCGCTCGTGGCGCTGGTCGGGGTCGCGCTGCTGCTCGGGCTCGCGATGACCTTCGCCATGGTGATGATGGTCGCGATCCCGCTCGCGATCGTGCTGGCGCTGATCGCGTATGCGACGGGCTATCTCAAGGTGGACGTTCGCAAGGGCCGCTTCTAGCCCGTCAAGGCGCGGGCGGCGGCTCCGGCATCTCGGGCTCGGGGATGTCCGGCTCGGCGTCCTTCGCTGCTTCGACAGGCAGCTTTGTGACCCACGGCACTGCAGCAGCGAGCACTTTGCCGAACGCGCTGTCCAGGGCAGCCACGGCGCCCGGTGCATCGACGGTGGCGAGCGGCACGCTCTCCTTGAAGTCGCGGGAGCCGGTGATCTTGCCGGCTGCGCTCACGAACTTGATGGACACCTCGACGTTCGCCGTCGGCGCCGGCGTCATGACGATGGCGAACTGGCGGATCTCGGTCTGAAGCTGGTCGCTCTGCTCGATGGTGTCGATCGGCCGCGTGACGGCGGCGAAGCATCCCGAATCTTCGAACGTTTCGATGATCTTCGACTGCACGACGGCCGGAACGTTATCGGTGAACTGCGCCTTCTCGAACGGCGCGTTCTCCGGCGGATCGCCGAGGATGACGACTTTGTCGGAGTTGAAGGCCATGGGAGAGGCCGGCTCGGGGACGACGAGTTGCGGGCGCGATGCCTCGGGGCAGACGGATGTCGTGAGCGCGGAAAGCCTGTAGATGCCTGGTTTCGCCTTGGCGCCGCCTGCAAAACGCTCGAGGCCGGCCAGGATGCCATCGATGCGCTCGGAGTTGCGCGAGAGTACGCCCGCGAAATTGCTGATGCCGGTGATGGCGTCGTGGAGGGCGGAGCTGTTGTCGTCGATTACCGTGTCGAGGCGGTTCAATGTTGCGCGCGCAGACTGCGTGAGACTCTGGGTGCTCTCGGGGCTTGCAATCAACAGCGGCGGCGTATTGTTCGCGCTCGCGGCAACCGGTGCGGCGCCCGCCTCGCCGCCGGACAGCTCGATGACCGGCGCACCTGTGAGTCCCTGGAAGTCGACGTTCACGATCGTGTCCGCGCGCACGGGGGCGGATTTGTCGACGGCGATGGTGACGAGGACGTCCTTCGGAGCGTCCGCGGACAGCGAGATGTCAGTCACCTCGCCCACGCGGATGCCGTTGAAGAGCACGCTCGAGCCTTTGAGGAGGCCGGAAATCGAGCTCTGAAATTTCACCTGATAGAGCTGGCGGTCGCCCAGGCCGCCGGTGTTCTTCATCCAATAGACGAAGGCGAAGGTTGCCAGGACCATTGCAAGCACAAAGGATCCGACCAGGGTGTAACGCGCCTGTGTTTCCATTTTCCGGCCTCAAGCCTCTGTGTTGGCAAATCGGGATGTGAGCGCCGTCGCGCGACGGCCGCGGAAGTATGAGCGCACCCAAGGATGGTCGCACTCGAGCATGGTTTCGATCGAGCCCTCGGCCACGACGCGTCCGTCGGCGAGCGCGCCGACGCGGTCGCAGATCGTATGCAGGCTCTCGAGGTCGTGGGTGATCATGAAGACCGTTAGACCCAGGGTCTGCTGCAGCGTCTTGATGAGGGCGTCGAAGTCGCCCGCGGAGATCGGATCGAGCCCGGACGTCGGCTCGTCGAGGAAGACCAGCTCGGGATCGAGGGCGAGCGCGCGGGCGAGTGCTACGCGCTTGGTCATGCCGCCCGACAGCTCGGACGGCAGCTTGTTGTGGTCCGACTTCCTGAGGCCCACCATGTCGAGCTTGGCAGCGGCCATCTCGTCCATCAGGCGCTGGGGCAGGTCCAGATATTCGCGCATGGGGAACTGAACGTTCTGCAGCACGGTGAGGGACGAGAACAGCGCGCCCTGCTGGAACAGCACGCCCCAGCGGCGCTCGATGCCGCGTCTCTCCTCTGGGGTCGCCGTGTCGAGCCGCGTTCCGAGGACCTCGATCGAGCCCGCGCGACGGGGAATGAGACCGATGATGGTGCGCAGCAGGACGGACTTGCCGCTGCCTGATCCGCCGACGAAGCCGAAGACCTCGCCGCGGCGCACATCGAACGAGACATGGTCCAGCACGATGCGCGGGCCGAAGCCCACGACCAGATCGCGTACGTCTATGGCTTTTTCGCTCACCATGGCTCACATGTCGACGGATGCAAAGAAGACGGCAAACAATCCATCGAGCACGATGACCAGGAAGATGGATTTGACGACCGACGCGGTGGTTTCCCGTCCGAGCGACTCCGCGCTCCCCTTGACCGCAAGGCCTTGGGCGCACGCGACGACACCGATCACAAGTGCCATGAACGGCGCCTTGATCATGCCGACCTCGAAGTGGGTGACGGAGATCGCCTCGCGCAGCCGCTCGATGTAGATCGTGGGGCTCATGCCGGCGTACAGCCACGCCACGAGACCGCCGCCGTAAAGCGCAGCCATCGATCCCATGAAGGTCAGGATCGGGAGCGCAATGACAAGCGCGACGATGCGCGGCAGGATCAGCACGTCCACCGGGTCGCGGCCCATGGTGCGCAGCGCGTCGATCTCCTCACGCATTTTCATGGAGCCGAGCTCGGCAGTATAGGCACTACCCGAGCGGCCGGCCATCATGATGGCGATGATCAGGACGCCGATCTCGCGCAACACGAGGATGCCGACCATGTCGACGACGTAAGCATCGGCGCCGAACTTGCGGAAATGGAAGAAGCCCTGCTGGGCGATGATCGCGCCGATCAGGAACGTGATCAGCAGCATGATCGGCACGGCCTGCCAGCCGACCTTGTCCAAGTGGCTGATGGTGGACGTGAAGCGGAAGCTTCGCGGGTTGGCGACGGCGCGTACCAGCGAGAGCGTGATCGCGCCGAGCATATGCGCGAAATCCGTGAACTCGCGTGCCAGGCCGGTCGTCGTGCGTCCGAGGTTCGCGATGCGATCTACCAGCGACGAACGGCGCGGCGGCTCGGGCGGCGCCTCGCGCTCGGTGGTGCGGATCTCATCATAGAGTGCCCGGTAGCGCTCGGGCAGGCCGTCGACATAGGCCCTGCCGGTGCCCGCCTCGCGGGCGCGTACGAGGCGTTCGATGAGCCATGCGCCATAGGTGTCGAGCGCGGTCACGCTCTTCATATCGATCGTCAGCGGCCGGTCGGTGGGGGTCGTGAGCACCGTCTGGTCGATCAGGCCGTCGAGGTTGCGCGCGTGATCGACCGTCCAGGCCCCGGCGGCGGCAAGCTCGATCCGGTCCGTTGCCGGGCGTGCGGTCAGGGACGGCCGCGTCATTTGCGCGACAGGCTTACCGTGACGCTCTTCAAGGGAATGCCCTGGGTCGCGATGGCCACGTTCTGCTTCGACTTGTCGTAGGTGATCGTCATCGAGCCGCCGACGCCGCCGGTGATCGCCAGCTTGATGTTCTGCGCGGTCAGCTTGCCGGTGACGTCGCCCGATGCGTTGTAGGTTCGCTCTTCCCAGCTCCCACTCAATGCGCCGCCGTTCGAGGAGAGCTTCGAGCGCATCTCGATCTTGTTCGTCTGTCCCGAGCAGCGTACGGCGATGCCGAGCTGCGAGCCGCCTCCCGTATAGTAGGCGTCGCACTTCAGCCGCTCGGAGGTGCCGTCCTGGAGGCGGTAAGTTCCGCTGCCGCCCCATGAGCCGAGGAGGGTGTCGAACGACGGGTCTGCCGCGCTCGGAGTTGCCAGTGCGGCCAGTGCAAACGGAACAGCAAGCGCGCACAGCGTTTGGCGCCGATGGGCAGGACGAACGGGCTTCATGAGCTTCCCTCGGTTTGCGGTCGCAGCCGGGTCCGCCGCCCTGTCCCCGGTGTGTTGTCGCGTGCGTATCTCATTCCTGGCGGTCGAATGACTGGCGCCGAGCACTCTATCGGCGGCCGCGGCTCGAAGAGACACTGATTATACACAACGTGCAACACCGCATCACGACACTCTCATGGCGTGCGGACAAAACTATCTGATGCCGGACGGGCTTTCCCGGCTCTCGGCCATGCCGCTGCAACCTGTGCCGCCCGGAGGGATCAGCAGGCGTAGGTCACCCAAATGTTGGGCTCCGCATAGCGACCGACGCCGCGCTCAAGGTCGATCTCGAGCGGAACCAGTGCTCCGTCAATGGCATAGGAGCCCGACTGCGGATACTCTCTCTTGGACCACGTTTCCCAGAAAGCAATCGGCTCCTCGACCACCATCGAGCGCTTGCAGGGCCCCACGAGCTTACCGCCCGACGACAGGTGGCTGCGGAGCCAGGGATCGAATGCGCGGCCCTTTCCATCGGTCCAGGTGACGTAGTCGTCGATGCCGACCCAGGGATGGCGCGCCTTGGACGAGGGGCGCACGGCGGCCAGCACACCCCGCAAACCCTTGGATTCGCCGAGCTCGCGCATGGCGCGCAACATCCTGCGACCGTAGCCCTTTGCGCGATGGACGGCCGGGATGGACATGGCCAGCCCCCCGAGCATCGTGTAGGGCCCCTTGGGTCTCGAGGCCGTTTCCACGACCCAGTCCCAGCCCTCCTGCGGAAGATTGTCGAACCCGACACTGGTCAATGGGACGCTGTTGAAGACGGCCACAGGGTAGTCCGTCTCCTGATCGACCAGGCAGAGCTGGAAGTCGGCATATTTGGCGAGAAGCTCTGTGTAGTTCTCGTAGTGGGCCCGCGTGTAATTCAGGTAGCCCAACTCGCTCCATGCGGCCTGTTCGATCGACTCAGCGGCTTTTCTTAATTCGTCGCTGTAGGCACGCGTACGAATAACAAGTGAGGAGCTCATGGTTCACACAAATATGCTCAGTACATTTTTATGGGCCGCTGAAGCAGCACCCCAACGATCTAGTAATCTTAATAAAACGTTACTCGATCATAAGCAACGAAAAAATAGTTAAAGCAATGCCAGTTGCGTCCTGCTTTTGCGCACTGGTTAACACTTCATTCACGATATGGTGAAAATAGCCGTTCAATTAAACAATGACTTAGAGCATTCGCCGCAAATCTGGCTCGGTGTGAGTTCCAGGGACTGTCACGCTTATGTTGTTGGGAGATACAACTAGTCTGTACGAGGGGGATCTTCGTCGTCTTACGAAGATCATTCGTGCGGCCATCACGTTCTTCGGTGTGCTCCTGCTCGCGGTCATCGCCTTTGCCGGCTGGTCCGCGAACAAGACGGCTACCGATATCGAGCGCACGCTCGTCGAGAACGCCCTCAATCAAAGCGTTGCGGCTGTCCTCAACGGACAAAAGAGCGTCGCGTGGTGGGATGAGGCGGTGACCAACACTGCCGACGGGGCGCTCAACTTCGATTTTGCCGACAATGAATTCGGGATCTATTTGACGGAGACTTACGGCCACAACGAGATTTTCATTCTCGATGGCAAGGATCAGCCGATCTATGCGTATGCCGACGGCGGGCGCGCCGATACCAAGTTCTACGAGAGCCGGCGCGATGTTCTCGCTCCGATCGTGGCCGAGGCGCGCGGCGAGGAGATCAGCAACTCGACGTTGAAAGCGAGGCCCGACGAGTTCGGCAGAACGCAGACGACCTACAAGATCCTGTCGCGCGCTGTGAAATCGGCGCGCTGGGCGGGCAACATCGTACTGGTGGACCACAAGCCGGCGGTCGTCGGCGTGATGACCATCATTCCGAATGTCGACCTCAGCCTCTTTGAAAATCCGGCCAAGCTTCTTGTGAGCGTCAGCTACATCAACGAGGAGTTCATCTCCAAGATTGCCCGGACGCTTCTTCTGCCGGACCTCAAGCTTACGCGTGACCCGGTTCGCTTGGCCGGCGTGTACTCCAATCCGTTCATCGGCGACGACGGCCGGCCGGCCGGTTATCTGTCCTGGACTACGCGTCGGCCGGGGCAGGTGTTGCTGACCATCATTCTACCGCTGGTTGCGTGCGGCGTTTTTGCGACCGGTCTGCTCTCGAACCACATGTTCCGGCGCCTCAAGCGCGCATCGGACGAGCTCACGCAGCGTGAGGCGCGCTCCCGGCATGCCGCCAAGCACGATGCGCTTTCGGGGCTTCCGAACCGGCAGCATATGGTGGAGCAGGTTGACTCGACGCTCGCCAAGCCGAACTTCGGCGCGAACGGCGAGCGTGTGATCGCCGCCTATATCGATATCGACCGGTTCAAGGATATCAACGACACGCTCGGGCACGAGACCGGCGACAAGCTGATCAAGGCCGTCTCGAAGCGGCTGACCACGCGTCTGCGTGCGAACGACTTCCTTGCCCGGTTCGGCGGCGACGAGTTCGCCATTCTCTGTGTCTCGGGCGACATCGATGCGGACACGCGGCTTGCAGCACGCATTGCGAGCGCCTTCGACGAGCCGTTTGCGATCGATGGGCAGACCATCCGGGTGACGGCGTCGGTCGGCATCGCCAGGGCGCCCGAGCATGGGCTGAATGCGGACGAGCTCATGCGGCACGCCGATATCGCGCTCTACGAAGCCAAGAATCAGGGCCGCGACCGGGCCATGACGTTCTCGGCCGAGATGGCCAAGCAGGTCGAGACACGCCGCGCGATCGAGGTGGATCTGCGCACCGCCATCGAGCGCGAGGAGCTGCGGCTCAACTATCAGCCCATCGTCTCCTGCCGCACGGGCGCCATCGTCGGCGCCGAGGCGCTGCTGCGCTGGCGCCATCCTCTCAGAGGCGAGATCTCGCCGGCGACATTCATTCCGATCGCCGAGATTTCCGGCCTCATGCCGGCGCTCGGCACGTGGATGCTCGAGCAGGCGATCAAGGATTCGAAGCTGTGGCCCGATCTCGAGATCGCGGTCAATCTCTCGCCGGTTCAGTTCAACCAGACGGATCTCCAGTCCGTTCTCAGGCGCCTTACGACGGAATACGATGTTGCGCCGAACCGGATCGTGCTCGAGATCACCGAGGGTGTGCTGCTCGAAGCGACGGATCACACCAAATCCGTGCTGCAAGGCTTGCAGGAGATGGGCTTCAGGACCGCGCTCGACGATTTCGGCACGGGCTATTCGAGCTTGGCGTACCTCTGCAACTTCAAGTTCGACAAGATCAAGATCGATCGCTCGTTCGTCACGAACGTTTCCAGCGCGATCACGTCTCGCACGATCGTGCAATCCGTTGCCTCGCTCGGGCGCGGGCTCGGCATGCAGATCGTGGCAGAGGGCGTGGAGACCGAGTACGAGGCGGTCATGATGAGCCATTTCGGGTGCACGGAGCTGCAGGGCTACTTCTTCTCGCGTCCGCTCGCTGCCCCGCAGCTCTCTCAGCTGATCGAGAAATTCGAACCGCGCAGCATGGCGTCCCCGTTCGTTACGCTCGCGCTCGAGGATCAGAAGAACGCAGCCTCGGCTTGATTTTTGCCGTCCGATACGTTTTTTCTGCCCGGTAGCTTGCGTGGTGCAAACTAGCGGGGAGCGATGCTCGGAGACGACAGCGATCACGGACCGCGCGGCAATGCCGAGTATCCGTGGGGTCAATTCGATCCCGAAGTCTATTTCCAGCAGTATTATGGCGAGCCGCATCCGGACGACGACCGCGTCGTCCGCATTGCGGCCAATGCGCTGAAGCGTGCGTCTCCCGGCGGGAACGGTCTCAGCGTGCTCGACGTCGGGACCGGTCCCAGCCTCATTCCGTTCCTCTGTGCGTTGCCGCGGGCGCGCCGGCTGACCGCTTGGGAGTATTCCGAGCCCAACATCGCGTGGCTGCAGCATGAGCTGGCGCGCAATGAGCTCAGGGCGCCGTGGCGTCACTTCTGGAAGACTGCCCGGGACGCCTATGGCCCCGAGTGGGAGCTGCCCGAGGACCCGGGGCCCCTACTGCGCGAGAGATCGACCATAACGCACGGCTCGATCTTCGATCTCCCCGCGGGCAATTGGGATGCCGCAACAATGTTCTTCTGTGCGGAATCGATCACCAAACGGCAGGACGAGTTCGAGGCTGCTTGCGTTGCCTTCGCGCGCTCGGTGCGCCGGGGCGGTACGCTTGCGGCTGCGTTCCTGGTGCGGTCGGAGGGCTACGTGGTGGCGGATCAGCTCTTTCCCGCGCTCAAGCTCTCTCCCGACGCGATCGAAGGTGTGTTCAAGGCGTGCATCGACGACGTTCGTTGCGAGGCCGTCGGCATCGTCGATCGCGAGATTCGCAGCGGTTACTCCGGGCAGCTGTTTCTCACCGGCACGGCGCGGTAGGCGTTACCGCGCAGAGGACTATGCCTGGGGCGCTGCGCTGTGATGAGCACGGCGGAGCGGCAGGTGTCTCACGCCGGCAAGGCTCGGCAATGCGTCGGACGTGACGGGACATGCGAATAGGAACCCCTGTCCCTCCGTGCATCCGCTTGCGAGGAGGGCTTCGCGCTGCTCCTCGGTCTGGATACCTTCCGCGAGCACCTGGAGACCCAGGCATCGCCCCAATCCGATAATCGCCGTCGTGATCGCCGCAGAGGCGGAGTCGTTTGCGACATCGGTGACGAACGTGCGGTCGATCTTGAGCTTGTCGACGGGCAGCTTCTTCAGATAGGCGAGCGATGAATACCCGGTGCCGAAGTCGTCAACCGCGAGCTTCACGCCGAGCGACTTCAGCGCCTTGAGGGTCGCAAGTGTGGTGTCGTCCTGGCCCATCACCGTTGCCTCGGTAATCTCAAGCTCGAGATGCTTGGCCGGCAGCTCGGCCTGGCGCAGTGCATTTGCGACCGTTGCCGCGAACTCCGGATGGCGGAACTGGCGCGCGGAGATGTTCACGGCAACGGGAGAGAGATCCAATCCCTCGCTGCGCCACGCTTTCATCTGTGCGCAGGCCGTCTTCAGCACCCAACTGCCGATCGGTACGATCAGCCCGGTTTCCTCCGCGACGGACAGGAAGTCGGCCGGCGCGATCGTGCCGCGCGTCGGATCCTGCCAGCGGATGAGCGCCTCGACGCCGAAGATCCGCTTCTCGGCGAGGGTGACGAGCGGCTGATAATGCAACACGAACTCGTCGCGCGCGAGCGCCCGGCGCAACTGACTGTCAAGCAGGAGGCGGGTGTTTGCGCGCTGGGTGAGATCGGACGAATAGAGCCGGTAGGTCGATTTGCCGGCCGACTTCGCCTGGTAGAGGGCCGCGTCCGCGTGCTGGAGCAACTCCTCGGGGCTTATGCTGTCCTGCGGAAAAACGCTGATGCCGATACTGGCGCCAATGTAGATTTCATCGCCCGACGAAAGTATGAACGGCTCGCTCAGGCGATTGATCAAGTGGGATGCGACGACGCCGGCTCCTTCGCTGGTCGTCTTCTCGAGCAGGATGATGAACTCGTCGCCTCCGAAGCGGGCCAGGAAGTCGTCGGCGCGCAACCCCTTCCGAAGTCGGTTGGTGACGAGTGTCAGCAACTCGTCGCCGGCGCCGTGGCCGAGGCTGTCATTGACGAGCTTGAAGCGATCGAGGTCGACGAACACGACGGCGCCAGTCCGATCCTCCGCGATGGCACGGGCCAAGGCCTGGTCGATGCGCATGTTGAGCAGCCGACGGTTTGGCAGACCGGTCAGCTCGTCGTGATGGGCGAAATGGTCGAGCTTCAGCTCCGACTTTCTGATGTGAGTCAGGTCGGCGCTCGTGCCGACATAGTGCGTAGGCAGACCAATCTTGTTCTTGACACTGCTGATGGTGAGCAAGGCGGGATAGATTTCGCCATTCTTGCGCTTGTTCCAGATCTCGCCTTGCCAATACCCCGTACGGCATAGGTGCTCCCACATCTGCTTGTAGAAGGCGCGTCCCTGCCGGCCCGACTGCAGCGTGCCCATGCTCTTGCCGATGACCTCGAGCGCCGCATACCCGGTTACGGTAGAAAAGGCCGGATTTACGGCGATAATCGTGCCTTTGGGATCAGTGACGACGATCGATTCCCGCGTCGAGTTGAAGACGGCACTTGCTAGGTTGATCACCGTTTCCGAACTGGTGTCCGCCGTATCGCGCGACGTCTGTCGACGTCGCCTCCGGCGGTCAATCGTTGAAATAAGCTTATCCATTCGGATGATCCGCTCCAGATCGCCTGCGACAACTTTGCTTGTGCGCCCTCTCTGCAAAGTTAATGTGCAGGGCTTTTTTCGCGGGCTCGCGCTGCCCTTCGGCACATGTCGATCCGTGTCGGAAACATATGATTGCGCAGCAAAACTATCCGCTGTCCGCTTCTTGACGAAACTCGTCATGGTATTGAAAGTCGCTCAATTTTTTGGGGGGCGTATGCTGGCACTCGAGATCGGCGAACTACTGTTGCAGCTCGCGCGGGGGATGCTGGCGGAGCGCGACGGCGACCGGTTGACCTCCGCGCAGTGGCTGGCGCTGCGCTTTTTCTCACGCGCCAACGTGTTCAGCCGCACGCTCTCGGGCTTGGCCGCGTATCAGGCCACGACGCGCGGCACGGCCTCCCAGACCATCAAATTGCTCGTGCAGCGCGGCTACCTCGTCCGGAAGAAATCTCCTTACGACGGGCGCAGCTCAATTCTGAGCCTGACGGAGAAGGCGCGTAGTCGTTTGGCCGCGGATCCGTTGGCAACGATGTTCAATGAGATCGACGCCCTGCCGTCTCCAAAGCAGGAGCATTTGCGCGATATCCTGAGGCTGCTCGTCGGCCAGCTCGGCGGCGAGGCGCGCCGGCATGCCGTGGGGAGTTGCCGGGATTGCATCTTCCTTTTGATCCGCAGGCTGAAGGCGCAGGACGGCATTCAAGTCAACTTTTTCTGCAAGTGCGCGGGTCTGCCTTTGAATGAGAAGGACCTCGAGCTTCTGTGCACGTCCTTTCAGGCAAAGCATTCCGGTGCGCAATGGGCCGGCGCACGCGACGAGGGGGCTTAGGCCCAACTGGCGCTTCGGTGCGCGCGGCGCAAGAGGCCGTTGCGGGGCGCGAACAGGAATGCGGCGAGGAAGGTCGCGGCCTGAATCAGCACGATGCAGGGCCCTGTCGCGCCATCGATGTGGAAGCTCACGAGGGTTCCCAACACGCTCGATCCAATGGCCACCGCGGCGGCGAGCACGAGCATGTGCTCGAATCGGTTCGTCAACAGGTAAGCCGTTGCGCCGGGCGTCACGAGCATGGCCACGACGAGGATCACGCCGACCGCCTTGAGGGCCGCGACGATCGTGAGGGCGAGCAGCACCAACAGACCATAGTGGATCAGCCGCACCGGGAGCCCGATGGCGCGGGCATGCTGGGGATCGAAGCAATAGAGCAGGAGATCACGCTGCTTGGCGACGACCACGAGAAGGGTCAGGCCGGCGATGAGACCGGTCTCCACGACGTCGCGCCAGGTGACGCCCAGCATATTGCCGAACAGAACGTGCATCAGGTGCTGGTCTGTCTCGACCTTGGTCATCAGAACGAGGCCGAGCCCGAACATGCCTGAGAATACGATGCCCATCACCGTGTCCTCCTTCACGCGGCTGTTCTCCTTCAGGTATCCGGTGAGGAGCGCGCAGGAGAGGCCCGACGCAAAGGCGCCGACGGCGATGGGAAGGCCGGTCACGACGGCAATCACGATGCCAGGCAGCACGGCGTGGGATATGGCATCGCCCATCAGCGACCAGCCGCGCAGCACAAGGTAGCAAGAGAGCACGGAGCAGACGGCGCCGATCAGGACGGCGACGATCAAGGCGCGCTGCATGAACGTGTACGAGAGCGGCGTCACGACAAAATCGAGGAGGCTCTCCATCAGGCGTGTCCTTCCGGGACCGATGGTACCGCCAGCTTTGCCGATGCCGTTCGACGGCTCGCGATCAGACCGTGCTTCGGCGCGAAGACGAAGGCGGCAACGAACATGAGCGTCTGCAGGACGACGATCACGCCTCCCGTGGCGCCGTCGAGGAAGTAGCTGATGTAGGCGCCGAGGATGCTCGTCGCGGTGCCGATGGCGACGCTCAGCGTCAACAGCCATCCGAAGCGGTCGGTCAGGAGGTAGGCGGTCGCACCCGGCGTCACGACCATGGCGATGACGAGGCAGGCGCCGACGGTCTGCAGCGCCGCCACGGTGCAGGCGCTCAGAAGCGTGAAGAACAGGATCTTGAGGGCCGTCGGATTGAGACCCACCGTGCGGGCGTGCGTCTCGTCGAAGAAGACGACCATCAGGTCTTTCCACTTCACCGCAAGCACGGCGAGCGAGACCGCTGCGATGATGACGACCTGCCGAGCGTCCTCGTCGGAGATGCCGAGGATGTTGCCGAGCACGATGGACTGCACGTTGACGGCGGTCGGATTGATGGAGACGAGCAAGAGGCCCAGGGCGAAGAACGACGTGAAGACGATGCCGATCACCGCGTCCTCGCGCAGCTTCGATTGCTGGCGCACGAACCACATGCCGATGGCGGCGAGAAAGCCCGCAATGAACGCGCCGGCTGCGAAGGGGATCTTCAGGAGATAGGCGGCGGCAACGCCCGGCACGATGGAATGGGCAAGGGCGTCTCCCATCAGGGACCAGCCCTTCAGCATCAGGTATGCCGAGAGAAAGGCGCAGGTTGCGCCGACGAGGCCGCTCACCCACATGGCTTTCACCATGTAGTCGTACTCGAAGGGGACGAGCAGCTCACTCATGCTCCGTCTCCTTCTCCTTCCGGGGCTCAGGTGCGCTTTTTCCGTTGCCGTTCTCGCCATAGAAGACGAGGGCACGCTCGTCGTCGGTCAACACGGTCACGGAGCGGCGGTCGTCGTCGTCATGCAAGGCGGCGCCCGCCAGCTTGAAGTGGCGCAGCACGCCACCGAACGCCTTCTCCAGGTTGGCCTGCGTGAACGTTTCGCGCGTCGGGCCGGCCGCCAGCAGCACGTGGTTGATCAGCACGACCTGGTCGCAGAAGTCGGGTACGCTGCCGAGGTTGTGCGTCGAGACGAGCATTAGGTGTCCGCGCGCCCTGAGGTCGCGCAGGAGGTCGACGATAGCGGTCTCGGTCTTGACATCGACGCCGGTGAACGGTTCGTCGAGGAGGATGATCTTGCTCTCCTGGGCGAGCGCGCGGGCAAGAAAGACCCGCTTCTTCTGTCCCCCGGAGAGCTCCCCGATCTGGCGCTTCCTGAAGCCCGACATGCCGACGCGCTCGAGGGCTTCGTTGACCTTGCGGCGGTCCTGCTCGGATGCGATGCGCAGGAAGCCCATGTGGCCGTAGCGGCCCATCATCACGACGTCCTCGACCAGCACCGGGAAGTTCCAGTCCACGTCCTCGCTCTGGGGCACGTAGGCGACGAGGTTGCGTTTCAGGGCGTCGTCGACGGCAAGGCCGGCAATGAGGATCTCGCCCTCGGTCGGGCGCACGAAGCCCATGATGGACTTGAAGAGCGTGGACTTGCCGCTTCCGTTGACGCCGACGAGCCCGCAAATAGTGCCGGGGCCCAGATCGAACGTGATGTCCTTCAGCGCGATATTGCCATTGCTGTAGATGACGGTGACGTTCTCTGCGGTGATGGAAGGCAGGGTCAAGAGGTGAAGCCCTCGGCGATGGTCTCGACGGTGACGCGCAGCAGGTCAACGTAGGTCGGCACCGGGCCGCCTTCCGCGCTCAAGCTGTCGACATATAGCACGCCGCCGTAACGGGCGCCGGTCTCTTTCGCCACTTGGCGCGCCGGCTTGTCCGACACCGTGCTTTCGCTGAAGACGACGGGGATGCTGTTGGCGCGCACCAGGTCGATCACCTTGCGCACCTGCTGGGGCGTGCCTTGCTCGTCGGCGTTGATGGGCCACAGGAACGCTTCGCGCATGCCGTAGTCGCGCGCCAGGTAGCTGAAGGCGCCTTCGCTGGTCACGAGCCAGCGCTGGGCCTCGGGGATTGCCGCGATGCGCTCGCGCAGCGGTGCGTCGAGGGCCTTGACCTTCTCGGCGTAAGCGGCGGCATTGGCGTTATAAGTGTCGGCGTTGGCCGGGTCGTGGGCGACGAATGCCTTGCGGATGTTTTCGATGTAGACGAGGGCGTTCGAGGGCGACATCCAGGCGTGCGGATTGGGCTTACCGGTGTAGGGGCCTTCGCTGATGCCCATGGGCTCGACGCCGTCGCTCACGACGATGCTTGGCACGTTCTTGACGTTGTCGAAGAACCGCTCAAACCAGCGTTCGAGGTTCATGCCGTTCCACAGCACGAGGTCAGCCGCCTGAGCTTTGACGATGTCGAGTGGGGTCGGCTGGTAGTCGTGGATCTCGGCGCCGGGCTTGGTGATGCTCTCGACGATCGCTGCGCTGCCGGCGACGTTCTGCGCGATGTCCTGGATAACGGTGAAGGTCGTGACGACGCGGAACGGCTTTGCGGCGTCGGTTTGTGCCTCGGTGATTGCGGTCTGTTTCGTGGGCCAGAGTGCGAACGCCAGAACGAGAGCTCCAACAATCGCAGCACCGATGACGGCGCGGCGTATCATGCCAATTCCATTCTGTCGCATCGAAGCTCCCGATCGGTTTGAACGTAAGAACGCTTATAGGAATAGTTCGCAATAGTCAATCTAGTTGCGAACTATTCCTAGGTAAAGGATGCGTGTGGTCGCAGGGCGGGCGACGCATCGACATGCTTGACCGGCCCTTCAATTGTGTCGATGGTCCCCTCCCGACACGATTTGATTTTCCGCCAGTCTTCGAGTTTTTCTTGCCCTTGACCCTGCCGTTTGCGCTCTCCTGCCGGCCTCCGCATCTCGTCGCATCCTTCGATGCGCCGCAGAGGATGCTCTCCTGGTCGCTCACAAAACCGGGTTTTCGCACGGCGCAGCGGGTTGCCTGGCTCGAGGTGCGAAATGCGGATCTTCCGCCGTCGCTCGATCCGGTCGCCGGTATCGAAGCCCTGATGGCAAGTGCCGGCTTTGCGGACGCGATCTGCCTCGTTACCTCACGCGATATCACGCGCCACCATCTCGTCCAGTCCACGGTTGAGGGCGCGACTGCGACCTCTCTGGCGACCGTCGGACTGTCGAACGGCGAGCGCGTCGGCCAGCGGTGCACCGAGCCGGTCCCGGTGCCGGGAACGATCAACGTACTGGTGCATGTTTCCCAGCCGCTCTCCGAGGGGGCGCTCATCGAGACGGTGTCGATTGTGACGGAGGCGCGGACGGCGGCCGTCATCGACAGCGGCGTGCGACGTGCGGGTGTTGCGGTAACGGGGACCGGGACGGATTGCATTGTGGTTGCCGCGCCTGCCGGCACCGACGAAGTGCGCTTCGCCGGTCTGCACACGGCCATTGGCGAAGCGGTGGGGGACGCTGTCTATCGGTCCGTCCGAGAGGGCGCAGCGGTGTGGCAGTCCGACTGGGCTGCGGCCACCGCTCGCCGAAAGACCGCGGCGGAATAGTTAAGGGTGGTGCGCGGGCGTCATCGTCCTGGGGCCTGCCGCTCGATTCATGTCATACTCCTGCGTCGTTGTTGGAGGATCAGGGGCCGATGGCCGAGCGTGTGGTGCTTGTAACGGGGTCGCTGGCGGAGCCGCGCGTCAAGCGCGTTGCCGATCAGGTGGCGAGCGAAGCGCTCGAGCCGGTGGTGGCGAACGTCGGCGTCAAGGTCGCGGCGCTCATGACGACGGACATCGTCGAGCGGCGGCTGACCCTTCCCCAGGGTGCGGATCGCGTCGTGATGCCCGGCCGGTTCCGGGGCGATCTCGAGCGTCTGTCCGACTTCTTTGGCACGCGCTTCGAGCGCGGCCCCGATGAGGTCGCGGACCTGCCGGAATATCTCGGCCATGCGAAGGAGAAGGCTGACCTTTCTCAGCATAACGTCACGATCTTCGCCGAGATCGTCGACGCAACTTTGATGACGCCGGCACAGATCGTCGAGCGGGGGCGGATCTTGCGCGCGGACGGGGCCGATGTGATCGACCTCGGCTGTCTTCCCGACAGTCCGTTTCCACATCTCGAGGAAGCCATCGCGGCGCTGCATGCGGACGGCGTGCGCGTGAGCGTCGATTCCTTCAATTCGGAAGAACTCTCGCGGGCGACGAAGGCGGGCGCGGATTTTCTGCTGAGCCTGTCCGAGAAGAACATCGGGATTGCCGACGAGGGGCCGGCGGTGCCGGTCCTGGTCTCGGCAGGCGCCAACGACATGGTGTCGCTGGATCGCGTCATCGACATCATGATCGCAAAGGGGAAGCCGTACTATGCGGACCCGATCCTCGATCCGATCCATTACGGCTTTGCGGCGTCGGTCGTCCGCTATGTGGACCTTCGCAAGCGGCGGCCGGAGGTGCCGATCCTCATGGGCATCGGCAACGTCACCGAGCTTACGGATGCCGACACGACCGGCATCAACGCGATACTGATGGGGCTCTGCTCGGAGCTCGACATCACGGCCGTGCTTGCCGTGCAGGTGAGCCCGCATTGCCGCACCGCGATCCGGGAGTTCGACCGCGCGCGGCGTGAGTTCTATGCAGCGAAGAAGGCAGGCTCGCTACCGCAGGGCTTCGGCGGCGGGCTCATGGCGCTGCGCGACCGCAAAGGCTTTGCCTCGACGCCGGACGAGATCCGCGCGCTGGCGCCGCAGATCCGCGATGCCAACTACCGCATCGAGGTCGCCGAGGACGGCATCCACATCTACAACAAGGCCGGGCATCACGTGTCCGACGATCCGTTCCAGCTTTTCCCGCATCTCGATACACGCGCGGACGCGGGGCACGCGTTCTATCTCGGCGTCGAGACGGCGCGGGCGGAGATTGCCTACCGTCTCGGCAAGCGCTATGCGCAGGACGAGCCTTTGGAGTTCGGCGTCGTCGCGGAGACCAAGGGCTCCGCCGACGACGCGCATCTCATGAAGTTCAAGGAAGCCGGCTCGACGCTGAAGAAGGGCGAGAAACCCGACAGGGATTGAGTGGCTTTTTTTGCTCAGGGCGTGATGGCGACTTTGAGGACGCCGTCGCGCTGGTTGGCGAAGAGGTCGTAGGCCTGCTCGATCTGGTCGAGCTTGAACCGGTGGGTGACAAGGCCGCCGAGGTCGGCGCGGCCGGATGCGACCACCTCCATCATGCGCCGCATGCGCTCTTTGCCGCCGGGGCATAGAGTCGACCGGATCTGCTTGTCGGCAAGCCCGGCCCCAAAGGCGTCGAGCGGGATTTTGAGATCGGTGGAGTACACGCCGAGGCTCGACAGCGTGCCGCCGGGGCGCAGCGCGCGCAGGCCGGATTCGAACGTGCCCTGGGTGCCGAGCGCCTCGATGGCGACATCGACGCCACGTCCGTCCGTCAAGCGCATGATCGCATCGACCGGGTTCTCGGCCTTGAAATCGACGACGTGGTCGGCGCCCATGCGCTTCGCCATTTCCATGCGGGCCGGCACGGAATCGACGGCGATGATGGTCGTCGCGCCCATCAGCTTGGCGCCCGCGGTGGCGCATAGGCCGATCGGGCCTTGCGCGAACACGACGACGGTGTCGCCGATCTTTACGCCCGCCGTCTCGGCGCCGGAAAAGCCCGTCGACATGATGTCCGGGCACATCAGCACCTGCTCGTCTGTCACGTGGTCCGGAATCGCTGCGAGGTTGGCCATGGCGTCGGGCACGCGCACGTACTCCGCCTGGCAGCCGTCGATGGTGTTGCCGAACTTCCAGCCGCCGATGGCTTTCCAGCCATGCTTGGTTCCTGCGCCGTCCTGGGCGCCGCAGCCGCAGAGACACGCGTTGCTCCAGCCCGACGGCGTGATGGCGCCCGCGATCACGCGCTGGCCCTCCTGGAAGCCTTGCACGCCAGAGCCGAGCTTCTCGATGATGCCGACCGGCTCATGGCCGATGGTGAGCCCTTTGGCGACGGGGTACTCGCCCTTGAGGATGTGGACATCGGTTCCGCAGATCGTGGTCGTGGTGATGCGGACCAGGGCATCTGTCGGTCCGATCTCCGGCAGGGGCTTCTCGTCGAGGACGATGCGTCCCTTCTCAACGAAAATCGCCGCTTTCATCTTCTGTGCCATGGTGTGCCTCCGTCGCGCATCGGGACTGTATGGATGCCGGCACACTGCGTGGTCGGAACCCACGCCGCTTTGATCCATGACAACGATCGCGGCGCCGAGGTGCGGATGTTGTCATGGTCAAGAGAATCTGAAGGTCAGTCGTCGTCCTCGTCATCCTCGTCGCACGGCATCGGATACTCGACGTCAGGATAGATGCAGCTGTCGTCCTGGATCGTTGCGCGTGCGTCGAGCGTCGGGCACACGACGATGCCGGCCAAGACTACGATCAGGCACATTCGTTCGATGGCGTAACGCACGAGCGATCATCCTTCGCGAGGCGGAGGCAACGCCAATCTACGACAAAGCGATGTGTGACAGAAGCCAGGGGGCGATTGGGTGGTCGTCCCGCTCGGACTTGCGTGGTGGTGGCCGCGCTCGTCGGGCCCCGGCTGGCACTTGCCTCATAGAAGGGATCAATTGTGCGTTGACGGGCATTTATTTGACGGGCGCGCCCTTCAAACGCGCTGTTCGCGTGCCGAGATAACAACCCAGGAAGGGTACGACGATGTCCGGCGAGGAAGCGCTAGGAGCGAGCTGATGCGGACCCGCGATCCGCACAGCAAGCCATTGTTCAAAACTCCCCGCCACCGGCTCCGTGCCGGCCAAGCGCTGCCTCATGGCCTCACCCCATGAAGGAGACGACCCATGGCGAAGATCGTATGTGTTCTCTACGACGACCCGGTTGACGGGTATCCGAAGTCCTACGCCCGCGACGACATTCCGAAGATCACGAAATACCCTGATGGGCAGACGGCGCCGACGCCCTCGGCGATCGATTTCAAACCTGGCCAGCTTCTCGGCAGCGTGTCGGGTGAGCTCGGCCTTCGCAAGTTTCTTGAGGCTGCCGGCCATACGCTGATTGTGACCTCCGACAAGGACGGCGCGAACTCGAAGCTCGACCAGGAGCTCCATGATGCCGAGATCGTGATCTCGCAGCCGTTCTGGCCAGCGTACATGACGGCCGAGCGCATCGCCAAAGCGCCGAAGCTCAAGATGATCGTGACGGCGGGCATCGGCTCCGATCACACGGACCTGCAGGCCGCCATGGACCGCGGCATCACGGTCGCAGAGGTCACCTACTGCAACTCGAACAGCGTGGCCGAGCATGTCGTGATGCAGATGCTCTCGCTCGTGCGCAATTACATCCCGTCTTACAACTGGGTGATCAAGGGCGGTTGGAACATCGCCGATTGCGTATCGCGCTCGTACGACATCGAAGGCATGCATGTCGGCACGGTGGCCGCGGGCCGCATCGGGCTGCGCGTGCTGCGTCTGTTGAAGCCGTTCGACGTGCGCCTGCATTACACGGATCGGCACCGGCTACCGGCCGAGGTCGAAAAGGAGTTGAACGTCACGTTCCACGACAGGCCCGAGGACATGTATCCCGTTTGCGATGTGGTGACGCTCAACTGTCCCCTGCATCCCGAAACGGAGCACATGATCAACGATAAGACGCTGAAGCTGTTCAAGCGCGGCACCTATCTCGTCAATACCGCACGCGGTAAGCTCTGCGACCGCGACGCTGTCGTACGGGCGCTCGAGAGCGGGCAGCTCGCGGGCTATGCGGGCGACGTATGGTTCCCGCAGCCGCCGCCGCAGGACCATCCGTGGCGGACGATGCCGCATCACGGCATGACGCCGCACATCTCGGGTACGTCGCTCTCGGCGCAGACGCGTTACGCGGCGGGCGTTCGCGAGATCCTCGAGTGCTACTTCGCAGGCAAGCCGATCCGCAACGAGTACCTGATCGTGCAGGGCGGCAAGCTCGCGGGCGTCGGCGCGCACTCCTACAGCGCGGGCAATGCGACCGGCGGCTCCGAGGAAGCGGCGAAGTTCAAACGTTGATGCTGTTTTCGGCGGAGGCCTTCGGTCTCCGGTGCTCCTCGGCGCGGTTGCGATTGTCGCCATGGGCTTCGCCCATAACCGCCTCGTTGTCCGATAAGCATATTCCCCGGACCGCTGAGGCCGGGCGGGGACATCTTGCCCCTTGCGGCAGTGCGCTATTTTCCGTAGCCAAGGGGCTTGCCCAGGCTTCGGGAACGATCGTGACGTCCGGATCGCACAGATTTTGCGTAGCCCCCATGATGGACTGGACGGACCGGCATTGCCGGACGTTCCATCGCCTCATGACGCGGCACGCGCGACTCTACACGGAGATGGTGACGGCGGAGGCCATCATCCATGGCGACCGTGCGCGTCTGCTCGGGTTCGACGGGGCCGAGCGCCCGCTGGCGCTGCAACTCGGCGGATCGGATCCGGCGAAGCTCGCAGACGCGGCCGTCATCGGCGAAACGGCGGGCTACGACGAGATCAATCTCAACGTCGGTTGTCCGTCGGATCGGGTGCAGGAAGGGCGTTTCGGCGCCTGCCTTATGGCCGAGCCGGAGCTGGTCGCGACGTGCGTTGCCGCAATGTCGGCGCGGGTCAAAATTCCCGTCACGGTCAAGTGCCGCATCGGCATCGACGCGCAGGACAGCGAAGCGGACCTTTCGCGCTTCATTGCTACGGTTGCGGATGCGGGCATCCGCATTTTCGTCGTGCATGCGCGCAAGGCCTGGTTAGAGGGGCTTTCTCCGAAAGAGAACCGGGAGGTTCCGCCGCTCGATTACACGCGCGTTTACCGGCTCAAGGCTGCACGGCCCGATCTCACGATCGTGCTCAACGGCGGCATCGAAACGCTCGAGGCGTGCGCCGAGCATCTCGAGCATGTGGACGGCGTGATGCTCGGGCGCGCGGCGTACCAGACGCCGTACATCCTGGCCGGTGTCGATCAGGCGCTCTTCGGATCGGATGCGCCGCCGCTTTCGCGCGGCGACGTGCTCGATCGGCTGGTGCCTTATGTGCGCGAACATATGGCGCGCGGGGGACGTCTCAACTCCGTCACGCGGCACGTGCTCGGGCTCTATCACGGCCAGCCGCGGGCGCGGCAGTTCCGGCGGCATCTTTCCGAGCATGGCGTCGGCGAGGGGCCGGGCATCGATGTGCTGCTTGATGCGATGGCTCTCGCGGAGGGGCGTGCGTCCTCGCATTCGGCCTCCGGCTCCGTCGCGGCGGAGTAGGAGCAGCTTCCCTCATGACCCACGTGTTTGCCAACGGCGAAATCTATTGGCTCGTGCTTGCACTCGTTGTGGCCGGCGGCGTAACGGGATTTCTCGCCGGCCTGCTCGGAATCGGTGGTGGCGGCATCCTTGTTCCGGTGCTGTTCGAGACATTCACGTTTCTCGACGTGCCCGACAGCGTTCGTATGCACCTCGTGCTGGGCACGTCGTTTGCGGTCATCGTGCCGACGGCGTTGTCGTCCTTCCGGTCGCATCTCAAGAAAGGTGCCGTCGATACGGCGGTCGTGAAACGGCTGGCTCCGTTCGTGGTGGCGGGTGTGCTGGCCGGCATCCTGCTCGTCTCCAGCATCTCGAGCACGCCGCTCAAGTGGGTCTGGATCGTTTGCGGATCGGCGTTCGCCATCAAGATGATGCTCGGGCGCGAGGATTGGCGGCTCGCGAACGGCTTGCCCGAGTCCGGCTGGGTGCTGCTCGCGGCGTTCCTTATCGGCCTCGCGTCGACACTCATGAGCATCGGTGGCGGCATGTTCCTCGTGACGCTGTTCACGCTTTGCGGCTGGCCGATTCTCAAGGCGGTCGCGACCTCGAGCGGGTTCGGGCCGCTGATCGCCGTGCCTGGGCTTTTCGGCTACATCTGGGCCGGATGGGGCAACGCGGCGCTGCCGCCGGCGTCGCTCGGCTACGTCAATGTGCTCGGTGCGGCGCTCATCATCCCGGCGAGCGTGCTTGCGGCGCCGCTCGGGGTGCGCGTTGCGCATGGGATCTCGCGGCGCAAGCTCGAGCTTGCGTTCGGCATCTTCCTGTCCTTCGTGGCGGTGCGCCTGTTTCTTTCGACGCTTTGAGGCGGCTCAGGATATCTTCTTGTAGATCTCGTCCAGTGCCGCTCTCGTGCCGGTGGCCGTTCCCGGATGGCCTTGCGCGCGCCAGAAGGCGAAGCCTGCCACGAAACCGCCGGCGGCCAAGGCGAGCGCCGTGAGAAGGGTCTTCTGCTCTTCGCCAGGTTGGCTCGACATAGCCATCGCAATGCCGAGGCCAATGCCGAGTGCGGTTCCGATGCCGATGTCGGCCCAGCCGCGCGGAATTCGTAGCAGGCGCGCAAGGTCCGACAACACAACGGTCGGGATGTAGAGAATAAGCGCCAGCGTCGGCAGCACGGGCAGGGCGAATACGATCAGAGCCGGTCCGGATTGGAAAAAGCGGTTGTCGACGCCGGTCAGGGCGAACAGCGCGGCGACAAAGGCGGCGGTTCCTGCGAGGCAGGCTTTTGCGTAGGCCTTGCCACGGGATGCTGCCGTGGTGACGTCGGCGCTCATCGCACGGGCCGCCTCGGCGACGGCTTCCTGCGCTCGCGCTTCGGGGCGAGGCGAGACGGTGGGGCGATGCACGGGCCGGGATTGTTGCGCGAGCGCGGGACCGGCACCGCGTCGCCCAAAGCCCGGAGAGGATCGCGTTGCCGCGTTATTTTCCAGCACCATCGTACGCCGCCGCTCCAGTCATTATGAGCGACGACTATTCTCGCGCAATGGCGCGCAGCCTGTTAACAGCGGGCACGATCGGATGTGCGATCAGGCCTGACGGTTAACTCGACGTGGCCAAGTTGCGTCAGATTTTCTGGTTGTACTCGCCGACCTCGGGGAACTTGGCGAGGCGGGCTTCGATGTCGCGGAATATCGCGATCTTGTTCTCCTCCGAGACCGGGCTCTCGACCACGATCACCAGCTCCGGCTTGTTCGACGAGGCGCGCACGAGGCCCCAGGTGCCGTCCTCCAGCGTCACGCGCACGCCGTTGACAGTGACGAGATCGCGGATCTTCTGGCCGGCGACGGTGCCGCCGTTCCTGGCGAGGCCTTCGTAGTCGGCGACGACCTTCTCGACCACGCCATACTTCTTCTCGTCGTCGCAGTGGGGCGACATGGTCGGGGACTGGTAGGTCTTGGGCAGCGCGCGCTTCAGGTCCGCGAGCGTCTTCCCGTGCGCGCGGTCGAGCATGTCGCATACTGCGATGGCGGCGACGAGGCCGTCGTCGTAGCCGCGACCCAAGGGCGGCTGGAAGAAGAAGTGCCCGCTCTTCTCGAAGCCGACGAGCGCCTTCTGCTCGAAAGTGTAGCGCTTCATGTAGGAGTGGCCGGTCTTCCAGTAGAGCGTTTTTGCGCCCGCAGCCTGCAGCACGGGGTCGGTCATGAAGAGGCCGGTCGACTTGACGTCGGCGACGAACACCGGGTTCTTGTGAATGGCCGAGATGTCACGGGCCAGCATGACGCCCACGGTGTCGGCGAAAATCTCGTGGCCCTCGTTGTCGACCACGCCGCAGCGGTCGCCGTCGCCGTCGAAGCCGAGGCCGACGTCGGCCTTGTGCTTCACCACCGCTTCGGCGATGGCGTGCAGCATCTTCATGTCCTCGGGATTGGGATTGTAGCGCGGGAAGCTGTGGTCCAGCTCGGCATCGAGCGGCACCACCTCGCAGCCGATGGCTTCGAGGACCTTGGGGGCGAAGGCGCCGGCGGTGCCGTTGCCGCACGCGGCGATGACCTTCAGCGGATGCTTGAGCTTTGGACGGTCGGAGAGCGCCTTCATGTAGCGTTCGGCGAGATCGGGGACGAAGATGTAGCGTCCGCCCGATTGGGCCTTGAACGCGCCCGCGAGCACGATCTCCTTCAGGCGGCTCATCTCGTCGGGGCCGAAGGTCAGCGGACGCGCGAGGCCCATCTTGATGCCGGTCCAGCCGTTGTCGTTGTGCGAAGCGGTGACCATGGCGACGCCTTCGACGTCGAGCTCGAACTGCGCGAAGTAGGCCATGGGCGAGAGCGCGAGCCCGATGTCGTGCACCTCGAAGCCGCCCGCCAGGAGGCCGGTGATGAGCGCCTGCTTCACCGATCCCGAGTACCAACGGTAGTCGTGGCCGACGACGATGCGCTTCGGCACGCCACGCTCGTCGAACAGCGTCGCCATGCCGAGGCCGACGGCGTTGAGCCCCATCAGGTTGATCTCCTGCGGGAACAGCCAGCGCGCGTCGTACTCGCGGAAGCCCGTGGGCTTCACCAGCGGCAGGCGCTCGAAGTCGAGCGTGTTGGGCTTCAAGTCGGCGCGGGGTTTGGGAAACATCGAGGGGCCTTTTGGTGGGGCGTGCCGGGTCGGCACGCGGTGAGAGCGGCAACGATGGCTGGCTGATGCAAAGGGAATGCGGCGAAAACCGGGTGGATCGAAATGCGTCCGTGCACGGCGCTCTTTATGCACCACCTGCCCGGCATGCGCCACACGGCGCCAGCGGTACAATGCGCCGCGCACACTATGGTTTCATGAGAGAATTGCCAGGTTCGGTCACTCGATCAGCGTCAGGCGGCCCTGGCTGATGTCGACCCGCTCGAGCCGCGAAAGAAAGCTCATGCCGAGGAGGGTCTTGTCGAGGCGGCCGCGCTCGCAGACGGCGGCGCGCACGTCGCGTACCTCGATGCCTCCGATGCTTACGCGGTCCAGCATGACGGGGGCCACGGCGGCGGGACCGTTGGCGGTGTTGACGCGGGCCGTGAAGTCGGACGGCTTGAGGTGCAGGCCGGCCCGTTCCGCGTCCTCGTATGTCAATGCAACCATGGAGGCCCCGGTGTCGACCATCACATCGAGAATGCGCCCGTTCACCTCGGCCTCGGCGTAGTAGTGGCCGTCGGCGGACGCTTCCAGCTCCTCCATCCCGGCCGTGCTGTCGGCAGCTTCGGACTGAGGTGCTTCGGCGGCAATCTGCTCGGTCGGCGCGCCGATGCCGAGGGCGTCGCCAAGGGCGGTGCGGAGCGTCTCGTAGTGGACGACACCGGCGACCAGAATTGTGGCTGCGGCGCCCCAGCTTGCAAGCTCGCTCAGAAGGGACCGCGTCCCCGAGGATAGGGCCATGCCGAGGCTCCCGGTGGAGGCCGTTCCCTGGCCGGGATGCGCCTCTTTATGGTTTTCGGATCTCAACCCCTGAGGGTCAGGAAATCGCCGGAAAACTCATAGGAGCGCAAACGCTTTAAGAAACTCATACCGAGGAGGTTCTCGCTCAAGGCGCCGGGCTGGGCGACGAGCGCCTCGACATCGCGGATCTCGAGCGGCCCCACCGAGACCGATTTCAGGCGCACGGGCGCGGCGTAGGTCGTGCCGTTGGCGGTGGATACGGGAGTCGTAAACGAGAGTGCGTCGGTGTCGATCCCGGCGCGTGCGGCGTCGGCCGGTTTCAGCACGACGGTCGAGGCGCCGGTATCGACCAGGAGCGCGAGGCTGACGCCGTTGGCAGCGCCGCGCGCGATGAAATGGCCATTGTCCTGCCGGCGCAGACGGACGGCCTGCTCGCCGGTGGGCGTCGTCTCCATGAGGATCGTGTGGCCGGGCGGGAGCACCTCGCCGGCCACGCGGTTGACTACGGTCTTGAGCTCCTCGCGGTAGGTGTAGCCGACGACGAGCGCGAGACCGACCAGCAGCCACGTCGCGGCGTGACGGACGGCGTCGCGCCTACGCCCGTGATAGTCGCCGCTCAGCATGGCGAGGTAGAGCAGGCCTAGGGCCAGAAGGCCGATGACGTAACCGATGTTGTCGCCGAGGACGTTCGTGAGCTGATCACCGTCTCCGCCGCTCAGGGTCCAAAAGAGCGCAATCAGGCCGACGAGGATGACGAGCAGAACTGCGAGCATATGGTTATGGCGTTTCCGGCTGCATTCTTGTCTTTACGTCTTTACACGGGAGGCGCGGGTCTTGAGCTCAGCCATGATCCGGCGGCGCTCGGCGTCGGTGTAGGAGGTCCAGCGGGCAATCTCATGGCACGAGCGGCGGCAGCCCTCGCAAAGACCATCGACGGGGTCGATGACGCAGACCTTGATGCAGGGGGATTCCATCATTCGCCTCGGCGGCGGCGCATCTGGTGCGGCCGGATTGCGCCGAATTTAGGCGGTCCGGCCCGGCGGCTCAATGGCTGCAGGCGCGGCAAACGCGCCGCTCGACCGGATCAGGCCACGCGCGGCGGCCGCGTCGTCGGCGCGGGGGGCTTCGGCGTCACGCGCAGGTGCGGCTTGCGCGCCGACGGCGGGGGTGTCGGCTGCCGGTGGCGCTCGGCGCCGAGCGGCTGCAGGGGGGCGACGCTGGCCAGCACGCGCTGCGGGGGCAGCGTCACGCGGACCACGGTGCCTTTGCGCAGCTCGGAGGTGAGCTCGAACGTGCCGCCATGCAGCTCGATGAGGTTCTGGACGATGGGCAGTCCGAGACCCGTGCCGCCCTCGGCGGTCTCATGGGCGAGCGAGCCCTGGCCGAAGGCCTGCATCACCTTCGGAATCTCCTCGGGCGGGATGCCGGGTCCGGTGTCGCTCACGGAGAGCATCTGGCCGCCGTCGACCGTCGGGGCAACCGCGATCGTGACCGTGCCGCCCTTGGGGGTGAACTTCACTGCATTCGAGAGCAGGTTGAGGCAGATCTGGCGCATGGCGCGCACGTCGATCCAGACCTGCGGAAGATCCGGGGCGACGGTGAGATTGACGTGGAGACCCTTGCCGCTTGCCCGCAACGCCAAGAGCCGCTGGCAATCCTGGGCGATGTCTCCCAGGTGCGCGCGTTCCTCGACAAGCTCGTAGCGGCCGGCCTCGATGCGCGACAGGTCGAGGATTTCGTTGATGAGCTGCAAGAGGTGGCGTCCGCTCTCGTAGATATCGTTCGAGTACTCGCGGTAGATGGGCGCCGTGTGCGGACCGAACATCTCGTCCTTCATCACCTCCGAGAAGCCCATGATGGCGTTCAAGGGCGTGCGCAGCTCGTGGCTCATGGTGGCGAGGAAGCGCGATTTCGCCTTGCTGCCGGCTTCCGCACGGCGGCGCGCCTCGTCGGAGAGAAGGCGCTCCTCGTCAAGCTCGGCGATCAGGATGTCCTTCTGCGCGCGGAAGGCCAGCATCTGCAGTGTGGTCTGCTGCAGGCCCTTGGCGAGGAAGATGAAGTAGATGTGCACGCCGACCGCCATGGTGGCGAGCGCATAGTAGAACGGCTCCTGCAGCATCACGAGGCGCGCCGAGACCGCGACCGTCATGGGGATGGTGCCGACGTAGAACAGGCTCATCATCGTCGACGTGAACGTCATGCGCACGGCGAGCAGCACGATCAGCGACGCGAAGATGAAGACGTGCGAGGAGAACACGACAGATTGCGCGGCGTGATCCTGGCTGTCGATGCCAACGAGCGCGAAGCCGGCCCAGACCAGGCCAGAGAACAGCTCGGCGAGGAAGAACCTCCGCCTCCATATCCGAGCGTCATCGTCGTGGCGCGCCTGCGCGACGAAGCGCCGGCACAGCTCGAGCAACATGACCTTCGAGACGATGACAAGGCTCAGCCAGAGGCAGCCCTCGAACCACGGCGCCCAGAACATGGAGGCGAGCGCGAAGATGGCGGCCAGGGCCCAGATCGTCACCGCCGCCGAGAGTTCATTGCGCGCGAAGATCGACATGAGCTCGTATTCGAACTCGGGCTTGATCTCGCTGCGGCGCGTGAGACGGTCGCGGGCGGCGCGCACGTCCTCGCCCGCGCGTTTGCGGGCGGCGTGACGGGTCCGCAGATCGGCGAGGATTTTCTTTCTTGTCTCTTTGTCCATATGTCCGCCGTGCAGGAAATCACGACGGCCAACTCACCTCTCCAGGTCCCTGAGGAAACAGGGCCTTGTCGCGTGTCTCGGGAGGGTGATAGGTCGTGGGTTCTGCCCACGGCTACTCTTCCCCGGAATTAGCTAACGATGGGTTTACCCCGGCCGGTCCTTGGGGGCTCCTGTTCCCCAGGGAACAGGCCGGCCAAACGCATCGCTGCAGGGTGGGAGACCGGCGGCTAAGCGCGGGAGCCGACATGAAGCTCACAATCATCGGATCGAGCGATGCCTTCGGCTCCGGGGGGCGGCTTCAAACCTGCTTTCATGTGTCGTCTTCGCACGGGAGCTTCCTGATCGACTGCGGAGCGACCTCGCTCACGGGGATTTTTAGGCAAGGTATTGATCCAAATACCATTTCTACGGTGTTCGTTACGCACCTCCATGGCGATCACTTCGGTGGCCTCGCTTGGTTTCTGATCCATGCCGTGCATGTGGCCGACCGCCGGGTCCCTTTGACCGTGGTTGGGCCGCTCGGTATCGAGGAGCGCTTCGTTACCGTCGCCGAGGGGCTGTTTCCGGGCTGCACGAAAAATGAACGTCGTTTCGATTTTCGTTTCCGGACCTGGCAGGATTTCGAGCCGCTTGAGGAGGGCGGCGTGCGGGTCACGCCGTTCGTCGTCAAGCATCCTTCGGGGGCTACACCCTATGCGCTGCGGTTCGAGGTGGATGGCCGCGTGCTGACGTTCTCGGGCGATACGGAGTGGGTCGAGACGCTTGTCGATGCGGCGCAGGGCGCGGACCTCTTCATCTGCGAATGCTTCGCCTTCGAGCGGGAGGCGAAGTCACACCTCAATTGGCGGACGATCGAGGCTAATCTCCCGCGGTTCGGGGCCAAGCAGGTGATGCTGACACACCTCGGGCCGGAGGCGCTCGCGAACCGGGACAAGATCCGCCATCCCGCCGTGCGCCTTGCCGAGGACGGGCTTCAGATCGAGCTTTAGGCTGTTTCCCGAGCCGGGTAAAATAAACTTACGAAGGCGCTTGACGGCGACATCCGAACAAACGGATGTTGCAGAATCCCGATATCGGGGAATTCCTTTTCAAGCGGTCGCTCATGCTCGACGAAATGGACGTCAAGATCCTGGCCATCCTGCAGGAGGACTGCACGCGGCCTGTGGCTGAGATCGGCAAGGAGATCGGGCTGTCGACGACGCCCTGCTGGCGGCGCATCCAGAAGCTCGAGGAGCTGGGCGTCATCAAGCGGCGGGTGGCGGTGCTGGATCCGGTCAAGGTCAACGCCGGCGTCACCGTGTTCATCTCGATCAAGACCGACCAGCACAGCCTGGCTTGGCTCGAGCGGTTCCACGGCGCGGTTGCGGAGTTCCCCGAGGTGGTCGAGTTCTATCGCATGTCGGGCGACGTGGATTATCTGCTGCGCGTCGCGGTGCCGGATATCGCGGCCTACGACGTCTTCTACAAGAAGCTCATCTCCAACGTGGAGATCGCAAAAGTCTCCTCGGCGTTCGCCATGGAGGAGATCAAGCACACGACGGCGCTGCCGCTCAATTTCGCGCGCCCACCGTCGGAGAAGCGGAAGAGCAGCTAAGTCTGTTTCTCTTTCCCCACTCACGTCATGGTCGGGCTTGACCCGACCATGCTGACGTTGCGTGCGTGGCCCCTGGATGGCCGCCTCGGAGGGCGGCCATGGCGTGGGATTGCCTACACAATCAGGTTGATGCCGCCGAGGACGAAGCAGAGCAGGGCGGCGAAGGCGATGGTGCCGAGCGTCAGCCACATGCCGAGAACGCGCAGCTTCAAGATATGGGGTGTCTGGGACAGCCCATAGGCGTGCAGGAAGCGTCCAGCGACCAACGCTAAGCAGAGCGTGTGAAGAAAGATGCTCGGTGCCTTGAGGCTTTCAGCCAACGCGAGCAGCAGCAGCGCCAACGGCACATACTCGGCGAAGTTCGCGTGCACGCGGGAGCGGCGGAACAGCTCTGGGCTCTCGCCGGCACCGATCTCGACGCGGGCTTCGCGGCGCTGGTTTATGACTCGCAGCGAGAGAAGCAGGAAGAGGAACGCCAGCAGCGACGCGTAGAAGGCCGTGATGGGCATGAGTTCACCTCCGGGTGTGCCGATCGAGACGCCCGACTCCCGCCATCCTAGTACAAAACGCGGCGTGGTCTGAGTGTTACGTCAGCTTCCGGACGTCGATGGCGGCAGGCGCGTAATGAGGCTCGAGGTGTCCCAGCGGCTGCCGCCCTTTTCCTGCACTTCGCCGTAAAAGCGGTCGATGATCTCGGTCACGGGCAACGCCGAGCCGTTGCGCTTTGCCTCTGCAAGGCAGATGCCGAGGTCCTTGCGCATCCAGTCGACGGCGAAGCCGAAATCGAAGCGGCGCTCGTGCATGGTCTTCCAGCGGTTCTCCATCTGCCAGGACTGGGCGGCGCCTTTCGAGATGGTGTCGATGACGGCTGTCACATCGAGGCCGGCGTTCTCGGCAAAGGCGATGGCCTCCGATAGGCCCTGCAGCAGGCCCGCGATGGCGATCTGGTTGACCATCTTGGCGAGCTGACCGGAGCCCGCAGGTCCCATCCGGCGCACGGCCTTGGCGAAGCTGCGGATCACCGGCTCTGCCGTGCGGAATGCCTGCTCGTCACCGCCGCACATGACGGTGAGCTGTCCCGCCTCGGCGCCCGCCTGGCCGCCCGATACGGGTGCGTCGATGAAGGAGAGCCCGCGCTTATCCGCTTCGGCGGCAAGTTCGCGCGCCACGTCGGCCGATGCGGTGGTGTGGTCGATGAAGATCGCGCCCTTGCGCATGGTCGCGAAGGCGCCGTCGGGGCCGATCGTGACTTTGCGCAAGTCGTCATCGTTGCCGACGCACGAGAACACGAAGTCCGCGCCCTCGGCCGCAGCACCCGGCGTGGCCTTGGCAGCTCCGGCGCCATAGCCCTTTACCCAGGCTTCGGCCTTGGCCGCCGTGCGATTGTAGACGGCAAGGTCGTGTCCGCCCTTGGTTAGCAAGTGTCCGGCCATGGGATAGCCCATGACCCCCAACCCGATCCATGCAACTTTTGCCATCGTCCAACCCTGTCTTTCGCTCGGCGGCCGTTGTATCGAATTCCCGCCCAAGCTCAAACCCCGAAGGGTGCGGCGGGCCTTCGAGGCGATCATGACGAAAAGCAGCACAGTCTCCGACACCGCGGTTACGTTCGACGACGTGAAGCGCGCTGCCGAGGTCATCAAGGGCGCGGTGGTGCGTACGCCCTGCGACCGCAGCACGACGCTCAGTCACGACCTCGGCGCTGAGATCTGGCTCAAGTTCGAGAACCTGCAGTTCACCGGGGCCTACAAGGAGCGCGGGGCGCTCAACCGGCTGTCGGCGCTGACGCCTGCCGAGCGCAAGTGCGGCGTGATCGCCATGTCGGCTGGCAATCACGCGCAGGGCGTCTCGTACCATGCGGGCCGGCTCGGCATTCCGGCGACGATCGTGATGCCCGAGGGCACGCCCGCCGTGAAGGCCGAGAACACCAAGCGCTGGGGCGCGCATGTGATCCTCGAGGGCAAGACGCTCGAGGATGCGGCGCGGTTCGCGCGCGCCTACGGCGAGGAGCACGGGCTCGTGTTCGTGCATCCCTTCAACGATCCGCTGGTGATTGCGGGGCAGGGGACCGTTGCGCTCGAAATGCTTGCGCAGGCGCCCGAGATCGACACGCTGATCGTGCCGGTCGGCGGCGGCGGGCTCATCGCCGGCATGGCGATTGCTGCCAAGGCGATCAAGCCCGACATCGAGATCATCGGCGTCGAGGCGGCGCTTTATCCGTCGATGTACAACGTCATCAAAGGCACGCAGATGCCGGCGCGCGGCGACACGCTGGCCGAGGGCATTGCGGTTGCCGATCCCGGCACGCTCACCGCCGAGATCATCGGTCGTCTCGTCGACGATATCGTGCTCGTCAGCGAGACGGATCTCGAGCGCGCGACGTTCGCGCTGCTCATGATCGAGAAGACGGTCGTGGAGGGCGCTGGTGCGGCGGGGCTCGCGGCCGTCATGGCCAACCGCAAGCGCTGGCAGGGACGCAAGCTCGGCCTGCCGCTCACCGGCGGCAACATCGATCCGCGGCTGCTCGCGAGCGTGCTGACGCGCGAGCTTGCACGCGAGGGACGGCTGTCGCGCCTCACCATCGACATTCCGGACCGGCCGGGCGAGTTGGCCCGTGTGTCCGGCGTGCTCGGACAGGCTGGGGCCAACATCATCGAAGTCTATCATCAGCGCGTCTTCACCGACCTGCCTGCGAAGGGCACCGAGCTCAATCTCGTAATCGAGACGCGCGACCGCTCCCATCTCGAAGGCGTGCTGGCGCAACTCGAGGCGAAAGGCTACCGCGTGCTCGTCAAAGCCGCGCAGGCGGGGGGTTAGCGGCCTTCGCGCCACCAGGCAGTGGCGAGGAGGGCGAGCAAGGCTGCGAGGGCGAGGAGGCCGGTGAACATCGGCGTCAGCTTCACGCCTTTGGTCACGAACGCCTCGCGGTCCTTGAGACCCATCCAGCCGGAGCCCGCAAGAACACGCGCGCCCGACATCAGCGAAATGCGCGGCAGCGTCACGCTCTCGCCGGCGCTCTGCGGATTGGTGCGGGTCCAGAACATGCCGCCGCCGGTCTGCTCGATGAGCGGTTTCAGCTTCTGCTCGGAGGCCACGACTTCGCTCATCTCGCGCGGGTCCTCGATGCCGGCGTGGGCGACAGCGGTCAGCGGTCCGGAGGTCGCCTGCGTCTCGACCTTGTAGAGGCCGGGCAGCTTCACATCTAGCGTTGTCTTCCAGACGCCCGGGCGCTCGCGTTCGAGCTTGACCTCCTGGCGCTCGCCGCCGGGAGCGGAAATGGTGACGGGCTCGACCGTGTCCTCGAGCGTGCGGCGCTCGACAGTGAGCTTCAGGCCGCGCGCGGATGCGGTCAGGCGTTCCTCCTCGAGGTCCGGCTCCTTCATTAGCCAGTGCGAGAGGCGGCGCAGGAGATCGGTGTGGGGGCCGCCGCCGTCGTAGCCGCGCGCCCACAGCCAGGCGTGGTCGGAGGTGAGGAGTGCGACGCGGCCCTTGCCCTTGCGGTCGAGCACGAGCAGCGGCTGGTTCTCCGCGCCCTGCATGACGACGCGGCCGTGGTCGGGGCGCACCTCGGCCTGGCGGAACCAATGTCCCCAGGTCGCCGGGCGGTCGGCCCCGAGCGCGTTGGCGCCCTGCAGGCCTTGCGTGACGGGATGGCGGAAGCCTTCCTCGGTGATCTTGGCGCGGAACGGCTCCTCGAGGACGCGCCCTGTCGGCGCGGCCGGAAGGATGGGCGAGAGCGGCGTGCGGTAGAGGCTTGTCATGCCTGCATAGTCATCGCCGGCCGCGACGAGGACCGCGCCGCCGTAGCCTTCCACGTAGCGCGCGATGTTGTCGTAGTAGGCGAGCTGCAGGATGCCGCGATGCTCGTAGCGGTCGAAGATGATGAGGTCGAAGTCGCGGATCTTGTCCGAGAACAGCTCCTTGGTCGGGAAGGCGATCAGCGAGAGCTGGTTGATCGGCGTGCCGTCCTGCTTCTCGGGCGGGCGCAGAATGGTGAAGTGGACGAGGTCGACGGCGGCATCCGACTTCAGGAGGTTACGCCAGGTGCGCTCGCCTGCATGCGGCTCGCCTGAGACAAGGAGCACGCGCAGGTTCTCACGCACGCCCTCGGCGACGATGACGACACGGTTGTTGGCGGGGGTCAGCTCGCCCGGTGCGGTCTCCAGCTCGACCTCGAGGATGTTGGTGCCGGCGTGCGGGAACGGCATCTCGATCGCAACATGCTCGTCGATGGCGGCCGTGCGCAATTCGTCCGGGCGGCCTTCGCGGCGCACGCGCAGCGAGACCGGCTTGCCGCTACCCGCGCCCTTTCCCGTCTCGCGCACCGCGATCTGGATGTCGCGCGACTGGCCGACGAGGCCGTAGCGCGGGGCCTCGATGGTCTCGATGCGGCGGTCGAACTCGTTCGGCGTGCCGGTGAGCAGTGTGTGGACGGGCGCGTCGAAGCCGAGCGCGGCGGTGGACTTCGGGATGTCGTGCACCTGTCCGTCGGTGATGAAGACGACGCCGGCGATGCGGTCGGGCGGCGTGCTCGTCAGGGCGGAGTTGAGCGCGGCGAAGAGCTGCGTGCCCTGGCCGGCGGTGGTGTCGCTCTTGGCCGAGGTCGCCCACTTGACCTCGAGGTTCTTGATCTTGCCGAGGCGTGATTCAAGCTCCTTGCGGATGGCGGCCTTCTGCTCGGGGCGCTTGTCGAGCTGCTGGCTCGTGCTCTCGTCGACGACGACGAGAGCGATGTTGGCGAGGCTCTCGCGCTCCTCCTCGCGCAGCGTGGGATTGAGGAGTGCTGCGAGCAGCGCGGTGAGCGCCGCGCCGCGCCAGAGTGCGCCGCGGCTTCTGCGGAAGAGCAGGAAGGCGACGAGCGCGAGCGCGATGATCCCGGCCGCCCAGATGAGGGGCGTGGGGACCAGCGGCGCAAACTCGATCGACCAGCTCATTCGCTTCCGTTTCTCCTCGCGCGGCTATTCCAGGGTTCCGCGCGCTTTCTGTTACTGCCCCAGGCGCTCAAGCAGTGCCGGGACGTGCACCTGATCGGCCTTGTAGTTGCCGGTCAGCGCGTGCATGACGATGTTGATCCCGGTGCGCAGCGACATCTCGCGTTGGCTTTCGCCGCCCGGCACCACCGGATAAAGCGGCCGGCCCGTGCTATCGAGCGCCCAGGCCGAGGCGAAATCGTTCGACGTGATCATGATGGACGTCACGCCGTCGGCGCGGCGTGCCTTGCGGTTGTCGCCGTCGCTGTCCGAAGAGGCCTCGACCCAGAGCTGTCCGCCTTCCCAGCGGCCGGGGAACGAGCGCAGCAGGTAGAAGGATTTCGTCAGCACGTGGTCCTCTGGGACAGGCTCGAGGCGCGGCACGTCGAGTGCGCCGAGCACGCGCCGCAATGCGGCGCCGTTGCGGCCTTCGAGGCTCGAGCCCGTCGGCATGCCGGAGCCGTAGTCGCGCGTGTCGAAAATGATCATGCCGCCCTGCTTCATGTAGGCGTCGATCTTGGCGAGGGTCGGCTGCGGAAGCGGCTTGGCGCTGTCGAGGATCGGCCAGTAGAGGACGGGATAGAACGCGATCTCGTCCTTCACGATGTCGACGGCCAGGGGCTCGCCCGGCTCGACGGCGGTGCGCACGGCGAGCACGCGGGAGAGACCTTCGAGGCCGGCCTTGCTCGTGGCGTCGGCGCCCGGATCACCCGTCACCACGTAACCGAGGGTGACGTTGTCGGTCGCCTTCTGGGCGGTCATGCCGCCGGGCACCTGCGAAATGTTATCGGCCGGATCGAGCCGCGCGTCTTGCGCGCGGGCTCTATCGGGTGCGAGGGCGCTTGCTGCAAGCCCGAGCGCAAGCAACATGCCCGCCGTAGCTCGTCCAGCTTGCGGCCGCTTCATCCACGACGCGATTGCGCCGAGGGCGCCCATCAGCGCCAGCACGGCGAGAATGTCGATGAAGATCAGCCCGAGCGCGCTTGTCAGCAGCGCGGGGGCCAGCGGCGTCGACGGTTGGGTCTCGTAGAGCATGCGCGCGGCCCCTGTTCGGCGGGGAAGCGGCGCAAGGGCGCTCTTCTGGTCAAGGATGTTCAGCGCACGCGGGCTTCCCTGGGCACCATAGTAGCCCGGCGGATGCACAAGGCTAGCCTTGACGGTGTTTATTGCACTGGCCGGGATGGCCTCGGCGGTCGGCGGCGGCGGCCGCAGGATGCCGAAGCCGTCTAGTGTCTGGACCGGCGCGAAGGCCTCGATGGATTGGGATTGGGTTTCGCTCGCGGTGTCGGCGGCCGTATCGCCGGTGTGGGGAGCGTCCTGCGGCGATAGGCTCCCGAGCGCCGTGATCCGGCGCAGCATCTCGACGAAGAGGCCCGACATCGGAAGGTTCGACCAGTCGGAGTTGGCGGTGACGTGGAACAGCACGATCTGCCCGTTGCCTACTCCGGCTGCCGTGACGAGCGGCGTGCCGTCGCCGAGGCGGGCCCAGACTTTGACCGTGGGCGTCAGCAACGCCGGGTCGGCGAGCACCTGACGGCTGATCGTCACGTCCTTGGGGACGGTGAGGCCGGCGAAGATGCTCGTGTCGTCGAAATTGGCGAGCGGCTGCGGGCTCGACCACGAGAGCGCGCCGCCGAGGGTGCGACCGCCCATGCGGAGCGCGACCGGCAGGAGATCGTCGCCGCCGCTTTCGTGTCTTGGGCCCGCGATGCGCACGAGCACGCCGCCGCG
>CAZDUD010000023.1:0-42644 GCA_964508485.1 uncultured Hyphomicrobium sp. | reverse complement strand
TTTCCTTCAGCAGGCGCTTGATGAGGGCGAAGAAGACCTCCTCCTCCTCGGAGCCCGGCTTTTCCAGAAAGGCCGTGTCGCCGTTCTCGGCGCGCAGGCCGTGGTGCACCAGCATGGTGGCGTCGCCACCGTCGTCGAGGATCAGGTTCGGAACGCCGCCGCCATGCCAGTCGAAGAGGCGGGCGGTGAAGTCCCAGTATTCCGTCAGCGTCTCGCCCTTGAAGGCGAAGACAGGCGTGCCGGCGGCGGCGATGGCGGCAGCGGCATGGTCCTGGGTAGAGAAGATGTTGCAGGAGACCCAGCGCACGTCGGCGCCGAGGGCCTTCAGCGTCTCGATCAGGACTGCGGTCTGGATCGTCATGTGGAGCGAGCCGGCGATGCGGGCGCCCTTCAGCGGCTGCTTGGGGCCGTACTCGGCGCGAATGGCCATGAGGCCGGGCATCTCGGTCTCGGCGAGGTCGATCTCCTTGCGGCCGAAGGCGGCCAGCGAGATGTCCTTGACGATGTAATCCTTGTTGGCGGTCATGCGGGTTCCTTCTCAAGCGGCATTCGCGCACGCGGGGCGGCGCGGCGGGCTGTTCGGCCCTCCTATAGCCGCGCGGTTCGCGGATCGCAATAAGATATAAACAAGTCCTTATGTCTCAGTCAGGGGATCCGCGCGGGGCCGCTTGGGCGCGCTCAGTCCTCCTCGGCCAGCTCCTCGCCGAAGCCCGTCTCGACCAGATCGACCAGGGCGGCGAGCGCTTCGGGGCCTTCCTTGCCCTCGGCCGTTATGTAGAGGGTCGAGCCGGGGCCAGCGGCCAGCATCATCAACCCCATGATCGAGGTGCCGCCCACGGTCTGGCCGTCGCGCGTGACGGTGACGGTGGCCTCGAAGCCCTCGGCGAGCTTCACGAACTTGGCGGAGGCGCGGGCGTGAAGGCCCTTCCGGTTGACGATGGTGACGACGGCCTCTGGCCGCTTGCTGTCTCGGATCTCGGGCATCGTGCGCCGTCCACCACCTACTGCTCGCCCGACAATTCCTGGCTCGCGACCTTGATGTACTTGCGCCCGGCCTCACGGGCGAGCGTCACGGCCTCGTCGAGCGGGACCTCGGCCCTCAGCCCCGCGAGCTTGACCAGGATGGGCAGGTTGATGCCGGCCAGGATCTCGACGTTCGCCTCGTCCATCACAGAGATGGCGAGGTTCGACGGCGTACCGCCGAACATGTCCGTCAGGATTATCACGCCGGAGCCCGTGTCGGTCCGACGCACCGCCTCCAGGATCTCGGAGCGGCGCGCCTCCATATCGTCCTCGGGACCGATCGAGATGGTTTCGAGCTGCGTCTGAGGCCCGACGATGTGCTCGAGCGCCGCGCGGAACTCGATCGCCAAGCCGCCGTGTGTGACGATCACAAGTCCGATCATCTAACCCAAGCCGAATTCATTGCGTGTTTGGAATTTCCGGGCCTCTGCCCGACCCTGGGACCTGCCCCAAGTCTCCGTGGCGCCACGACAATCTCCGTCATGTCATGAGCATCAGGATTTACGCCGCCCCCACTGCACACGGCGGGGCGGAGACTTACAGGGGTTCGCGGGCAAAGCAAGGGTTTTCCTGCTGGCGCTCACGGCGCAGTTAATGGGCCGGAGGTCCCGGCGAGGGCCAGAATCAGCTTGATAGAAGACGAGGATTCGAAAGCCGAAAGGCGTATGACCGGAAGCTCCATACCAAGGTAGCATGCAGTTATCGGATCGAGCGGAAAGCGCGGTACATCCGCCGGCGAAACGAGGTCGACCACCAGGGCGAGACGCGCGGCCGGACGATAAGGAAGCGTGAGGATCCCGAGACCACGTACCTCTATTTTTCCGGCGATGGTCTCCGGTGCGCTCGCCTCGATGGCGCCCTCCCGCAGCGTCAGACACACCTGATCGTCGGCAACAAGCTCGGCGCGCAACGGGCAATGGGCCAGCGGCGGCGCGGCGATGCATCTCAGCGCGAGGTCCGATTTGCCCGCGCCCGACGCGCCCCGGATCAGGGCAGCATTCTCGCCGAGCGCCAACGCGGTGCCGTGGACGAGTTCAGCTTTGTTCGCGGGCTGTATCATGCTGACGGTCCGATGCCGCCCGGCGGGAGCCGCTCATTCCGCCAGCGCGAGCCGACGCGACGAGCCCCGGCAGGCGAACGACGAAGCGCGCTCCGCCCTGCGGTCTGGCTCCCGTCGTGGCGCGCGCGCGCCGGTTTCCAGCAGAGATCTCGCCGCCATGGGCCCTGATGATCTCGCGTGAGATCGAAAGGCCGAGGCCGGAATTCTTGCCGCGGACAGCCTCCGTCTCGGGACGGTCGGTGTAGAAGCGGTCGAAGATGATCTCGACGCGATCGTCGGGAATGCCCGGCCCCTCGTCCTCCACCGCCAGCTCGACGGTCGCACCCGTGCGGCGCAGGTAGACCGTCACAGCCCGACCTTCCGGCGAGAACGAGATGGCATTGTCGACGAGATTGGTCAGCACCTGGCCGAGACGGCCGGCGTGACCATTGACGAGGAAGGCGCCTTCGAAGGGCGCGATTGCGATCACCGTCTCGACGTGGCGGCTGTCGCCCGAGAGGATGTCCTTGAAGATCTGGGTGACGCTCGCAACGACGGCCGTGATGTCGACGGGTCCCATCTGCTGGCGCGCGAGCTCCGCATCGAGGCGCGAGGCATTGGACACGTCGGTGATGAGCCGGTTCAAGCGCATCAGCTCGTTCTGGATCTGCTTCACGACCTCTTTGCGCTGCTCGTCCGTACGGGCGTAGGAGAGCGACTCCGCCATGGAGCGCGCGGCGGTCAGCGGGTTCTTCAGCTCGTGAGCGACGTCGGCGGCGAAGCTTTCGCTGGCCTCGACACGCCGGTAGAGCGCGGCGGTCATGGCGGCGAACGCGGAGGCCATCTGTCCCACCTCGTCGGTACGGTGGGAGAAATCCGGCAATTCGTGGCGGGCGCTGATGTTGCGGCTGACGAGGTCGGCCGACGCGGAGAGACGCCGGATCGGTCCGGCGACCGTCCGCGCTAGGACGAGCGCGCTCAGGAGCGAGGCAATCATGGCGAACGCGGCGAGCAGCCAGATCTGGTTCTGCTGGTCCGAGACGATCTTGTCGATCTCGCCGGGCCGCGTCGACATCAGGAGCACGCCATCGACATTGCCTGCCCGCTGGATCGGCACCGCCGTCGAGACGATCTGCTGGCCCTTCTCGTTGAGCAGAAGCATGGCCGTCGCCTTGCCCTCGAGCGCCTGTCGCACCTCCGGATAGGACGTGCCGTTGGCGTTGCCGATCTCCTTGTAGACCGGCAGGTCCTCGTTCATCATCATCCAGGACTTGAGGCGGGTCCAAAAGTCCTTGGTCCGCATCTTAGCGCCATCGGGCACCTTCGGCTCATGGCGGGAGAGCTGGCCGCGTTGCAGCAACGTCGCGGAATCCATGACGAGCGTTCCGTCGCGGCTGTAGACGCGTGCGCGACGGGTCGTCGGCTGAATCAGCCGGCGCAGGATCGGCGCCACCCGCTCGGGACGGATCGACAGCTCATGGGCCGCGAACGCGTTGTCCTCGGGAGCCTGCTCCTCCTCAAGGGGGTCGGCATGGATGACGAGACGGCCGGTCTCGACGCGGGCGTCGCCTGCGATGGCGGCGGCAATGATCTCGCCCTGGACGCGCAGCGACTCGCGTTTCGCGTCGATGAGCCAGGCGTTGTTCTCGCTGAAATAGAGGATGCCGCCGATCATGACGACGAGGCCGGCGAGGCTCGCAACCAGGATGCGGCGCCACAGGCTGCCGGCAATGAACCGGACGGGCGGAAACGCACGCCACCAGTGCGGAAGCCGGAACGCAAGTTTTGGGCTACGGCGCGCGAGAAAGCGCAGGCGCGAGCCGAAGGTGCCGAGGTACCGCCGCACGCCGGCCAGAGTGGCCTCGAGCTCCGTGTCGGCCGCCGGCCTTCGCTCGGTTTCGAGCGCCATAACCCCTCCATGCGGACCGGTGCGAATCCGGTCTGCCACCTTCCTGAAGCTCGTATTGGCGCGTTTTCGAGCGCCCCGTTACGCTTCCTTGAAGCGGTACCCTACGCCATAGAGCGTTTCAATGACGTCGAAATTGTCGTCAACTTGCTTAAACTTCTTCCGCAAACGCTTGATGTGGCTATCGATTGTCCGGTCGTCGACATACACCTGATCGTCATAGGCGGCGTCCATGAGCGCGTCGCGCGTCTTGACCACGCCGGGACGGTGGGCGAGTGCCTGCAGGATCAGGAACTCGGTCACGGTCAGGGTGACGGGACGGTTGTCCCAATGGCACGTGTGACGCTCGGGATCGAGCTTCAGCTTGCCGCGTTCCAGGATGTGCGCCACCTGCGGCTCGACCGCCTGCCCGTCCTTGGGCTGGAGCCGGCGGAGGATGGCGCGGACGCGCTCGACGATCAGGCGCTGCGAGAACGGCTTCGCGATGTAGTCGTCGGCGCCCATCTTGAGGCCGAACAGCTCGTCGATCTCCTCGTCCTTCGAGGTGAGGAAGATGACGGGCATGTCGGACTGCTGGCGCACGCGGCGCAGCAACTCCATGCCATCCATGCGCGGCATCTTGATATCGAAGATGCCGAGGTCGGCCGGGTCCTCGGTCAGGGCCTCGAGTGCGGACGCGCCGTCCGAGTAGGTGCGCACCTTGTAGCCCTCGGCTTCGAGCGCCATGCCGAGCGAGGTCAGAATGTTCCGCTCGTCATCAACGAGCGCGATGGTGCTTTTCTCTTTCATGGTCCCGATTTTCCTCGCGGCAACCCTATATATGCTCTTGGCGCTTTATGGTCCCAAGGTGGATCAATTGTGGCAGGGCCTTCCGCCTTCTTATGTACAGGGGCCTGAACATTAACTGAACGGCCGCAAGGCTCGAACCAGCAGAGGGCAAGATCCATGTCAGGACCCGACGGAGAGAACACGCCTCGCTCCCCGGCACCGTCCACAGCTCAGCTCCCGCCTTCGGCGGCTGCGCGTCTCATCATGCGCCGCGCCTTCAAGGCTTCGCTCGCCACGCTGGAGGCGTCCACGGGCCATCCTTACGCCTCGCTCGTCACAATCGCAACCGATGTGGACGGAACGCCGCTGTTCCTCATCTCAACCCTTGCTCTCCACACGAAAAATCTCGCTTCCGATGCGCGGGCGAGCCTGCTGTTCGACGGCACGGATGCGGCCGGGGACCCGCTCGCGGGCGGGCGTGTCACGGTCATGGGCCGGGCTGTGAAGACGGCGCGCCCGGGGGCACGCGAGCGCTTTCTCATGCGCCACGAGCCCTCGCGCGGGTATGCCGACTTTCCGGATTTCGCCTTCTATGAGCTCGCCGTCGAGCGCGCGCATTTCATCGGAGGCTTCGGCCGCATTGTCGATATCGGGGCCGCAGACCTTTTGATCGACACCGGCGATGCCGACCGCCTCGTCGCCGCGCATGCCGACATCGTTTCGCACATGAACGAGGATCATGCCGCCGCGCTCGCGCTCTATGCGACGGAGCTTGCGGGGGCACCGGGCGGCCCCTGGCGCATGACCGGCATTGACCCGGAAGGGTTCGACATCGTCTGTGACGGGGCGACCTGCCGTTTGCCGTTTACCAAACGCGTGACGACGCCGGACGAGGCGCGCCAAGAGCTTGTCCGCCTCGCGGCCGAGGCGCGGGAGGCGCAGTCCAAGCGTTGACCAAGTTCGTCCTCGGCGCAGACGCGCGCTTGTACGGACGTTCCCCCAGATGCTAGCTTTCGCTCCGCGCTCAAAGCCAAAAAAGAAACATCAATCTTTTCAACGTCCGTCGCGCGGAGGAACACCCAGCATGAACGCCATGCCCCCTGTGGAGGCCAAAACAACCAATCCGGCCGTCCTAGCTTTTGTCGAGGAGGCCAAGGCTCTGTTCAAGCCGGAAAATGTCCGGTGGTGCAACGGGAGCAAGTGGGAATACCAGGAGCTTCTCAAGTCCCTTGTCGACGGCGGCACGGCACAGTGGCTCAACCCAGCCAAGCGGCCCAACTCCATTCTCGTGCGCTCGGACCCCGCGGACGTGGCCCGCGTCGAGGACCAGACGTTCATCTGCTCGGTCTCGAAGGATGACGCCGGCCCGACCAACAACTGGGCCGATCCCGCCGAGATGAAGGCGACGCTGAGCAAGCTCTACGACGGGGCGATGGCGGGGCGCACGATGTATGTCGTGCCCTATTCCATGGGCCCGATCGGCTCGCCCATCGCCGGCATCGGCATCATGATCACCGACAGTGCCTATGCCGTCGCCAACATGCACATCATGACGCGGGTCGGCGACAAGGTTCTGGCGGCGCTCGGCAACAGCACCGACTTCGTGCGCGGCCTGCACACGGTCGGTTATCCGCTCTCCACGCCTGCGACAGCCGACGTGCCCTGGCCCTGCAACAAGACCAAGTACATCTCGCACTTCCCCGAGACGCGCGAGATCTGGTCCTACGGCTCGGGCTACGGCGGCAACGCGCTGCTCGGCAAGAAGTGCCACGCGCTGCGCATCGCCTCGGTCAAGGCCCGCGACGAGGGCTGGTTGGCCGAGCACATGCTGATCCTCAAGCTCACCAATCCGGAAGGCACGGTGAAATACGTCGCCGCGGCCTTCCCGTCCGCATGCGGCAAGACCAACCTCGCAATGCTGATGCCGACCATTCCCGGCTGGAAGGCCGAAACGATCGGCGACGACATCTGCTGGATGAAGTTCGGAGCCGACGGGCGCCTCTACGCCATCAACCCCGAGACGGGCTTCTTCGGCGTCGCGCCCGGCACGTCGAACGACAGCAACCTCAACGCGATGAAGACGCTTCACGCGAACATCATCTACTCCAACGTCGCGCTGACCGACGACGGCGATGTCTGGTGGGAAGGCATGAGCGAGCCGCCCCCGCACACCGTCGACTGGATGCGCCGCTCGTGGACGCCCGCGTCAGGACGTCCCGCCGCGCATCCGAACGCCCGCTTCACGGCGCCCGCAGCCCAGTGCCCGGTGATCGCCAAGGAATGGGACGATCCTGCCGGCGTGCCCATCGACGCCATCCTGTTCGGCGGCCGGCGCGCGACAGTCGTGCCGCTCGTGACGGAGGCGCTCTCGTGGCGCCACGGCACGTTCCTCGGCTCCATCATGGCGTCGGAGAAGACGGCGGCGGCTGCCGGCAAGATCGGCGATCTGCGCCGCGACCCGATGGCCATGCTGCCGTTCTGCGGCTACCACATGGGCGACTACTTCCAGCACTGGATCAACGTGGGCGAGACCGGCGGCAGCAAGATGCCGAAGATCTTCTACGTCAACTGGTTCCGAAAGAGCCCGGAAGGCAAGTTCCTGTGGCCGGGTTATGGCGATAACAGCCGCGTGCTCAAATGGATCTTCGAGCGTTGCGACGGGACGGCAGGCGCGGTCGACACGCCGATTGGCAAGCTGCCGGCTCAAGGCGCGCTCGATCTCAACGGCCTCAACGTCTCGGCCGACGCGCTCAGCGAGCTCCTGCGCGTGGACAGGGACGGCTGGAAGGCCGAGCTGCCGCTCATCCGCGAGCACTTCGCAACCTTCGGCACGAAGCTGCCTTCGGGCCTCAGCGAGGAGCTCACCGCACTCGATCAGCGTCTCGGCTGACCTGCGTCGGAATACGGGCTTCGGCTCACCATATGAAGAACCCCTGGGGGCGCCCAGGGGTTCTTTTTTCATGCGCTGTTTCGCACGTGAGCACGGCGCTCGATCTCGCGTATGAATCGTGATCTACACTGAAGGAGGCATCGGCGTCGATCACGCACGTTGCCAGGGCGTGACTTCATGTGCGGCCGGTGGGCGGGACCGGCCCCGGGGTTGTTGCGATGCTGGACTGGCTTACCAAGCTGTTCCGCCGACACCGCGAGGCTTTGCCTCAACGCCGCATCGCGTCGCCTGTGAACGTAACCCATGACGACAAGGTCATCGCCGTCGACAGCGGCACGGGCAGCGTCGCGACGCTGGCCTGGTCCGACCTCGCGAATGTCACGATCCTGACGACCGATGCCGGGCCGTTCCAGATCGACTTGTTCTGGATTCTTTCGGACCGCGACGGGCGCCGGTCGCTCACGATACCCATGGACGCAAACGGCGAGCACATGCTGCTCAAGGCCATGCAGGCGCGCCTCTCCGGTTTCGACAACATGGCCGTGGTCGAAGCCATGAGCAGCACGGGGAACGACGTCTTTCAGATCTGGCCAGCGCAGACGCTCTGAGCGAGCGCCGCTGCCCTCAGCCTTGTGGACCGGCGGTGCCGGCCGGCGCCTCGACCGCCCGAGCTTGTGCCGTGAAGCCGGACCACGCGACCGAGGCCGCGGTCTTCGCCCAACGCGCGCGCAGGAGGGCGAGCTTTGTCCAGCGGCGCATCCATGCGCTCATACTCTCGTCGAGCGTCGCGCGCCTCATTGCGTGCGCCAGGGCCAGGGACTTGCGATCCGAGGTCATCTTCTCCGGATCGCCATAGAAGCCCGCGAGCTTGTCGACGCCCATCCCCGGCGTAGCGAGCCATCGCGAGACATGGGCGCTGCAGAGGCGCTCGACGTCGACCAGCGCCTTGCGTGCGCCCGTGCCGGCTGCGGGGCAGGCGGTGGCGAAGGCATCTCCAACCAGGACGATGCCGGGCTGCAGATATCCCCGTGTCTCGTAGAGATCGACCGGCCTCATCTTGACGGGTCCGGCGATGCGGAACGGGCCAGTGAAACGCGCTAGGTGCGGCATGGCGCTCATGAGGGTCGCCTCGGGTGCATCGCGGAACGCGCGCAGCCACGGATCGTTGAGGTCGCGATAGACGAACAGGTTCGCCCGCATGCGCGCGCCGATAGGAAACAGCGTGATGTAGGCCACGCGGTGGCGCGGATGCTCGCCGTAGTGGGTCAAGGCGCGGAACGCGAAGCTGCCGCCGTCCGCGGGCTCCATGTCGAATCCGAACGTGACCGATTGGCAGCGGACGAGGTCCACGCGCTCGACGCCAAGGTCCTCGCGAAGGCCGTTGTTCAGGCCGCTGGCCAGGATGACGAGGCGCGCATCGATCGTCTCGCCCGTCGACAGGGCGACGTGCTGGCGGTCGGGGCTGTTTGCGACGGCGGTGACCTTGGCGTGAATCTGCGCGACGGACGGCGGCATCTCCCGGCGCAGTAGATTGACAAGCGCGCCGTAGTCGAAGCCGCGTTGGTCGCTCACGCGTTTCTCGGCCATGCGTCCGAGCAACGAGACCCAGACCGAGCGGTCATGCGTCGCCGCCGCGAGGACCGCGTCGCAGAGGCCCGTCTTCTTCAGCGTGCTGATCTGGTTGTCGTCGAATTTCTCGACGCGAAAGTCGTCGGGATAGGTCTTGTTCGGATCGACGACAGCGATGGAATGCCCGGCGCGTGCCAGCATGGTTGCGGCGATGGAGCCCGTCAGCCCCGCGCCCACAATTGCGACATCGAACTCGCGCATCGGCGTGCCTACCCCATCCCGCCGGAACCTGGCGATGACGGTGAGTGTCTGCGGCCGGGGCTAAACCGGGGTTAAGGATGCTACCGAGGGGAAAACATCGACTGGCTTGCTGAACAGAGTCTTACCGGAAGATCAGAAGCGCGTCGTAAGCTCGGTCAACCAGGTGGGGGAGGCTTCGACAAGCGCGGCTTCAAGGGATTTATCCAACCCGGACAGGATGAGCAGAGCGACGGCAACCAGCAGGATGCCGAGCATGGTCTTCCCGCCACTCCCGACCCCCAGGAGGCGACCGCGCCATCGCAGCATGGCCTCGCGCGAGAGGATGCCGAGCAGCAGGAGCGGGAGCGCGGCGCCGAGACCGAAGAAGGCCATGGTGAGTGCCACTTGACCCAGGCTTTCGCCACGGGCAGCGAGTACGGACGCGGCGCCCAGTGTCGGGCCGACGCACGGCGCCCAGACGGCGCCGAGCATGAGGCCCAAGAGGAACTGCCCGCGCCAGCCCTTGGTCGAAAACTCTCCGACGACCTCCTCGACGTAGTTTCCGATTGGGCTTCCTGCGGCGGCGAGGCGAACCTGCAGCGGCTCGACGAGCAGCACGACGCCTACGGCGAGCAGGACCGCCGCGGCGATCAAACGGAACAAACCGGCGTCGAGCCCCACTGCATAGCCGATCGTCGACAGGAAAAGGCCGAGCAAAGAGAACGACACGGCAACACCGATGGCGAGCGCGGCCGGTGCCCAGCGATGCTCCGCCGCAGCGGCGCCCAGTACAATCGGCAACAGCGGAAGAACACACGGCGACAGCACCGACAGAATGCCGGCAAGCACTGCCAGGGCGAGCGTGGCGAGCATAGGTGGCCTCAGAGTGCAGTCTTCATCAGAGCCTGGATGCTATCGGCGTTCGTATCGCCGACCGAGCGGCCAGTCTCCGTCTCTCCCTTGAAGGCAATAAGCGTGGACTGGCTGCGGACGTTGAACGTTCTGAGCGTCTTGCCTCCCGTGTCGAAATCGAGCTCGAACATCACCACGTCCTTGAACTCCGGATCGGCGGCCAGCTTCTCGAGGATCGGCTTTTGCGCCTTGCACGTCGGGCACCAGGGTGCATGGACGTGAACCACGATCGATTTTCCGGCTTTCTGGGCATCCGCGAACACGGTTGCATCGAAGGCGAGCCGCTCGGCGGCGCTCACCGGCAGTGCCGTGGCGCACAAGAGTGCGATGAGCGCGGTTGCTGCGAATTTCAGGTGGCGGACCATAACGAGCTCTCCCCAGATGTGCGCATATTCGTTTCCGTCGGCAGGATACGGAGATCGCAGCGCTCAGTTTCGATAGGCGCGCTCGATATTTTTGGCCTTGTCGAGGTTTAAGGCCTTGTCGGCGTTCTTCATGGCACCGATGCGGGCGGAGTTGAGGTCGGCGTCCGTAAAGTCGGCGCCGGTCACGTCGGCGCCGGTAAAATCCGAGCCACCAAGCTCGCTGCCGGCCAGCGACGCGCCGGAGAAGTCGGCGCCCGAGAGCGACGAGTACTCGATGAGGGCGCGACGCAGGTTCGCCCCCTTGAACGAGGCGCCCTCGAGGTTCGTGTTCTTGAACGTCCCGCGCATGAGGCCCATGGACTGGTTCTTCTCGTTGGCCGAAAGGTCCGCGCCGTCGAGCTTCGCGCCCTTCATGCTGGATTTAGAGAAGTCGCCCGCAACGTGCGCTCCCGACAGGTCCGCGTTATCGAGCTTGGCGCCGACAAGCTGCGTGCCGAAGAGACTTGCCCCCTTCAAGATGGCGCCCGTCCAGTCGGAGTTCATCGACCAGGCGGAATCGAGGTTGACGCCTTCGAGGTTCGCGTTCGACAGGTTCGCCCCCATCAACCGCGCCGCCTGGAAGTTGACGCGACGCAGGTCCATGCCGGAGAGATCGAGCTTGTTCAGGGCCTTGCCGAAGAGATCCAGTTTCTCGCCTTCCGGCAGCTTGGCGAGGGCGGCCTCGATATCGGCGCGGGTCATTTCTGCTTGCGTGAAGGCAGGCGACGAGAGGTCGACCATGTCCAGCATCGATTGGGCGCGGGCAGGCGCTAGCCCGGCCGACACGGCAAATCCAAAAATCGCTGCGGCAAAGGCGTTGAAATAACTCCCAATTCTGGTCACGACTAGCCCTCCTCCTCGCTTATGGCGCCCGTTGGGACGGGTTCTCCAATAGGTAATACGTAGGAGCGAGCGATTGGTGTCATCTGTGACCTCAGTCACGCGCGCGACAGAGGGCCCCTGACGCCGGGGCGCGATTCCGGATACTGTGCGCGCCAACCGACGACATGCCTGACGAGGCAATGAAAGGATCTTCTTCGATGTTCGACCCCGAAAACCCGCCGGAGCTCGTAACGGCTGCCTGGTTCAATGCCGACCCTGCTCCGACGCTCAAGGATCTCAAGGGCAAAGTGGTCGTGCTGGCCGCGTTCCAGCAGCATTGCCCGGGCAGCCTCAAGCACGGGCTGCCGCAGGCAGCGCGGCTCGCGCATGCCTTTAACGACGACGAGGTGGCGGTAATCGCCCTCAACACGCCGTTCGAGCAAGCGGACAAGCAGGGGAAGAAGGATCTCGAAGCCTTCGTCGCCGAACATGGGCTCTCGTTCCCGGTCGCGCTCGACAAGGCCAACGGCAAGGGCCTGCCGAAGACGATGGAGGCGTTCGAGATCCAGGGCACGCCGACGGTTCTCATCTTCGACCGGCAGGGGCGGCTTCGGCGGCATTACCTCGGGCAGGTGGACGATCTCCGTATCGGTGCCGAAGTGATGGCGCTCACGATCGAAGCCCGCGATGCGCCGCGCGAGCAGTCGATCGCGCTCGAGCGCCGGCTGGCAGCGGTGCTGACCGATCCCAACGAGCACCACCACGGCGACGGCTGCGGGTGCGGACACGATCATTCGCACGACCATGGCCACGATCACGATCATCACCATCATCATGGCGAAGGCGGCTGCTGCGGCGGGCACGGCCATTCGCATGATCACGACCATGACCACGAGCACGCCCATGCGCACGGCAAGGGCGGCTGCGGCTGCGGCCACGATCATTGAGCGCCTTAGGGTATAGCCCCGCCCGGACGCTTTTTTGCCACCCGTTGCGCTCGCCTGTCGGATGCGGCGTCTGCCGATCGTCTTGATTGCATAGAGCGGTTGTCGAGCTGCTCGCCCGGCTGAAACAATCAGGAGCGATCTCATGGCCAAGAAACAGGAAAGCAACACGGTCCGGCTGCACCGCGTGTTAGCTACCACGCCCGAGAAGGTTTACCGCGCGTTCGTCGAGGCGGAAGCCATGGCCAAATGGCTGCCGCCCAACGGCTTCACGTGCACGGTCCACCACATGGAGGCGAAGGTCGGCGGCACGTTCAAGATGTCGTTCAGGAATTTTACGACGGGCAAAGGCCATTCGTTCGGCGGGGAATACCTGGAACTCGTTCCCCACAAGCGGATCCGCTACACCGACCGCTTCGACGACCCCAATCTCCCGGGGCTCATGACCGTCACGGTGGTGCTCAGGGCCGTCAGTGTCGGCACCGAGATCAACGTCGAGCAGTCCGGCATACCGGCCGTGATCCCGGTGGAAGCGTGCTATCTCGGCTGGCAGCAATCGCTCGCCCAGCTTGCGCAGCTTGTCGAACCCGACATCCCGGAATAGCGCGTCTCGCGGCTCAAGTTGTGCATGCCGCAGCCGCTCGCCTGCTTGTTAGTTTCGAAGGCTCCGCCTTCAGGACGCCACCCGAATCGGTCGACTGTCCGTCAAGTGTTTTGACGGACAGGAGCCGGTTATGACCGAGCGCGCGACGGGGCGGGGAAAAGAGCGGGACGAGGCCGAAACGGCTTCACACGCGGATACCGCTCCGGCCAAATCGAAAAAGAAGGCGAAGGCAGGCAACGGCGCCGAGGGGGGCTTCGACAAGAAGACCATCGCGCTCGTCTACGACTTCGACGGCACGCTCTCGCCCCGGCCCATGCAGGAGTATTCATTCCTGCCGCAGCTTGGCGTGGAGCCCGCGGAGTTCTGGGCAACGTGCACGCGCGTCGCCCGCGAGCAGGGCGCCGACCCGCTCATCACCTACATGCACCTCATGTACAAGATGGCGCGCGAGAAGGGGCTCAAGATCGACCGCGACGATCTCGTCAAACAGGGCTCGTCGGTGGCGCTGTTCCCCGGCGTTGCCGAGTGGTTCGACGAGATCGCCGCTTACATCCAGATCCGTGCCGAGAGCCATGGCGTGCAGCTTCGCCATTACCTCGTGTCGTCGGGGCTCACCGAGATCATCGAGGGCACGACGATTCGCCGCCACTTCCACAACGTGTTCGCGTCGGAATACTGGTTCGACGCCTACGAGCTGCCGTTCCCGAAGCGGGTGATCACCGACACGGGCAAGACGCAGTACCTGTTCCGCATCAACAAGGGCATCGAGGACCTCGGCGAGAGCATCAACGCGCACATGGCGGAGGATCTGCGGCCGATCCCGTTCCGCAACATGATCTACTTCGGCGACGGCGAGACGGACGTGCCGTCGATGGCACTGATGAGGAAGAGCGGCGGGCACGCGGTGGCCGTGCATCCGGAGGGCCGCGGAAAGGGCCATGCGACGTGCGTGGAATTGTTCCGCGCGGGACGTGTCGATTTCTTTGCGGAAGCCGATTACCGGCGCGGGAGCGATCTCTTCAAGCGGACGTGTCTGCTGCTCGACCGCATCCTCGCGGACATCGCGGTGCAGGAGGAGGTGTGGAGGGTGGGTCACGAAAACCAAATGCGGAGCATTTAGGGCCAGTTGGCGCTAAATGTTTGGATCAAAATGCTAATTGACTGCGTTATTGATCCACAACAGAACAAATATAATGTCGCGTACGGACTTTACACCGCATGATTGATCAAAATAAGCTCCCTGCAACTGTTTATACCGGGTCGACCGGTAAACAGTTCGGTCATGCATCAGTGGGGGGGCACTTATTCATGGCATCATTGCTAAGTGGCGGCCAGCTTGAATCTGCCTTGCTCGATGAGGGCTTCATTAGGGATGGGTCCATCGATTGCGTTGAAGGGGTTAAGTACGATTTTCGGATGAGCCCCATCGTACTTAAGGCAAAGTTCGGTACGCCGATTAACATAGACAAGCTTCCTGAATCGGAAAGAGCTCAGGTAACAGTTGAGCCGGGCGAAGTTGTTTTTGTCAGGACCGTTGAACAACTAGCCTTACCGAACGATGTGATGGCCGTCCTCAGCCCGAAGCGTAAACTCAGCCATCAAGGAATTATTGTCCTTGGAGGACTTAGCGTCGATCCAAGGTATGCTGGTCCCTTGTTTGTTGGTCTCTACAATTTTTCTTCGACACCCTTTCCGCTCCAACCCGGAAAGAAGTTGATCGCTGCTCTGTTCTATCAGTTGAGCGGAACAGAGCTGATGGACTTTGCAGTTCCCGAAGCGACAGGGGACGGTGATTTTCCAGAGGAACTCGTCACGCTAATTCGAAATTACAAACCAGTCGAACTGTCTGCGATAACAAGCGCCACTGAAGATCTAAAAAAACGTTTAGATGCGTTGGTTTCAGAATTCCGAGATGATCGCACGTGGAAGCATGACTTCCAAGAAGGCCTGGATCGACAGACCAAACAGATCGACAAACTGCTTGAAGGCCTAAAGGAAGAGAAGGACGCCAGAAAGGACGAGGATACCGCGTTGCGTAGTCGGCTGGACAGTATGACTGACCTATTCTCTGTTTTCAAAATTGGGTGGGTGATCGCCGCGCTTCTTGTTGCAGCAGCCTTGGGCTACTGGGTGCCGAAAGCCTTTGAATAGTGTGACCACGACGTTGTGAGGAGGAGTGCAATCGCCGTCTCAAACGGCAGCATGCCGCGAGGGCTCCGACGCAGCGCCACTCAAAACAGCTTGTTCAGGCTGCGCTGGATCTGGCGGAAGCCTTTGGAGACTTGGCGCGCGAGTGAGGGTTGCCGCTTGTATTTGCGCGATGTGCGGCGGGGCTTCTGCTTCGTGGCATCGTGAGTCGCAACGCCAGCCGCGGCGCCGGCAGCACCAACCGCGGCGGCTTCCCCGGCGCCGGTCTCATCGTCGCTTTCGTTGGATGCGGCCTGCATCGTCGCGATAGGGTTCGGGGCGCGGCGGCGCTCCGGGTCGAAGCCCAGGTCCTCGGCAGTGGCGCTCGTCTCGTAGGATGAGTCCGTTGCGAGCGGCTCTTCACGCGCGCTTGACGGGCGCTCGCGCTCGATGCTGGCGACCTCCGAGCGGCGCGTCGGCGGCAGCGCTTCGCGCGGGACGCAGCCCTCCTCGCCGCCCATGCTGCAGTCCGCCGTGCAGGAGATCTTGTTGTGCGTCTCGAGCAGCGCCAGCAGCACCGGATCCGGGCGGTCGATCGGCAAGCGGGCGTTGACGCGGGCCGTGAACTCGCCCATGGCCGCGCGCGTCGAGGCGTTCCAGACACCGTTGACGGGGCCAGAATAGCACTCGGCGCGCTTCAACTCGGCCTGCACGGCGCGCGCGAGCGACCTCTCGTCATCGAAGCGCGGCGCGGCGTAGGACGATGCGGCCGACGGCTTGGCGGCGGGCGCGGGAGCCGGCGCCGTCGTTGCGACCGGTGTGAAGACCGGGCCGCTGACGGTCACGGCGTCTTCCGGGACGTCACTGCCGATCAATGCGCCAAAGATAATCACCAGCGCGGCGAGCACGGCGCCGCCGCCTGCAAACAGCGTTGCGGGATTGATGGGCGGCCTCTCAGCAACCAGCTGCCTCAAAGCCTCGAGAACCGAACGCATATCCCTACCCCATACTCTCTGCGCAGCCTGCACTCAGGCTTCGCAGCGCGCGATGCACCATCCCCGTTCGTTCCACACGAAGAAAATATAGCACGGATCGGGGCTTGGAGACACCCTGCGTCGTGCCCGTTTGTTGCGCAGGGCGCGATTTGCTCAAGGCAGAGCGAGGATGCGCGCATTCGGTGAGATGGGCTGTCAGCGTATGCGATGCCTAATCCGCGTTATCGCGCTTGCAGACGAGGACCAGCTCATCGCCGTGTAGCAGCGGCCAGCAGGGCGGAAGCTGGGTGTTCGACGGCACGAGAGACGCATTCCACTTGTGGCGAGCGGCTGCGAAGCCTTCATAGCGCGCCTGGTCCGGCTTCAGCGCGGGTGCGTAAATGGGAAGCCTCTGCGTCGTGTCCGACCTCAGGAAACGGCGCTCAGCCCAGCCTTCGACGCCTTCGTAGGTCACGCGGCACCACTCCGAAGAATAGCCCAACTGCGGGTTCGTGTTGACGCAGATGCTGCGCGGGAGACCGGTGGATGCGGCTGGAACGCTCGCGACGAGCTTGCTGTCACCGACCGGCAGCTCACGCACAGCCAGCGTGTCGTGGCGTGCGACGCCCGTGACGGCCCAGAACTTGTCGATGGCTTGAGCAGAAGCCGCACCGGCCCATGTCGCGCTGAGGAAGGCCGCGCCAAGGCAGGCGGCGGCGACAAAGCGCGTGGCAGATCTGATCGACGCGTGCGTCATCATCGTCTCGTTCGCGTTCATTGTTGCTTGATTTGGGCGCTCTAGCGTCCGGCGCCCGGATCGGGCCTCAGGAAGCGGGCGGCAACCCAGCCTTGTTTGCCATGGTATTCGACGCGACACCATTCCAACTTGGCGTTCCTTTTTTCCTCATCCGTCATCGTCATCCAGCGGTCGAGGCTCGGCTCGGGCTTCAGGCAGCCGAAATTCTTTAGTCCGCGCGCGTTGGGCGGAATGCCGTCGAGCTTCCGGCTGTCGCCGTGGGGCACGTCGCGCAGGTTGAGGACATCGTCTGCGGGCACGCCCGTCACGGCGAAGAACTTCGGCGGGTCGTCGGCGGAGGCACTGGCCGCCGGAAGCGTCGCGGCAAGAATTGTCGAAAGAAGTACGCCGGCACAGCGGCTCATGAAGTCCCCCATCGTTCCCCCAATGGTCTTTTCAATGATGCCGGGGGCGAGAGTGCCCAAAAATGTGCCTCCTCTATGACGGCCGGGCGTTAACCGAGGTAAGGGCCTTGGCGTGCCCTCCCGCGTTCCTATGTCTTCAGGAGGTATCGGGAGGATCGCCTCATGGCCTTCGACGATGTGAAAGCGGAGATCGGACTTCTGCTCGCGCGGATGCAAAACGAGCCGCGGGATGCGCACGAGCTTTACCTGCAGCTCATGGAGAAGCTCAACGAGCTCAAAGCCTATGGACTGCCGATCCCCGACGACCTCGAAAACCTCGAGGCGGCGCTCTCGGAGGAGTTCAGCGATCCGCGCAGGCGCGCGACCTGAGCGGACCCACCCCCTGCGGTCATGTCGCGATTGCGCGGGCGTGCGCCGTCTTTCAAGATGCCGCCTTTCATAGGGGTGCCCTCGGGGTGGGCGCCTGTCGTGATGTTCTAGGGAGCTTTCATGACCAACGACGTTGATCTCAATTCCGAGGTCCGTGCCGCGCCGCTCTTGCGCCTCGTGACGCTGCTGATCGGGAGCATTGAGATCATTCTCTTTCTTCTTCTCGCCCACCTTCTCCTGCAGTCGATCGATCCGATGTGGGAGGCGATCATGCGGCTATCGCTTCCGCTGGTCGGCCTGACCTTGCCCGGCTTGCTGCTGGCTTGGCTCGACCGCGCGCCGCGGACCGCGTTAGCGCTCGTGCTGCTGGCCGTGCCTGTGGGCGCCGCGATTGTGATCTAGGCAGCCGTTATCGTCCGGCTACTCGGTTGATTTCGTACTGTAATCCTCAAGCTTTCCGTCATAAGCTCCTCTTTCGATCGCAATAAGATCCGCTGATGTCGAGATCACGAACTTGCGATTTGCCGTTATCGGGGCAGTTGCCTATATACGGAGCAGCACTAGACGGGCTGGCGGCCCGCTGGTCATTGGATCCTAAGGAGGAACTGCCATGAAGACCTGGATGAAGCCCTCGGTTCGCGAGCAGGAAGTCGGCCTCGAGGTTACCTCGTATCTGCCGGCTGAGATCGACCTTATCTAAGTCGATCGGCTTTCTTTCGAGTTCAGCGGCGATCGCGAAAGCGGTCGCCGTTTCCTTTTGGAGGCGCCTATGAGTCCTCCGCTTTAGCGATCAGGGCTCTTTTCTCGCCGGTTTTCGCTCGCGTTTTGCGTTTGCTCTCCCGTTCCGTTTCGATGACGCCCGTCGCACCAAAATGGCGGGCGCACCAAATCAGGTGCCACCCCTGACCAGAAGCAGGAAGTGCCTTGTCCGCGCGGCCTTCTGCGTCTCGCGAACACGGAAAGTTCAAAACGCGTGAGCGGCGCCGCGCCTTCACCGCTGCTTTCGGCACGCTTCAAAATTGCTTTCAAACATGGCATTCCGAGGCCTTCTGCTACACTGTAGCATCAGTCCTCCTAATAGAACGCGTTTGAAAATACGATTGGTCTCCAGGCGGCCGACTCCCTAACTATTCTTTGTGCGCAGGCGTGCTTCGCCGTGCGCTTTTCAAAGGAGGAACTACCCATGAAGACCTGGATGAAGCCCGCGGTTCGCGAGCAGGAAGTTGGCCTCGAGGTCACGTCCTACCTGCCGGCCGAGATCGATCTCATCTAATCGAGATCACCTTTCGGTCTTTGGCGCGGCGGCCGCTTTTGCGGCCGTCGCGCTTCTTGTTTGAGCCAGCGACGTCTTTATGAGCCTGCGACTCCGAGAGCTGTTACAGACGATTGATCTGCCGTAGAGGATGTTGCGATACGATTGCTGATCGTACCGCCGCGATGCGGCATACTCCGCCGCTCCTTCCTCTGCTCTCCGGGTCCCTGCCTTATGCTCATTCGCGACGCGCTTCCGAGCGACGAACCCTCCTGGCGCAAGCTCTGGGCCGGATATGTCGCCTTCTATGAGGCGGACGTGCCGGAGGAGGTGACCCTCAAGACCTGGGAGCGGCTCATCCGCAAGCAGGACGGGCTCTTCTGCCGGGTTGCAGAGACCGGCGGCGAGGTCTGCGGCTTCACGCTCTCCGTGCTGCATGCCGGCACCTGGACCGCGGCGCCCATCTGCTACCTCGAGGATCTGTTCGTCGCGCCCGAGCACCGCGGGCGGGGGATCGGGGAAGCTCTGATCCGCGACCTCATCGGGATGGCCAAGGCCAACGGGTGGTCGCGGCTCTACTGGCACACACAGGTCGGCAACGCTGCGGCACGCAGCGTTTACGATCGCTTCACCAAGGCCGACGATTTCGTCCGCTACCGGCTCTTCTTTTAGAGCGGTTTCCACGCCGACCCACCTAAACGGAATGGCACTTGCTTCGACGTCCGGCGAAGAAGCCGCGCCGTGCCGTATCGGCACGGACCACCCGACATGAGGCCAAAGATGGCGCGTTCCGCTTTCCACCCTGAATCCCGCTCGGCCGGTTCCCGGCTCAACTGGGTGGACGTGGCCAAAGGCCTCTGCATCGTTCTCGTGGTGCTGATGCACGCGACGCTCGGGGTCGAGAAGGCGGTCGGGACCGAGACATCGCTCCATGCTTTCATCGAATGGGCGCGGCCGTTCCGCATGCCCGACTTCTTCCTGATCTCCGGCTTGTTCCTGGCCGCGCGCATCGACCGGCCGTGGCGCTCGTATCTCGACACGAAAGTCGTGCACTTCGTCTATTTCTATGTGCTCTGGCTCACCATCCAGTTCGCGCTCAAGGCGCCGGGCATGGTGCAGGAGACCGGCGTCGCGCAGACGCTTCTCGACTATGCGACGAGTTTCGTCGTGCCCTTCGGGACGCTGTGGTTCATCTATCTTCTCGCCATCTATTTCGTGGTGACGAAGCTCCTCGAACCGGTTCCCAAGTGGCTGGTTCTCGCTTGCGCGGCGGCGCTGCATGTGGCCGCACCCGAGAGCGGGGTGTTCATCGTCGACGAGTTCACGAACCGCTTCGTGTTCTTCTATTCCGGCTATGCGCTGGCGCCGCTGGTGCTGGCGCTCGCCGAGCGACTGAAGGCGATGCCTCATCTCCCGCTGGCGGCGGCGCTTGCCGTCTGGGCGGTGCTCAATGCAATCGGCGTGCAGTCGGGCGTGGCGCTCGTGCACGGGCCCGACCTCGTCTTCTCCTACGTCGGCATCGGCGCCGTCATCGCCTTCAGCGTGCTCGTCATGGGGAACCAGATCGGGCGCGTGCTCGCCTACTGCGGACGCAACTCCATCGCCGTCTACCTTGCCTTCACCGTCTTCATGGGGCCGGCCCGCATCGTTGCTCTGAAGCTCACCGGGGGCGAGGCGGCGGCAGCTGTCGCGCTTCTCTCGACGTTTGCCGGCGTTGCAGGTGCGCTCGCCCTGCAATGGCTGGTCAAGGACACACGGGCCGCCTTCCTGTTCACGCGGCCGGCGGCGTTCCACCTCGCGCCGCGGCCCGAGCCCCGGGCCGCGGACGTCAAACCGGCTGCGGTCTGACGGGACGGATCAGAGCGGAACCTCGGGCTCCTTCTTTGCCTCGCGCTCAAGGCGATCGATGCGCTCCTTGAACTTCTTGACCATGCCTTCGACGTAATCGAACAGCTTGTCGACGTCGCGCTCATTGGGGATGGGAAGGTCACCGGGCGGCGGCGGCACGGCGTCCGCGGACGGCGGCTCTCCCGGCTCGGGGGCCTTGGCCTGAGGTCCGTCGCGCAACCGCCGCTCAGCTTCGAGCGCCCTCTTCTCGCCCTCGAGCTCCTCGACCCGCTTCTTCAGCGCGCTCTCGGTCTCCGGCATGTCCTTGCAGGTCCAATTGCCCTCGCTGCCGCTGCAGAAGGACATGGCCCCGGTCTCGCGGTCGAGGCGAATGACGCCGCCCTCGGTCGGCTGCATCGTGAAGCGCGCGCCGTCCTCGCCGGCCGCCCAGGCCGGCGCGGCGACAATGGCGAGCGCGCCGGCGAGCCATGCGCGACCGCTCTTTGGGCGGCGGTACGAGAAGGCTGAGGAGGTGGTCTGCATGGTCGGTGCCCTCGGTCGTGGGGTTATGGTCGATCTTAATCATAACAAACGATTGTGACCCGGGTTCGGCCCCCTCCAACCCGGCGCGGGCGCGAATCACTTCGGGGCGGCATCCGAGCGCGGCGTTTTCCGCCACTCTCCAATCCTCGATTTTCCTGCTCTTTCAGTGTGTTTAATAGATCATTTACTACTGACTGCGAACTTCGCAGCGTACGGGTTTCTGGTTCGTGCCTCGTCTGGCCCTGCACGCGTTCAACCTGCCACGAGGCGGTCTTCCGCCTTCCCCGCACGGGGGCGGCCGGCGTTGGGCGCAGACTGCACCCTTGGGGACCCTTCATGCTGCAATTCGACCAGGAGAGCGGACAGCCGCGCCGGAGCCCCTTCGGCCCCGGCGGCGCAGCCCCATCGGGCCGCGCCCTGGACGAGATTGCGCGCGCGATCGAGGACGCGCAGCGCCAGCAGAGCGAGACTATGGCCTCCATCACGGAGCGACTCAGGACGGTGGACGCTCAGGGTCCGAGCGAGCGGCGCGCGGCCCAGCGCACCTACATGCTGCTCGAGGAGGCCGGCGACGAGCCTTGGGATTCCGATGCCGCGGAAGAGCTGATGCAAGGGCATGAGGCTGCCGAAACGGAGCCCGCACCTCATGCGGCAGCGGGCGCGATGTCCTACACTCAGCAGGCCTGGATCGGCGAGCGCTTCAACGACGTCACGCAGCGCATCACGCAGGCGCTCACCGACCTCAAGCCGGGCCCGGCGGTGGCCGTGCTCGAGGAGCGGCTCGATTCCTTCCAGACGCACCTCGACACCGTGCTTCAGGATGTGGCGCGGCGCGCCGACCTCGACGGCATGCGTCTCATCGAGGTGCGTGTGAATGACCTCAACGACAAGCTCAACGAGCTCGAGCGCCACGTCTCGCGCATCGACGGCATCGAAAGCGACTTGCGCACCGTGATGCAGCAGGTCTCCGACGAGCGGATCACCAAGCTCCTCAACGCCGACAGCCGTTTTGCGGCCGACCTCGAAACCGTTGCCCGGCGAGCTGCCGAGGAAACGCACGCACGCCTCGCGCTCGAAGGCGCGGAGCTTAGCGACCGTCACGACGCCTTGCGGCGGCTGATCGAGGCCTCCATCGCGGACCGGCGCGAGGCGGAAGCGCACGCGGTCTCGCTTGTGAGCACGCTCTCCGGGCGGGTCAGCGCGCAAGCGGATGGCTATACCGAGCTCAAGGACCTGCTGGAGCAGGCCATTCAGGAGCAGCGCCAGAACGAGCAGACGGCCTTCGGCATGCTCGAGACGCTGCAGCAGGCGCTCGTGGCGGTCCTCGACCGCATGGACGCGCTGGAGCAGCAGCAAGCGCAGCAGGCAGCGGCTGCCGAGCCCCCGCCGGTGCAGGGGCCGATCCTCGGGCCTCCGCCTCAGGACACATGGAATCCGGAACCGCCCGAGCCGCCCGCTACCGAGCCCGCCACAGCAAGCGAGGCTCCGTATAGCTTCCGGGACACGCGCTTCGACGGCTTCAGTGCCAAGGACACCGCCGAACCTGCCGAGGAGCCAGTGGAGATTCCGGCCGCGTTCGCCGATCCCGTGACCTCGATCGAGCCTGCCGTTTCCGACGAGCCCGAGTCGCCGCTCGACCGTCTCAGGCGCGACTTCATCGCCGATGCCCGCCGGGCCAAGCTGAAGGCAGCCGCGAACCGCGCGGAAGCGCTTGGCGAGCAGGCCGAGGCCGCGACGCCCGATCCGATCGCAGAGGCGCGCGCCAACCTCACCCAGACGAAAGCGCCGGAGGCCGGTGGTGGGTCCGGGCGGCTGTTCGGCATGTCCACCAAGCTGCTGGCGGGCGTGCTGGCGCTCATCATCGCCATCAACGGCGGGCTTCTCCTGATCAACCGCAAGTCCGGCTCGCGGCCGGCCGCTCCGGAGATCGCGCGGCCCGCCACGACCGCGCCGCATGATGCGGCGGGTGCGGACTCCAAGCTCCCCGCCGACACGGGGACTACCGCCGCCGAGCCCCCCGCGCGCTGGCCGAGCGCCGGACCGCGCTCCGATCTCGGCGGCGACACCGGTCAGGTGCCGGTTCCCTACGGCTTCCACGACGACGTCCTCAACCCGTCGGATATGATCGAGCCCGCTCGAGACACCTCGGCATCTGACGTTCCGCACGGCATGACGGTCATGAATTCCGCTGGCGCGCTGCCCGATGCCGCGGTGGCGGGCGTCTACGAGCAGCAAGTTCTCGCCAGCCTGTCGGGCAAGCTCGGGATGCTTGCTGCGGGTCAATCCGCCAGCGCCATGCTGCCCGAAGCGCACGGGCGTATCGCGGCGGCCTATCCGGTGCCGGAGCTCGATCCCGCCAGCGACGGCGCGCAGCGCGTCAGCCGGCTCGATCTGCCGCCCGCCACCGTCGGACCCATGTCGCTCCGTGTTGCAGCCGCCAACGGCGATGCGTCGGCCGAATTCGAAGTCGGCGCCCGGCTCGCGGAAGGCAAAGGCACGGGCCAGGACTACGCGGAAGCCTTGCGCTGGTATCAGCGCTCGGCGGCCAAGGGCTTCGCGCAGGCCCAGTATCGCCTCGGCACCTTCTATGAGCGCGGGCTCGGCATTGCCAAGGATCTCGAGCGGGCCAAGGTCTGGTATCAGCGCGCGGCCGAGGGCGGCAACGTGAAGTCGATGCACAATCTCGCCGTCTTGATCGCCGGCGGCGAGCGGCCCGACTATGCCGCCGCCATGCCATGGTTCCTTGAGGCCGCCGAGCATGGATTGGCCGACAGCCAGTACAATCTCGGTGTCCTCCTGGAGAACGGGCTCGGTGCGCCGGCGGACCGGATCGCAGCGTACAAGTGGTATGCGCTGGCGGCCAAGCGCGGCGATGGAGATGCGGAGCAGCGGCGCGACGCGCTCATTCCCGTCCTCAGCGCCGAGGAGCTTGCCTCCGCGGACGGAATGATCGCCGCCTTCCAGGCCCGGCCTGCCTCGCCGCTGGCCAACGATGCCCGCACCGCCGGCGAGGACTGGAAGAAGCGCGTCAATAACGACACAAACACTTAAGAATTTCTCGGCGACGGCTCGTGCAAGGTCCGCACCTTGGGATTTTTCCGAGCCGCCGAGGCTGCTTCCCGCGACGCAGCACTGGCACTCCCGGAAAAGGTTCAATACGATGCCCCGTGCGGGCCGGCACCTCCGTGCCCTCAGTTTACCCGACGCGGCTGGCAAGACGGGAGCAACCCCGCGCGGCGGTCCAGATGTCCACCTTCCGGTAGCAGCGTAACGCATCCAGGCAATGCACATCTATCTGCCGATCGCCGAGATGAGCGCCAATGTGCTGCTGTTCCTCGGGATGGGCTGCGCGGTGGGCTTTCTGTCCGGCATGTTCGGCGTGGGCGGCGGCTTCCTGATGACGCCGCTCCTGATCTTCTCCGGCATTCCCTCGGCCGTGGCGGTCGGAACGGGTGCGGCACAGATCGTGGCGTCGTCCGTCTCGGGGGCGATCGCGCAATACCGGCGCAACAACGTCGACATAAAGATGGGGCTGGTGCTGCTCGCGGGCGGCGTCCTGGGCTCGGTGATCGGCGTCAAGATGGTGCGCATCCTGCGGATCGCGGGCCAGTTCGATCTGTTCGTCGCCCTCGCCTACGTCACCTTTCTCGGCGTGATCGGCACCTTGATGCTGATCGAGAGCCTCAACGCCATCCAGGCCGCGCGCAGTGGGCAGCCTCGCGCGTTGCGCCGCTCGGGCCAGCACAACTGGATCCACAAGCTGCCGCTCAAGATCCGCTTCCACCGCTCGAAGCTCTACATCAGTGCCATTCCACCGATGATGATCGGCGCGTTCGTCGGCTTCCTCGGCGCCATCATGGGCGCGGGCGGCGGCTTCATCATGGTGCCGGCCCTGATCTATCTGCTGCGCATGCCGACCAACGTCGTGGTCGGCACGTCGCTGTTCCAGATCGTGTTCGTCGCGGCGGTGACGACGGTCATGCAGTCGACCGAGAACTACAGCGTGGACATCGTGCTCGCGCTCCTGCTCATCGTGAGCGGCGTCGTCGGCGCGCAGTACGGCGCGGCCGCAGGGGCGCGCCTCAAGGGCGAGCAGCTACGTCTGTTGCTTGCGGCACTGGTGCTGCTTGTCTGCGCGCGCATCGGCTGGGACCTCGTCATGACGCCGCCGGAGCTGTTCTCCATCACGTCGCTCGGAGGTCCGGGATGACGGCGCGAGGCGGACAGCGCGGATGGGTTTTCCTGCTGCTGGCAGCCGCCGCGGCCTGGTGCGCGTCCGCCGGACCGGCCCCTGCCCAGAGCGCGAAGCAAAAGCCCGATGCCGCGCTGCCGGACTTCGGAAAGCCGCTGCGCAAACCGGACCGCAAGCGCAAGGCCGATCCGCGTACCGCGGCGCCAGCGCCGCGCCCCGCCGAGCGCGCCGCAGCGGGCACCCGGTTGCCGGAGTCCGCCAAGGAGGCGGTGGAGGCGGACGTCTCGACGCGGACGATCGCCGTCACCTCGGCGTTCACGGGCACCGAGATCGTGGTGTTCGGATCGGTGGTCAACAGCCGCCAACCGAGCGCGGAAGCGGGCTATTATGACGTCATCGTCGTGCTCGAGGGCATGCCGATCCCCGTTACGGTGCGGCGGAAGACGAACGTCGCGGGGCTCTGGATCAACACGGACGCCGTCAACTTCGAGAGCGTGCCGAGCTACTATGCCATCGCGTCTACGCGCCCCATCGAGGAGATCGCGGACGCAGCATTCCTCGAGCGCAACGCCATCGGTCACGACTACGCGCGCCTGTCGCCGGCGGCGCACTCCGTCATCGAGACGCAGCCGGGCGAGATCAAGGACTACAAGGATGCCGTGGTCCGGCTCAAGCAGAAGGACGGGCTTTATATCAAAGAAGACTATGCCGTGATCTTCATCGGCAAGAGCCTGTTCCGCAGCTCTATCGCGCTACCGGCCAATGTGCCGGTGGGGCCGATGACGGCGCGCGTGTACCTGTTCCGCGAAGGCGATCTCCTGAGCACGTTCCAGTCCAAGGTGCGGCTCGAGCGTAGCGGAATTGAGCTGTGGCTCTATCGGGCGGCCATCCACCATCCGCTCTACTACGGGATCGCTGCCGTGCTGGTCGCGGCGCTTTCCGGCTGGCTCGCGTCGATGCCGTTCCGTCGCCAGCCGCCAGCCTAAGCTGCGCTCAGTCTTCTTTGAGGAGGCGGGAGGCGATGGGATAGAGGCCTTCCTGACCCAGCACCAGAACCGACAGGCCGTCGTTGCCGAACACGGGCGAAAATGCGTCGTCGAGAACGTTGAGGCCGCCGGCGTAGGTGCCGAAGGCGGGCAGCACGAGGCGCATGCCGTTGCTGACGAAACAGGGGCGGCGGATGACGTGGCCGTGAAACGAGACGCGCGCGGCCGGATGCAGATGGCCCGCGATCTCGTGCGTCACGGGGCCGGCCGTCGGCTCGTGACGGAAGGTGAGCCCTCCGATGGTGACATCCTGTAAAACTCTGCCGCCCAGGCACACATCGATCACCGGATCATGGTTGCCGTTGAGCCAAATCCACGCGCGGTCCTCCTGCAGGATGGCGAGCGTCTCACGGTCCACGGGGCTCATGCGGTCCGCGGCGCCGCAATCGTGGAAGCTGTCGCCGAGGCAGAGGACGGTTGCGGCCGGATACGCATCGAGCGTGGCGGCGAGCCGTTCCAAGGTGGCGGCCGTGTCATAGGGCGGCAGCATGATCCCGCGCGAGGCGAAGGCTGAGCCCTTCTCCAGGTGAAGGTCGGCGACGATCAGAAGGTCCTCGGCCGGCCAGTAGAGGGCACCCGAGACGTCCGCTACGAGAGAGCGGCCCGCAATCGATATCGGCTGCTGGCTGAACTCACCGACGTCGAGACGCTCGGGCTTGAGCTCCAGCATTTGCGTCGTGCTTCTCACGTGTTGCCCCGTCTTCATCAGCCAAGTGCATCGCTTCCGCGATCAGCTCCTCGGCGGCTTCGCGCAGCAGATCCTCGCGCGTCAGCCGGCCGACGGGCTCGACGCCGATCTCGAGCAAAATCGGTACCGCAAGCGGCGAGACCCGGTCCAGAGCTTGATGCCTGATTCGACCGCGCGCGCGGGCCAGGAATTGGCCAAGGCGAGCAATATCCAATAGACCCGTGGCCGCGTCCTCCCAGGCCGCTTCCAAGAGAATGTGGCCCGGATCATGGCGGCGCAGCACGTTGTAGATGAGATCTGTCGACATCGTGACCTGGCGGCCACTCTTTTCGCGGCCGGGGTGCTTGCGCTCGATCAGACCCGAGATCACCGCCACATTGCGGAACGTGCGGCGCATAAGGCTCGATTCCGCGAGCCAGCTCTCAAGGTCGTCGCCCAGCATGTCCTCGTCGAACAGGCGCGCGAGGCTCAGGCTGCCGTTGGCGATGCGGCCCGAGAGGTCGCCCAAGCCCCAGACGGCGAGGCCGTAGTCGTTGGCGACGAAGCCGAGCGGCTGGGCGCCCTCGCGCTCCAGGCGGCGCGTCAGCAGCATGCCGAGCGTCTGGTGTGCGAGGCGCCCCTCGAACGGGTAGGCGACCATGAAATGGCGCGAGCGACGCGGGAAGGTCTCGACGAGCACGTCGTCGGCGCCGGGAAGCTGGGAATAGTCATGCTGGAAGCCGAGCCATTCGGCGACAGGCGTCGGCAGGTCCGTCCATCGTGTTGAATCGGCCAGCATGGCGCGCACGCGCTTCGCTAGATGCGTCGAGAGCGGAAACTTGCCTCCGGCGTAGCTCGGGATCATGGCGTCGGCGCCGGGCGCGCGCGTGACGAAGGCTTCCGTCTCCGCCATGCCCTCGAAGCGCAGGATCTCGCCCGCGAACACGAACGTGTTGCCCGGCGCAAGCTGCTCGACGAAGTACTCCTCGACCTCGCCCAGGACGCGTCCGCCGATCAAGGGACGCGCGGCGCCGGGCTTGCCGAGCTTCCGGCCGCGGCGCTGGCCGATGAGGCGGATCTTGATCATCGGCGCCTCGACGATGGTGCCGGCGTTCATGCGGTACTGGCGGATGAGACTCGGATGCGCGAGCCGCAGGCGGCCGTCCTCAGTCGGACGCAGGCGCGCGAACCGCTCGTAGGATTTGAGCGCGTAGCCGCCGGTCGCGACGAAATCGACGACGCGGTCGAAGCGGGCGCGCGTCAGGCCGGCGTAGGGCGCGGCAGATCGCACCTCGTGGAACAAGTCGTCGGGCTTGAACGGGCCGCTGCAGGCCATGCCGAGCACATGCTGCGCGAGCACGTCGAGCGCGCCAGAGCGCGAGATGATCGCATCCTGCTCGCCGGCCTTGGCGGCCTCCAGCGCGGCGCGGCACTCGAGCACCTCGAAGCGGTTGGCGGGCACCAGCAGCGCAGCCGACGGCTCGTCGAGCCGGTGGTTGGCGCGGCCGATGCGCTGCGCGAGACGGGAGGCTCCCTTCGGCGCGCCAACATTGACGACCAGATCCACGTCGCCCCAGTCGATACCGAGGTCGAGCGTGGAGGTGGCGACGACAGCGCGCAGCTTGCCCTCGGCCATGGCGGCCTCGACCTTGAGCCGGCGCGCCTTGTCGAGCGAGCCGTGATGCAGCGCGATGGGGAGTGCCTGCTCGTTGATGCGCCACAGCTCCTGGAACACCATCTCCGCCTGCATGCGCGTGTTGACGAAGACGAGCGTCGTCTTGTGTCCGGCAATCGCACGGTAGATCTCGTGCATGGCGTAGCGGGCGGAATGGCCGCTCCAGGGTACGGGCTCTTCGATCTCCAGGATGTCGATCTCAGGCTCGGCGCCGCCGGGGGCGATGACGAGATCGGCCAGCGTGCGCATATGGTCGGGATCGCGCTGCGGGACGAGGTAGCTCAGGAGCTCGGATGGTCGCGCGACGGTCGCGGACAGGCCAAGCGTCATGAGGTTTGGGGCAATGGTGCTCAGGCGCGCGAGGCCAAGCGACAGGAGATCGCCGCGTTTCGACGGCGCGAGCGCGTGCAGCTCGTCGAGGATGATCGTGTCGAGGTCGGCGAACACGTAGCCGGCATCGGAACCCGACAGCATGAGCGCGACCTGCTCGGGCGTGGTGAGCAGGATCTGCGGCGGCTTCACGCGCTGGCGGGCGCGGCGCGCGACCGAGGTATCGCCCGTGCGCGTCTCGATCGAGACCTTGAGGTCCATCTCCGAGACCGGTGTGACGAGGTTGCGGGAAATGTCCTCCGCCAGCGCCTTCAACGGCGAAATGTAGAGTGTGCGCAGGCCGGCGCCCTGTTTGGGGCGCGGCGCTTCGGTGAGCGCAATCAGGCTCGGCAAGAAGCCGGCCAGCGTCTTGCCGGCGCCGGTGGGCGCAATCAGCAGCGTCGAGCGGCGGGCGCGGGATTTGTCGACGAGCGCGAGCTGGTGGGCACGGGGCTGCCATCCACGGCGGCGGAACCAGTCCGCAAACGGTTGCGGCAGCGCGACGGGGCTGCTTTCCGCCCGCTCCGCCGGCCTTCGGGCCTTGGACGCGTTTTTCGCCTTAGTGGTTACGCCGTTCACGCAGAGAGACGTCCTTCGCGTCCGCCGCTCTCTATGCTAGACGGGGAGCGGCTCGTTCAAGGATTGCAGCATGGACCGTAACACGATTTTTGGCGGAAACCCGCTCGGGGTGATCCTCCGGCTCGCGCTGATCTCGATCGTGGTCGGGATCGTGATGAAGGCGCTCGGCATCGACCTTCGCAACTTCTTCCAGCGGATCAACGAGCTGTTGCGGAACCTCTACGATCTCGGGTTCGGCGCCATCGAATGGATCATCGAGTACATGCTGCTCGGCGCGCTGGTCGTCGTGCCGATCTGGCTTATTGCCCGCGTGGTCGGCGCGGCCCGCTCGAAGGCGGAGTAATACTCCCACGGCACGCGACGGACGAAACCGAACGCCCTGGATGGCCGGGTCAAGCCCGGCCATGGAGTGGAGGAGGGTCAGGAGCTGAAGCTTCCTACCGCGCGGGAGCTGCGGAGGCGGACGTGTCGTGGCGGAAGAACACGTCGACGCGCATGCCCGTAAGTAGCGGTGTGTTGCCGTCGAGCGCGGCGAGCACCTCGAGCACCTCGACGTCGTTCGGCCGGCGCGGGCCGCGCGTCGTGATGCGCGGGGTTCCGAGCGCGGGCGCTACCTGCGTGACAACACCTTCAAAGTCCTTGTCCGGGAAGGCGTCCGCGCGCACGACGACACGCTGGCCAACGCGGATTTTGGTCACGTCGCGCTCCTCGACCTCGGCACGCACGCGCAGGCTCGACAGGTCGCCGAACAACAGCAGCGCGGCATCGGGCGAGGGTTGCGCCATTTCGCCGACACGCGCCCAGACGTTCAGGACCGAGCCGTTGGCGGGGGCGCGCACGCGCATCTTCTCGATGGCGTTCTCCACCTGGGTCACATCCGTGCGGGCAATCCAGAGCGCGGATTCGAGACGCGTCGGCAGCGGAAGGTTGGGTTTCGCCAGCACGGCATCCAACGCGGCGCGGTCGTCGGTAACTTTCTTCTGCGCCGCCGTCAGCTTGTCGCGCGCGGCATTCAGCGCGTTGTCGTCGCCTCCACCGTGCCTTGCCTGGCGATAGGCGTCGTCAAACGCCTGCTGCGCCTGGAAGCGCGCGCGCTCGGAGTCGTTCAAGGCATCCTCGGCCACCCGCCGCTCCTGAGCGAGGCCGGTTGCCGGCTCCTCGTCGCGCTCGAGCAAGCGGACCTGAGCTTCAGACACTGCCGCATCGAGCTTGGGCCCGAGATCGTCCGCATCGAGCAGGACGAGCGGATCGCCCGCCGTCACCTTGTCATTGGTCGCTACGATGACATCAACGATGCGCCCCGGAACCTCCGACGAAATGCGAACCTCGCCGTCCTTCGGCTCAACGCGACCGGTCGCGGAGGCAGCCCAGACCGGGCGCGTCGTGAGGCTGTCGGCCGCATGCACGCTGTCTGCCTGCGCTTCGCCGCCGAGCTTCGGGGCGAGCTGATTCAATGTCACGCTGGTCACGATCGCCGCGATGGCAGCGGCCGCCACGGCCGTGACTGTGGGATCGAGTTTAGCCATTCGCTTTTCGCCTCTTTGTCAGGTCGGCAATCTCAGGTGCGTCGAGACCCTGCGGTCTCCGCTCCTCGCCGACGATCAATCCATCCTCGATACGCACGACGCGATCGGCATAGCCGAGGGTGCGCGGGTCGTGCGTCACCGCCAGAACACTGCGGTTCTGCTCCTTGGCAATGCGCGCCAGGAGCGCCATGACCGCGTGGCCGTTCTCGCTGTCGAGTGCCGCGGTCGGCTCGTCGGCCAGCACCACGGACGGGGATGCCGCAATGGCGCGCGCCACGGCGACGCGCTGCTGCTCTCCGCCCGAGAGGTTCGACGGGTAATTCTTCAGCCGGTTGCCGAGGCCCACATCGCGCAGGCATTCCTCCGCGCGCTGCGCCGCCTGATAGCCCTTGCGGCCGATCACGTCGAGCGCGATGCGCACGTTCTCCAACGCCGACAGCGTCGGGAACAGGTTGTACGATTGGAAGATGAAGCCGATGTGCTTGCGGCGCAGCTCCGCCAGCTCCTCGGCGCTCTTGCCGGCCACCTCCTCGCCTTCGACGCGGACCGTGCCGGAGGTCGGCGTCAGGATGCAGCCGAGGATCGACAAGAGCGTGGTCTTGCCGCTGCCGGACGGTCCCATGAGCAGCGTCAGCTCGCCCTTGACGAGCGACAGGTTCACGCCCTTCAAGGCGACAACCTTGCCGGCGCCCTTGCCGAGCTCCTTGACGACATTGACCGCTTCGAGGACAGGTTGCGTCATCTGTTGAACACCGTCGCTGGGTCGATCCGTGTGACCTTGATGATCGCCGAGATCGCAGAGACCGCCGACATGAAGAGCGTAAGGCCGAGGAGTGTGACCGCAAGCCCCGGCGTCATGACCAGGGGTAGCGGCGTGTTGCGACTGATATAGAGGATGCCCAGCGAGATCAGGATGCCCAGCGCGTAGCCGATGACGGCGCTCATCCCGGCCTGTGCGAGAATGACCTTGTAGATGTAGCCCGACGACGAGCCGAGCGCGCGCAGCGTCGCGAACTCGTTCAGATGATCCTTGGTGCTCGAATAGAGCGTCTGAGCGACAATGACCGTGCCGACGAGAATGCCGAGCAACGCTCCGCCGATGAGCGCAAGTCCGGCACCGGTGCGGAACAACCACTGGCGCAGGCTCCGCTCCTCGAACTCACCCTTGGTCAGCACCTCGGCGCCATCGAGCCGGTTCAGAAGCTCGCGACGGACTGTTTCCAGGTTCGCGCCGGGCTCGAGCTGCACGAGATAGTAGGTCGCCTTGTCGCTTTCGGCGCCGAGCAGGCTGCGCGCGCGCGAGAGCGTCGTGAACACATACGGGGACTGCGTGAAGGAGCGGATGCGGTGCGTCAGCGCCTTGACCTTGACGCGTCCCATGGCGATCTGCGCGGTGTCGCCGATGCCGTTGATGCCAAGCTCGCGGAAATAGGTGTCGTCGGCGGAGATGGCGTCGGGCGACTTGATGTCCTGCCAGGTGCCCTGGACCAGCGACCAGGGCTCAAGCGCTCCGTCCTCGGCATCGGTGCCGACGAGGACCACACGCGTGGAGCCGCCTTCCGGCTTGCGCCACTCGGCGAAGGCCACGACGAGCGGGATCACGGCTTTGACGCCTGGGGTTGCGAGCGCCTGATGGCGTTCGCGGGTCGTGAGCAGGATACCGCCTTCCTCGAAGCTCTTGGCGCCGTAGGTCATGATCCACAGGTCGCTGTTCGAGCGCTCGATCATGGACGTGATCATGCGACTCGAGCCCAGATACATACCGAGCTGGATCGCGACCAGGACGATCGAGAATAGAATTCCCACCAGCGTCACGGCGAGCCGGATGCGGTCGTGGAAGAGATTACGGAACGCGAGAGTAAGGACCATCTTCTACTCAGGAACCGAACGAGATTAGGGGCTAAGCGCGCCGTCGAGGCTCAGACCGATTTGTCAATCGAGCGCCGAAAAAGCCTGCTCGAATTCATGCCCGCGGATTGCAGGCCATTCTAACGTGGTGCGCCCGCGAGCCGGTATATAAGTTTTGCCCGGCGCCTGCACCACCCTTGTAGCGTCAAGGCTCTCAAATCAAAGTGCTAAGGCAGAAAGATGGTAATCCATTTCTGGCCCCCTTGATATGCCTAGGGTCTTGGAAGATAAGGACTGCACTTTCGTGTTTTCGCCGTTTTTCGTTGCTGATTAAGGCTCCTGCGACGAAGGGACACCGTTCAGCGCAGGCGTGATCGAAAGCATCCTCCATAGCCATCAGGTTTCCTATGATCGAGAGAGTTTTCACCATAACGGCCACCGCGGCGCGGCTGGTTCCGGCTCTTCTCATCGGGCTCGTTGCCCTCTCCTCGGAAAGCAGCGCGGCCCGGCCCGAGCTCGGCGTCTGGTATGACGACAGCGGGCAGGGCGCGGTCGAGATCTACATCTGCCAGGAAAACGCCAACCGCCTCTGCGGGCGCATCGTCTGGCTCAGGGATCCGCTCAACGCGGAGGGCGTTCCCAAGCACGATCGCTACAACCCTGACCCCGGCAACCAAGGACGCCCGATCTGCGGCCTGCCGATGGTCTGGGGGCTCGCCCTCATGTCCGACGGCACGTTCGACGACGGCAAGATCTACGATCCCAAGACCGGCAAGACCTACAGCGTCGCGCTGCAGCTCGCGGAGACCGACAAGCTCAAGGTGACCGGCTACCTCGGTGTGAAGATGCTCGGCAAATCGTTCATTTGGACGCGGGCGCCGGCCGATCTTCCCCGCTGCGAAGGTGCGCCTCCGCCGGCGTGACCGATCTGCGAAATCGCGTCGGAAAAGAGCAGCGACACAAAATGAAAAGGCCGGGTCCTAGACCCGGCCTTTTTTAGTGGAATGCACGGATTAAACGGCTATTCCGCGATGCCCTTGCCTTTGACGAGGCGGGCGACGGCCGCCTTCTCCTCGATCTTCAGCGTCAGGCGCTGCACGAACTCAACCGCGCGGTCGACAACGATCGAGCGCTGACGGTCGAGCGTCACCATGTGGTAGCTGTCGTCGAGCACCGTCATCTCGACGACGCCGCCGAGCTCGCGCTGCAGACGGAACGCATTCGAGATGTCGCTCTGATCATCCTCGCGCGGATGGAAGATCGCTGCGTGCTGCGTGATCTCGCCGAGCCGGCGCTTGACGTCACGCGCAAGCGACTTGAACTCCCACACGAGACCGCCGCCGCGTCCGAACAGATCCTCGAGCGGGCGACCCTCGCTCTTGAAGCTCTCGATCACGAAGTTGCGGATGCGCTCGTCCTTGATGCCGTAAGGCGCGCGCTGACGAAGACGCATCAGCGAGGCGACCCACTTGTGATAGACCAGCGCGAACAAATTGAAATGCAGCGGGATGGCCCAGCCGTTAGGCCAGATGGTCGGCGCGAACAGCAGGAGGCCGTCGACCTCGTCTGCGCGCTCGCGTGCGAGCCTCAACGCCAGCATGGAGCCTGCGGAAATGCCGCCGACGACGACGACATCGCATTGAGCCTTGAGCTCGTCGTGCGCCGTCTCGAGGGCTGCGTACCAATCCTGCCAGGACGAAAGGCCCGACGTATCGGTGCCGCCGCCGAGACCGGGAAGGAGCGGGCAGTAAACCGTGTATCCCTGGCGCGCAAGTCCTTGGGCGACAAATCGCAATTCAACCGGATTGCCACCGAGGCTGTGAACCAGGAGCACGCCAATCCTGCCGCCCGGAATAACCAGGCTGCCGCGATAGGCGTTGATTTTTTCTTGTTTGCTCATGCGGTTAGGTAAACTCGCTGTTACTGCTCAAAACGGAATAAAGCCGATTAAACCGAAAATGCCAAGCTTGGAGTTTGCATTCCCATTAATCGAGACCCGGGTCGTTGCTCCTCGGTTTCCGTCCTCTGCTGTTTTATTTGGCGTTATGCCCGATGTTTAAACGGACCGCAGTTCCCTTGGCATCGCCACTGGTCCTTTAGTCCACTCAAACGAAAACATTTCACTAACCGGCTGCCACCGCGCGCTTGGGAGGCGACGCATCGTGCGTGGATGTTCAACCGTGTCCCGCCAGTCGGGCCTGCTCGTGGTCCCTACCTGCAACTCTTGGACCGCACTTGCCTATGGGGCTATCGGTCGCAAGGTAAATAGAACCATGATCACGGTGATTTATCGAACAACCTTCGCGTGAGAACTTACGCGAAGTCCGGTGCCGGGACCATGCTTCGATCGCCAGCGCGGGCTCTAGTCGGAAGCGTGTACGGCAGAAGTGTGACGCCCAGCCTGGCGTTAACGGACGATCCGATACCTGCACTTCGCGGTCATAAACATCCAACATCGCGCCGCCATTGTGTTTCTCGCTCCATTGCGCGGGGATATTTCCTCGCAAACCAAATACCCGGTCAGATTGCCGCACCCCAAAATCAAATGACTTTCTCGGAGGCGAGCGGAGGGGCTGTCGCGTCCTCGCGCGAGCAGGAGCAACCGGTGCGTTACCCATCCCCGCTGCAACCGAAGGTGTCTGAATTGTCACTGGCCACTTAAGCTCCCGCGCGTATAGTGAACGGCGACCGGCGCGCAGGATCCACGCCGCTATCGCGTGCCCGCTCGGAGTTTGTCGTTGTCTCTCTTTCTGCGCCCCGCCGTCACGGCGTTGCTCGTTCTGTCGATCACAACGCGCGCAGCGGCTCCCGTGTTCGCCGCTCCCCCGATGACCCGCGCCGACTACGAAGCCTGCCAGTCCGCGGACGAGGCGGGGTTCCGACGCTCCATCGAGGCTCTCTCGCTCAAGGCGCTCGAAGCCGGCGTGAAGTCCTTCGACTACCGCGCCAGCGTCGACGTGCAGTGGCGGCGTCTCGGCATGGACGATCTCCTCGCCAAGCGGGTCGATCTCGCGATCGAGGAGGTGCGCAGCGAGACGAGCTGGGCAGGTCTCGCGCAATCCCTGATCAACTCCGAGAAGGCGCAAGAGATCTCCTCGGCGGTCGCCGAGCGCGTCTACAAATCCGACGCCATGAAGACTGCGATCGAGTCGCTTGCGACGGGCGTCGGCAACGATGTGGGACGCGCGCTCGAGCTTGCGAGCCAGGATGCCGTGACCCCGGCGCTCGAATGTCTGCGCGCCTTCCTCGGCGAACGGTATGGCTCGACGGTCGCCGGTGTCGTTGCGGGCGATGTGGAAAAGGACTTTGGCGTGCAGGCCGCTGCCGGCCGCGCGCCCATCTCCTCCGGCACCGTGCTCCAGCAATCGGGCGAGGGCATCGCGGGCGCCGCGATGATCCTCATGCGCCGCCAGCTCGCCAACATCGCGGCCCGCGTTGGACAGCGGCTCGCGGGCAGCATCCTCGCCCGGCTGGTGTCGGTAGCCGCCGGCGGCGTCGGCCTCGTTCTCGTCGCCAAGGACATATGGGAGCTCAGAAACGGCGTGCTCCCGATCATCGCCGATGAGATGAAGTCGGACGCGACGAAGGCGCTCGTCAAGGACGAGCTCGCCAAGACCATCGGCGAGCAAATCAACGCGCACCTGCACGAAATCGCGGCCAAATCCGCCGATCGCGTGGTGGAGATCTGGCGCAGCTTCCGCTCCGCGCATCAGAAGGCGCTCGATATCGCCGAGAAGGATGCGGGCTTCCGGACCTTCCTCGACTCGGTGAAGCCCGAGCAACTCGCCCGCCTCGACGAGGTGGTGGCGCTGGTGCTGGCGTCGGATGGGGAAGCGGGTGTGCTGAAACGCCTGAAAGACGGCTCGCTCAACGAGGCCGTGCGCTTCCTGCCGGAGCAGGCCATGGCGATCGCGCGCGATACGCGCTCGATCGATGCGGCGCTTGGGTGGTCTGCGCTCGCCGGCGACCAGTTGCCGAAAGTGCTCGAGCACGAAATCTACAAGCGCGCGTCGCCGCAGGGCTTCACGCGCAAGACGCTCACCACGCTGCTTGCGCTCGACGACCATGTGGCGATCACGCGTCTCGCCGCTCTGGCACCCGACCAACGCGACCGCCTGTTCGGCCTTCCGAACGAGGATCTGAAGCGGCTCGCGCGTGCCTTCTCCGAGACGGAGCTCGAGTCGCTCTCTCGCTATCTCGACGGCCTCGATCCCGAGCCGCGTCAGCGCGTGCTTACGGCGGTGGCGGCCACGCCGGGCAAAATGCAGAGCCTCGCCGCGCCACGCGTGCGCGATGCGGTGCTCGCGAGCCGGGACCAGACGCGCGCGGTCGACATGATGCTGCGCCAGGGCAGCGGCAGCCCCGAGGTCATCCTCGAAGACGCAAAGGCTGCGTGGCAGGGGGATATCTCCCCCCTCCTGATCTGGGAGAAACATCCGCTGGTGGTGATCGGCCTCGCGCTCGCAGGCGTGATCCTGCTCCTCATGCTGCGGCGCCTGTTCCGTCCGCGCCGGCCGGCCGGGCCTGCACAAACAACGGCGTGAACTGCCGGTCCCCGGCAATTGACGGGCTAGGCCGCGCCCCATAGGTTGCGGCCTCTCATTGCTGTTTTAGCAATGCCGTTCCTGCTGAAACAGCAATGTCCGCAAACGCTCGAAAGCCCGCCCCGATGACCGATGCAGTTGCCCTCGATCCTGCCATGACCGCCGCTCTCGGCGACGCCAAGGCCTGGCCGTTCGAGGAAGCGCGCCGCCTCATCAAGCGTGTCGAGAAGAGGAAAAGCGGCAACGAGACCGTGCTGTTCGAGACCGGCTATGGCCCTTCGGGGCTGCCGCACATCGGCACGTTCGGCGAGGTCGCGCGCACGACCATGGTGCGCCATGCTTTCGAAGCCTTAACGGGCGGCAAGATCAAGACTCGGCTCCTGTGCTTCTCCGACGACATGGACGGGATGCGCAAGGTCCCGGATACCGTGCCGGACCGTGCGGCGCTGGAACCTTATTTGCAGATGCCGCTGACCGCCGTGCCCAATCCGTTCGGCGGCGACTACAAGAGCTTCGGCGACCACAACAACGCGATGCTGCGGCGCTTCCTCGACACGTTCGGCTTCGAGTACGAGTTCGCGAGCGCGACGGACTACTACAAGTCCGGCCGGTTCGACGCCGTGCTGTTGCGCGCGGTCGAACGCTACGACGACATCATGAAGGTGATGCTGCCGACGCTCGGCGACGAGCGGCAGGCGACCTATAGTCCGTTCCTTCCCATCTCGCCTTCGAGCGGGCGCGTGCTCTACGTGCCGATGAAGGAGGTCAACGCGAAGGACGGCACGATCACGTTCGCCGACGAGGACGGCCGCGACGTGACGCTTCCGGTGACCGGCGGGCACGTCAAGCTGCAGTGGAAGCCCGACTTCGGCATGCGGTGGGCGGCGCTCGGCGTCGACTTCGAGATGTTCGGCAAGGACCACCAAACGAACGCGCCCATCTACGACAAGATCTGCCAGATCCTCGGCGGGGTTGCGCCCGAGCATTACGTCTACGAGCTTTTCCTCGACGAGAACGGCGAGAAGATCTCGAAGTCGAAGGGCAACGGCCTCACCATCGACGAGTGGCTGACCTACGCCTCGCCCGAGAGCCTCGCGCTCTTCATGTTCCAGAAGCCGCGCAGCGCCAAGCGTCTTTACTTCGATGTCATTCCGCGCGCCGTCGACGAGTACCTGCAGCTTCTCGCTGCCTATCCGCGCCAGGATGCGAAGACCAAGCTCGACAATGCGGTCTGGCATATTCACAGCGGCGCCCCGCCTGCCGCCGATACGCCGCTGACGTTCGCGCTTCTGCTCAACCTCGTGGCGGCGTCCAATGCCGCCGACAAGAGCGTGCTGTGGGGCTTCATCCGCCGGCACGTTCCAGGCGTCAGTCCGGAGACGCATCCGCTGCTGGATCAGCTCGCCGGCTATGCGGTGCGCTACTACACGGACTTCGTGAAGCCGAAGAAGCGCCACCGGCCTGCGGACGAGGTCGAGCGCGCGGCGTTGCAGGCGCTGTCGGACGCGCTTGCCAAGGCGCCGGAGGGTGCGAGCGCGGAGGAGCTGCAGACGATCCTCTACGATGTCGGCCGCTCGGTGCCACGCTACCAGGATCTCGCCGCCAAGGGCGCAACGCCCGAAAAACCGGGCGTCTCGAACGCCTGGTTCAATAGCATCTACGAGATCCTGCTCGGAGAAAGCAAAGGCCCGCGCTTCGGCTCGTTCATCGCGGTCTACGGCGTTCCGGAAACGCGGGCGCTGATCGCTCAAGCGCTCGACGGCGAGCTTCTCGCAGCCGACGCGAAGGCCTCCTAGACCGCAGCTTGCCGCTCAGAACTTGATCTCCCATTCCTTGAACAGGGTGGCGATCAGCTCCTCGGTGCGTCCGAAGATCTGAGCGGGTGTCCACTCCCTGGCTGCGGCGAGACGGCTCGACAGCAGGACCTGCGACCCGGCCAGGATGGGGCGCTTCGCATCCCACTCGAGCGTATCGGCCTTCTGGTTCTCCTCGGGGGAGAGGAAGGTCAGATTGCCGAGCCGGTGCGCGTACTGCTTGACCGCGCGTGGAGACGAGAAATGGGCCCGCCAGCCGCTTCGCGGGTTGAACGCGCGCGGCAGCACATGCTCGAGGGTCAGCCGGTCGCGCTCGATGGGGCCCGGATCCTGACCAAGCGCGATACTGATGCGCCTCAGCACCGGCGTGCTGAACCGCTTGGCGTCGAACGAGGGACTCCTGAGGTTCGCGAGCGCCTTCTCGCGCATCTCCGCCGTCACGTCGAACTCGCGCATTTTCGAGACTGCGCCGCCGCGGTCGATATCGCCCAGAAGCTGGGCGATGCGATTGTGCTGCTTGGTCGGATCGAAGCCCGCGATCCTCATCATCCAGACCAATCGTTCGAGCCGTCTGAAGAAAAGGCGGGTTTCCTCCGGCTCGCGCGGACGTTCCAGCCAAAGCAGGGCGGCCGGAACCCAGAGTTGCCGGTCAATCCACTCGAGCCGTTCGGCGAGCTCTCCCACGCCTCCTGCGTCGTTGTCCCGGCGGCGCAGGAAGGCCAGGCGCTCGGCGGCGGGCTGCAACTGCTCCCTCAGGAACGACGAACCGGCGCCGGCTACGTTGAACTTGTAGCTCTCCGCAATTTCGACCTCGATGGGCTTTCCACTCTGCTTGCGGCGCTTCAGGGTCCGAAGGTGTCCGAGTAGGGCGTGCATATCGACCGCGCCCAGCAGCACCTCGCAGCTTTCCCAGATCTTCTGGCACTCGATGCGCTCGGCGGCCGGAACGATCGACAGCAGATTGAACTTCGCGCGGTCGGATTTCGAGAAGTCGACCCGCGTCTCCTCCTCCGTCCTCAGAAAGGCCCAGGCCACGTCCTCGTCCTCCACCGAGGACACGATCACACAGCAGCGCTCTGCGAGGTAGTCGATCAGGGCATGCCTTACCGCGGGGCCGAACTCGGGACCGGTCAATTCCGTCCGCAGGTAGTTGCGATTCTCGATGACGTTGCGCTCGGTCTCGGACAACACGTCGAAATCCTCGTCAGGCTCGACGGAGGTTGCACCCGGCGCCTGCACGAAACGCTCGCACGATTGGGCGATAGCTTCCTGGGGGCTCAGCCGCACGTCGCTCCCGCGGATGAATCCGTTGAGCCTTTCCTGCATCTGCGGATTGCTCTCGAGGTCACGCAGCACGGCAAACAGAATCGTAAGCGACATGATGCGCTGATGGCCGTCGACAAGGGCCGCCTCAGGGATGCCCCTCTTTTGGGCGATCATGAGCTTGCCAAGGAAGTATCCGCGCTGGCCGTCGCTCGCGCGCATAGCTCCTGAAATATCCGACAGAAGCCGTCCTACCTGCTCGGTCTGCCACGCATAGGCACGCTGGAAGTAAGGAAGACGGAAATGAAAGGCGTCGGAAAAAAGCTCTTTGAGCGGTACAACGCTGACCGAAATAAGATCGCGCACGCGGAGTGTCCCTGTTTTCTTCTCTCGTTAGGAACATGACGCCCCGCACCGGAGCGTGCGCCCCGGCTCGTCCGGAAAAATATCCGTCGGTTCGTCGTTGGAATTATCATTTTTGGGTTGCGCATAGCCTGTGCAGCCCGTGCTATTAGCCACAGTCGAAACCCTTATCGGCTCGCTCAGCCGAGCGTGATGGCGTGCACACGGCATCGACCTCGAGACGCGAGCATGGGAAGTGTAGCGCAGGGCGGCGCGCGCGAGAACAAGGCACCGCTCCTTGCGTGACACGTTGTGAAACAGTGCGTGAAACCGGACACACGTCGATTCCATGATCTTCAAGATTGTCGAGAGGGAAGCATGGCACGCGGCGTGCCGCGAAGGGACCTATCGCGGCTCAGCCGATGACGTGCGCGACGGCTTTATTCATTTATCCGTGGCCCATCAGGTGCGCGGAACGGCCGCCAAGCACTTCAAGGGCGTTCAAGATCTGCTTCTAGTCGCCGTCGATGAAACGGCGCTCGGCCCCGCGCTCGTGTGGGAAACTTCGCGCGGCGGCGATTTATTCCCTCATCTCTATAATTTTTTATCGACCGCAAGCGCGCTCTGGGAGAAGCCGCTGGCACTCGATGGAGACGGCGTGCCTGTCATTCCTGAGGATGTCGCGGCATGATGGGCGCGCTTACCAGCCTCACGCGGCCGTTTCTCCTCGCACTCGATCCCGAGACTGCGCACGAGCTCACGCTGCGTGCGTTGGAGCTTGGCGTCTATCCGCGCGATGCGGCGGCCCGCGACAGGCTCCTCGAAATCTCGCTCTGGGGGCTCACCTTTCCCAATCCGCTCGGTGTTGCGGCGGGCTTCGACAAAGACGCGCGTGTCGCGGATGCCTTGCTGGCGCTCGGCTGCGGCTTCGCAGAGGTCGGAACCACGACGCCCCGGCCGCAGGCAGGCAATCCCGCGCCGCGCGTGTTCCGCCTGATTGCCGCGCGCGCGGTCATCAACCGGCTCGGCTTCAACAACAGCGGGCATGCGGCCGCGCTGCAGCGTCTTAAAGAGAGGCCGCAACACGGGATCGTCGGGGTCAATATCGGCGCCAACAAAGAGAGCCCAGATCGGATCGCGGACTACGTTGCCGGCATCGAGACCTTCTACGATGTCGCTTGCTACTTCGCGGTCAACATTTCCTCGCCTAACACGCCGGGGCTGCGCGATCTGCAAGCGCCGGAGGCGCTCGACGACCTGCTCTCGCGCGTGATGGCGGCACGGGCCGCCAAGATCGCGGCGGGCTTTCCCAGCCGGCCTGTTGTCGTCAAGCTGGCGCCGGACCTCACGGGGCCTTTCTTGCGCGCGCAGGGCATTTCGCTGATCCGGCTGGCGACGCCAACCA